>NZ_MDWE01000024.1 GCF_001715195.1 Rhodohalobacter halophilus
AAAAATATCTGTCAAAGGAGATGATCAGCATCCATTGTATGACTATCTGACTCAAACAGATAACCCAGATTTTACCGGAGAGATTGGGTGGAATTTTGAAAAATTTCTTGTAGATCGGAACGGAAACGTCGTCAGAAGGTTTAAAAGTAACGTAACACCGATGAGCGATGAGCTCACAAACTCATTAGAAAGAATTTTATAAAAACTTACATACATCCCATCACCATCCCGATAAAGGGCTACAGTTGAAACCTGTAGCCCTTTTATTTTTTAGAAAAAGTTACATTCTTTCTTGACTTCGTATCGAAAGGCTCCCTATATTCAAATCTGTTCAAAAATAGAATAAGGTTCGCTAGTTCGATTTTTGAACCTTGTTAAGTTTTACTTTTTGAAATAATGGTCCGGTAGTTCAGCTGGTTAGAACGCCTGCCTGTCACGCAGGAGGTCGCGAGTTCGAATCTCGTCCGGATCGCAAAAGCCGCTCAATTCATTTTGAGTGGCTTTTTTTGTTTTAGCTTAGTTTTTAAAAAGAGAACGCCCGGCCATGTTTTTTATGAATGAGGCTGCGAGTTTCCCGAAGGCTTTCGGGATCCGGATCGCTACAAAAGCCAAGCACTTAAAAAGCGGTTGTCTTTTGTTTGATATGATTTTAAAAAAATGTGAGCACCCAACTTTGTTTTATGGATGGGATTACGAGTATCTCGAGCACCCAATGAGTGGAGATGTGAAAGTAACCCATCAAAACCGTATCTCTGCGACTATTTCAAATCGCGTAAATTCAGATGATTCATTAAGGAATTCATTTTCTTGCCTGCTTACATCAAAAATTAGTTTTGACCGATTCTCCATTACATAGGCTATTCCACCAATCCACTGCCTGTGTGCTACTTGGTTAAGGTCTTGGTTGTAAAGATTATCATATCGAAAAGTGAAGTGTATGGGAGAGCGGAATGGGTCTGCTTCGGTAAAGATGCTCCACCCGCGAAGGTTATACGGATCGTTTGTATTTGGTACGATATAATTGCCTGCACTGTCGCCAAATGAATGTGCGCCCTGAAGCATCACATTGAGTCGGGATGATTCGAATGAGAGAGCAGATCCAGCCATTGAAAAATCAGGGCTTTCTGATAAGTTCCCTTTGCCATGTGCACCAAATAGAGATAACTGAAGCCCGGCTAATTGATCCGGAAATGGGCGAAGTGTAAGCCTGCCTTCAACAACTTTATTACTGTTCTGTTCAAGGCTGGCGTATCCGCCGCCGTTATATATACCGATGGCAAAACTTCCATACCGTGCCGGGTTTGAATTGAGGCCACGAGCAGATTCTCTTTCCAGTTTTTCACCAATACCGGCAGAAAACTGGAGTCCAAAATCTGCAGATGAAATAATATCTGTTTGGTCAAGCATCATAGAGTTCTGTGCCCGGTAGTCATTGATATCCTGTTCAAAAGCGATCCATGGGCGATGAACAACACCGGCCTCAACGTTGATTGATGTAAACGGGCCAATATCATTAAAAGAGTAGTTTGCTAAGGCGTATTTCAGACGAAGTTCAATGTCGCCGGCACCATCACCTTGTTGATCAATAGTAACATCCTGGGTAAAACGTACTTCGAGCCGATCTTTCAGGTGCTTTCTGAACGTGATGTATCCTCTTTTGATAGAAAACTCGTTGATGTTTGTCTCTTGGGTCCGGTCATACTCGTAAGAGATAAAAAATTGCCCGTTAAAACCAACGTCGTTTAGTGCGTTTTGAGCAAAACTTTTAGGATTAATTGATAGAAAAAGTAATACCAAGCAGACACTTGTTAGAATCATGCGGTTCGTAGACCGTAGGCTATAGATGATGAACATAGGTTGTTATTTTGGGGTATTGTATAAGATTGCAACCGAGCCCAGGTTTATTCAGGCCCGGATGCGTTTGAGAGAAGTTTGTGGATTCAGTTAGTCGTCGTATGCTTCGCTGATGATCTCACCTTTGTCATCTATGAGAAGATCCAGATCGCTTAATCTCCGCGAGTCGAGTGAAATCAGGTATCGCGTTTCATCTCCTTCTATAATTCGTTCTGCATCGTCTATATTGTAGTCGCTATACTCAGAATCGATTTTGTCTCTTACAATGTCAGGCAGTTCGCGGTTGCGAATCTCCTCCTTATGATAGAGAAGTGTTCCCGATTCATCATATCTGGCTTCGTGGTCGCGGCCCCAGCCGGTTTCAAAATCGACCTCGAAATACCCGGATTCTCTTTCCCAATCAATATCCCTTGCATTTGAGAAATCCTCGGAAAAGGAGTTAATGACTACGTTGGGAACTTGTGACACAGGAATATCCTGTCCTTTTACAGTTCCGAATATTGAAAAAGTCCATGCAAAAATTATGAGTAAATATTTCATTGTTCTATGCTTTAGAATTTAGTAGCTGCGATAAATTCATGATTACTTATTAACTGATAATCTCAGAATTATATCGCCTGTTTCAGTGTCTGCACTAAACATAAGACCCAAATTTTGAAACATTCTGGAATCAAAGGATGGACTGAAAAATTATTCTAAAAAAATTGCGGAGATGAGGCTATCCACTCAGTAGAGTTCTATCAGCGCTGAAAATGAGGGAAGTGGAGAGGATTTTTCAAGTTACAGGATACAGAAAGAAATGAATAGAAGATTGGGTATTTCCACCGCGTACTACTTACTGCACGGTTACTTCAAAACAGTGAATACCATCATTATATGAATAATTGATTTGATAGTCGTAGAGGTCACAAATTGCCTTTATAATAGCCAGGCCGAGTCCGTTTCCGTGCTTTGAACCGGGGTTCTTTGAAAAACGCTTAAATAGTTTTTCTCTGTCAAGTCTGTCCTCTGTAGAGCTATTACAGATCCTAAATGAGTTGTATCCGATAGAAATGTTAACATTTCCTCCCGGTTTATTGTGATTAATGGCATTCACCAAAAGGTTTTGGAGCATTACCTCGGTAAGATAGGGGTTAGCTTCTACATAAAGAGGCGCATCATCTTCATCGATCTGAATGGATATCTGTTTGTATGAAGTAAGATCTTCAAGATTTTCCATCAGGCTACGAATCATATCACCAATCGATATACGTTCGTTTTCTACAAATTGGTTATTATCGATTCGGCTAAGCAGGAGAAGTGATTTGTTTAGCTGATTTAGTCGCGATGTTATATCCAGAATTTCACCAACCGTGGCAGCATCCTGCTCACTTAGTTCTGCTTTTTCAAGTAGGAGCTCAAGTTTACTTGTAATGACAGCTATTGGTGTTTGAAGCTCATGGGCAGCATTTTCAGTAAAATGTTTCTGATTGATGTATGATTTCCTAGTTCTTTCAATCAGTTCATCGGCTACGCGTTTCAGTTCTTGAAACTCAGTTGTTGAAGATTGTATGTCAGTTAATCCTGAGCTCTGTTCAACCCGATAATCCTTTAGATCTTTAAGAACCGTGTAGAAAGGTGACCATAGATTTTTCAGAGCCCAATTGTTAATAAGAACGATAGTGAGAATAAGTGCAATGTAGAGCCAAATGATAAACCAGAACATGCTCTCTACTAAATCATCTTCCTCCACAGTAGAGGAGACCACCTGGTATTTGTAGTATTGGCCTTTTACCTGATAAGCCTCTGTCAGCATTCGAACCTGCTCAAGATCATTGCTGAATGGAAGAGGCATAAGCGTATTTCGAAATACTTCTTCCTGATAAACCAGGGCCTCCTCGTATGTAATAGGAGAGATTGAGAACATACCATCTTCAAAACTCGTGCTTTCCAAAAGGGAAGGGTCTTCTTTCACCCGTGAATCCAGCAGCTCCAGCTGATCTTCGAGGTTGTCATCAACAATGTCGTACACTTCATCACGAAAGCCGAAATAAAAGATGACTGACCAAATTCCGACTACCACTAAAATGGATACGGCCAGATATTGCAGTGATCGATTAAGCAGCCTCATGATTTTTCCAATTTATAGCCAACTCCGTATACGGCTTTAATTTCAACTGATGCTCCGGCTTCGTCAAGCTTTTTTCGGAGGTTGGTGATTTGATAGTATATAAAATCGAAGTTATCGGCTTGATCAATGTGATCTCCCCAAACGTGTTCGGCCAGACCGGTACGGGTAATCAGGCGGTTTTTGTTGATGAGAAAATATTTTAAAACGTCAAATTCTTTTCGGTTTAACGTGATGGGCTCTTTATTGATAGTGACTTTTCTGTTATCCGGATCAAGGCTTACATTCCCGTAATCTATAGTTGATTTTCCTTCCAGCGTATTTCGTCGCAAAACTGCTTTTACACGAGCGGTCAGTTCTGCCAGGTGAAACGGCTTTGTAAGATAATCATCCGCGCCAAGTTCAAGTCCTTTGATTTTGTCATCGAGAGAATCCTTTGCAGAAATGATGATTACATTCTCAGTTTTACCTTTCTCATTTAATTGTTCAAGAATTTGCAGGCCGCTCCCGTTTGGCAACATTATGTCCAGCAAAATACAGTCGTAATCATATACAAACACCTTTTCCACTGCAGAAAGATAGTCGGAGGCTGTTTCCACTACATAGTGCTCTTTTTTCAGAGAATCTTCGATACTCTTCAACAGTCCGGGTTCGTCTTCAATAACTAAAATTTTCATGGAGGGAATATATCAGAAGAATTTTGAAACTTTCTGGAATCTTAAAGGATAATTACTCCATTAAACATGGATGTCAATAATTTTGAAAGGAATGTTTATGTATTCTTAAACTGCAGTAGTTAATTAACACTAAACTGAAATACCGAGTTTATCTATTCTCGACTGAAACTGTTTGATTGCATAATTTAAAAACCACTCTTTTTCCAAATTAAATGGAATGACGTCATAAGGCTCAAAGATTTCGTGAATGATGTTTGTCGCATCATTTAAAAGAGTCGTAAGAATGTCTTCCGCGGTCTTTTTGAATTCAGGGTTTTCATCAAGTATTCTATTGATTAAATACAGACCAAATGCAATGTGTCTGGATTCATCCTGTTTAAGATTATTCAGTCCTTTTCTAAGTCCGGGCATCAAGTCTCGATCCTCAAGCATGTTGTAGAATGCAGCATAACCTGTTTCCGCCAATGTTCCTTCAACAATCATATTATATGTAATGGAGGCTTTTAACTGGTTTAAAGGTGAAGGATCAATGTCTAAGTTAGTCAATGCTTCTGGTAGCTTTTCGTAAAAGATGGTTCTATAAAACGGGCCATGAAATCTCTCGGCATTAGGTATTCCTTTATAAACTTCTTGTTGATATAATGAGAAAAATTCAACGTGTTTCGCTTCCTCCCACAAAAATGATGTGAGATACATTTCCTCTTCCAGCCTTCCCT
The DNA here is from genome assembly GCF_001715195.1 of Rhodohalobacter halophilus. GTDB lineage: Bacteria > Bacteroidota > Rhodothermia > Balneolales > Balneolaceae > Rhodohalobacter > Rhodohalobacter halophilus. The sequence goes on from NZ_MDWE01000024.1 coordinate 5,355, forward strand.
CATTGCTTATGACCTTAATAAGTGGAAGGAGGTCGGATGTAACAGCTTCTTCTCCGGCTAAAAAAAGAGAAGTTAAATGTAAAAGAATCTCTTTCTCCTCTTTGGTTAGTTGGGTCCATTGTTCACGATCTGTTGTCAGGTCTATATTTGATGGATTCCAGATTCCAAATTGTTTTGCTTTCTGAAAGAGCTTCATCGGAAAACTGTCGTGATCGATGCCTTTCCTTGTTGTTTTAAATGACTTTCTGTTTTTCCTGACAACTTTTTCCTGGATTTTTGGTGAATTATTTATGACCTGACTATGCCCCAAAATGGGAGCTGCTTTAATGAGCTCTATTGCCGCTTTTCTCTGTATGGATAAAAGTACCAGGCTACCTTTTTCCATTGAGATTTTGCCGAGCATAATCAGTTTTGTAGGATCTCTGTCTCTTTCAATTAAACGAATCCATGCCTCTTCGGTGGCTTTTAATATTACATCACTTATAGGTTCATCTTCCGGAGTTGCATATCGTAACTCTTCACACTTTCCATATTTTAAATCCAGGTAAACGCCGGTTATATCTTGCTCTTTCAAATGGTTGATGGAAGGAGTGGTTATTTTTAGAATGATAGGCGCATTCCATCCTTTTCCCTGTTGGCGATAGTTTTCACTGTTGTTGATATTTTCTTTCCACTGCTTGAGCCACTTCTCAGAAAAATATCCGGTCTCTTTCTCTTTACTTTTTTTATTGAACCACATGAAGCTACTATTTTGTGAAATCTTTACTTGTTTAAATGCGTTTCTTCCATACAAATCTACAGAATTGTATAGTATTTATAATCTCCATAATTAACGGTATTTTAAGAGACTGTGTAAAATACTATAAAACAAATTAAATACAATAAAAACAAACAGATATGAAAAGTTTATATCCCGCATATGATGTCATTGTTGTGGGAGCAGGGCATGCAGGAAGTGAAGCAGCAGCTGCATCAGCGAAAATGGGTGCCAAAACCCTTCTCATAACAATGAACCTTGATGCTATTGCCAAGATGTCCTGTAATCCGGCCATGGGCGGTGTTGCAAAAGGACAGCTTGTAAGAGAGATAGATGCACTTGGCGGGTTGAGTGGTATTGTCAGTGATCAAAGTGGAGTTCAGTTTAGAATGCTGAATCGAAGTAAAGGACCTGCTATGTGGAGCCCTCGATGCCAGAGTGACCGGTCACTTTATTCTAAGATAATGAGAGAGAACCTGGAGAAAATTGATAACCTCTTTTTCCGTCAGGATAATGTTGTTGATATCGTAACCGATAGCAGCGGAAAACAGATAAAAGGCGTGGTTACTCAAACAGGTCAAACTTTTGAAACCAAGTCTGTTATTTTAACCAGTGGTACTTTTTTAAATGGTCTAATTCATATTGGAGAGTCTCAATATGGTGGGGGAAGATCCGGTGAACGTGCATCGATTGGAATTTCCTCTGCACTTGAGAAACTGGGTTTTGAAGTGGGGAGATTAAAAACGGGAACGCCTCCCAGAATAGATGGTCGTTCTATAGACTACACAAAGCTTGAAGTTCAGTACGGTGATGAGAATCCGAGTCCATTTTCTTTTATGACGGATGAGCTTCCCGGCCTGGATGATCAATTGACATGCTGGATTGGGTATACAAATGAAGATGTTCATGAGATGCTCAAAACCGGTTTCGACAGAAGCCCGATGTTTAATGGCAGGATCAAATCAGTTGGCCCGCGCTATTGCCCGAGTATAGAAGATAAAATCAATCGTTTTGCTGATAAAGATCGTCACCAGTTATTCCTTGAACCGGAAGGGTGGAATACGTACGAAATGTATTTGAATGGGTTTTCTACCTCACTGCCCGAAGATGTTCAATATCATGCGCTTCGAACCATTCCCGGTTTTGAAGAAGCAGTCATGCTACGTCCCGGGTATGCGATAGAATACGACTATTTCCAGCCTCATCAGGTTAAGCGTTCTTTAGAAACAAAAATTGTAAACGGTTTGTTTTTTGCCGGGCAGATTAATGGTACTACCGGCTACGAAGAGGCGGCTTGTCAGGGACTCATTGCTGGGATTAACTCGGCTCTTTTTGTTCAGGAAAAGGAGCCGTTTGTAATCAAGAGATCAGAGGGATACATCGGAGTTTTGATTGACGACCTGATCAATAAAGGTACGGAAGAACCTTACAGAATGTTTACGTCCAGAGCTGAACATAGAATTTTACTGAGACAAGATAATGCCGATTTGCGTCTAACTGAATTAGGCAGAAAAATCGGACTGGTTGATGATGAGCGTTATGATCGGTTCTCAAAAAAGAAGAAAGAGATCAACGAGCTGTTCGATTTAATTGAAAACTACACAGTTCGACCTGAGAAGATGGATCCTATGCTTAAAGAGAAGGGTACACCAACACTTTCTCAACCGGTAAAAGCCCGAACTCTGATTCCGCGGCCACAATTGACCATCGATGATTTATTTGCGGCAGACGAAGAATTAAACCAAAAAGCATCTGAGATTACTTCAAACCGAGATGTTTTAGAACAGGTTGAGATTCAGATTAAATATGAGGGGTATATCAAACGGGAGTTTGAGATGGTTGAAGAGATCAGCAATAAAGAGAACGCTGCTATTCCTGAAAAGATCGACTACCATAAAATCAAAAGTCTCTCTTCTGAAGGGCAGAGTAAGCTCAGTAAAATTCAGCCCGAAACTATTGGTCAGGCTTCAAGAATAAGTGGTGTATCTGCCAGTGATATAGCCGTTCTCATGATTTATCTTAAAAACTAAAAAAGACTTGTTTCACGTGAAACATCAGATTGAAGAGATAAAGGTTGAAAAAGAAGTGCTTGCTAATGCAAGGAAGTTATACTCAAAACACAGTGAGCTTCTTGAGTCATATATTGATCATTTACTCGAGTGGAACTCAAAAATCAATCTTGTGAGTCGCAATGTTTCACGTGAAACAGTTCGTGAGCATGTAATTCATTCATTGATTCCGCTTCAGCTTGGCTTGTTAAATGATGTTGATGAATGGATTGATTCAGGCACCGGCGGCGGTTTGCCCGGCATTCCGCTATCAGTTGTATACCCCGAAAAGAAGTTTTATTTGAACGATAATGTCCGGAAGAAAATGCGGGCAGTTTCGGCAATAACGGAAAAACTTAAATTGAAAAATGTTGAGGTAATTCCCAAGAGCATCTCATTGGTGGGCATTAAAACTGGGGCGGGGATTGTGACAAAACACGCCTTCAAGATTAACGACCTGCTGAGGCTCACAAAAAAGAAGCCGTGGAAGAAGATTGTTATGTGGAAAGGGGTGAAAGGTGCGTATCAAGAGATGGAAAGAGTGCATTCGAATGTGAAGTGTACGATCTACTCTTTTCAATTTGATGAGGAATTCTATGAGGGGAAGGGGTTGGTTTTGCTAGAAAAGTAGCTTTTATTTTTGGTGAAATGCTCACATCTTATTGGGGCTTATCGATAATTGTCGGTAAGCTTTTTTTATATAATCGAAAATGATAGGGTGAAATATGTCCAGATTAAAAAGTTCAGAGCGTCGTTTAAAAATGATTTTAATGCTGCAGGATTCGAAAAAGAAACTGACAGTCAGCGATCTGGCGGAAGAGTTTGGGGTGAGTCGCAGAACAATTTTCAGGGATTTTAATTTTCTATCGGATATTAATGTGCCGGTTACATGGGATGAGTACAGCGGCTATGGGGTAATTGATGGTTATAAAATACCCCCATTGATGTTCAATTCACGTGAGCTCGCTACAATCATGGTAGGTCTCAATTTTGTAAAGTCGCAAGTGGATAAAAATCTTGTAGATGATGCAAAAGGTGTTGAATTAAAAATAAAAAATGTCTTACCGGATGATTTAAAAAGATTTATGGAATCACTTGATGACCGAACGGTAGTGGATCCATTTCTTCATTTTGGTGCAGATAAAAAAGAGGGTGGAAATTGGTATCTGTTAAGTAGCGCGATCTCCCAGCAGAAAATAATAGAGTTTACGTACGAAAGTAAAAAAGATAGTGAGATCAGCAATCGTAAAGTGAACCCGTATCTTTTGGTTTTTTATAGAGACCATTGGAATTTGATTGGTTATTCACACATGCGGGATGCAATTCGGAATTTTGTGCTGGATCAAATGGCGGAGGTAAAAATACTCGATGAAAAATTTGAGAAAAAACCAGAAATCGACGTAGAGGGCCTTATTTTTAATTCTAACGAATCGGGGCAAAAAATAAGGGTGGTGGTTGATGAATCTGTAGAACGCGCGTTTAAGGCGAATCTGCCGACTAAAATATTAAAGTTTGAGCCTATTGATTCTAAAAAATTTAAAGCAGAGTTCAATTTTGATAATTTGGATTATTTAAACGAGTGGTTGCTTCAGTTTGGAAATAATGTGAAGGTGGTGAGTCCGGAAAAACTAAAAATAATGAGAAAAAATTTACTGGCCGGTATGCTTGAAAATATCTGATGTGAAAAGAGAGGAGGGAATAATATCAGATTAACCAAACCAGTCGATGTAATAAAAAAAGGCTCCACATTGTGGAGCCTTTTTACTTTCAGTTGAAACTTTAGAACGTAAGATTACTCGACGGTTGGGGCATCGTCTTCGGAAGTTTCATCTTCATTGACTACCCGGGTAACTGCGGCAATCTTTCCATCTTCATCGAGTCGCATAATTCGTACGCCCTGAGTGTTCCGACCCATGGTGCGGATTCCTTTACACTGCATTCGAATGATCTTACCGCGCTCCGTTATAACCATCAAGTCATCGTTGTCTGATACTTCTTTCAGCGCAATCAGATTTCCGGTCTTTGGAGTAACCTTAAGCGTAATAACTCCTTTTCCGCCACGGCTCTGTTCCCGGTAATCATCAACAAGAGATCGCTTACCGAAACCGTTTTCTGAAATCGCAAGAACCGTAGCTTCATGAGTGTTTTTAATCACAACCATATCTACAAGCTCGTCGTTATCATCAAGATTCATTCCGCGTACTCCGGAAGTGTTTCGGCCCATTTCACGGACTTCCTCTTCATGAAAACGTATTGCACGTCCGGATTTGTTCGCAAGTATTATGTTGCTTTCCCCATCCGTAAGTGCTGCTTCCAGAAGGCTGTCATCATCTTTGATGTTGATGGCAATAATTCCATCTCTTCTCGGGCGGCTGTATGCTTCGAGTGAGGTCTTCTTCACTTGGCCTTTTTTCGTAGCCATGATGATGGAGTGTGATTTGATGTACTCATCATCATCCAGAGTTTTGACAGGAACAAATGTCTTAATCGAGTCATCCTTGTCGATATCAATCAGGTTGACAATTGCACGGCCGCGCGCAAGTCTGGAGCCTTCAGGAATTTCATAAACTTTTAACCAGTAACAGTTGCCTTTCTCGGTAAAGAAAAGGATATAGTTATGGTTAGTGGCAACAAAAAGATGTTCTACATATTCGTCATCTTTTGTTGTGGTTCCTTTCATCCCTTTACCTCCACGGCGCTGGCGACGATAACCACTTACCGGCATTCGCTTGATAAATCCTTTATTTGATATGGTAACAACCACATCTTCATCTGCAATCATATCCTCAATGCTGAAGTCGTCGGCAGAATAGACGATTTGTGTACGCCGTTCATCACCGTATCGGTCTTTCAGTTGAAGGAGCTCATTTTTGATGATCTCTTTCTGTTCGTCTCGGTTAGAGAGAATTTTTCGATATTCGGCAATCTGAGTTACAATATCACGATACTCGGTATCGATCTTATCCCGTTCGAGCCCGGTAAGCTTCTGCAACCTCATGTCGAGAATGGCTTTAGCCTGAATGTCGGTCAGTGCAAACTTTCGACGCAGTTCCTCATTAGCCTCTTGTGGATTCTTGGATGCACGAATAGTTTTAATAACCTCATCCAGATTATCGAGCGCAATTTTAAGCCCTTCAAGAATGTGGGCGCGAGCTTCAGCCTGATCGAGATCATAAATCGTACGGCGAATAACGACCTCAATACGATGTTCAATGAAACGTTCAATCAACTCTTTGAGCGCCATTACTTTAGGTCTGCCTTGTACCAGCGCAAGGTTGATCACGCCAAAGGTTTGCTGCATTTGCGTGTACTTATAAAGCTGATTGAGTACAACTCCTGCATTGGCACTTCTTTTCAGGATAATGACAATTCTCATACCTTCGCGGTCAGACTCATCCCGAATTTCAGAGATGTCAGTGATCTTCTCGTCACTAACCAGCTGAGCAATTTTTTGAATCAGCGTGGCTTTGTTTACCTGATAAGGAATTTCTGTGACTACAATCTGTTCGCGTGAATTTCGTAGCTCCTCAACATTGGCGCGGGCTCGCATCGTAATTTTACCGCGTCCTGTTGTGTAAGCCTCTTTGACACCTTCGTATCCGTAAATGATTCCGCCTGTAGGAAAGTCCGGAGCCGTGATGTGCTTCATCAGCTGCTCGGTTTCAATTTCAGGGTCATCGAGAAAGGCAACGGTACCGTCTACCACTTCAGATAGATTGTGAGGAGGCATGTTTGTAGCCATACCCACAGCAATACCGGAAGCACCATTAAGCAGCAGGTTTGGCAGCATGGACGGAAGAACGGTCGGCTCGGTCAGTGTATCATCAAAGTTGGTCTGAAAATCGACGGTTTCTTTGTTGATATCTGTGAGAAGCTCCTCTGCAATTCGCTGCATACGAACTTCAGTGTAACGCATCGCCGCAGCGGAATCACCGTCAATAGACCCGAAGTTTCCCTGGCCATTCACCAAAGGATAGCGGAGAGAAAACTCCTGAACCATTCGTACAATCGAGTCGTAAACAGCAGAGTCACCGTGCGGGTGATACTTACCCAAAACCTCACCCACAATACGGGCACTCTTTTTGAAGTTTCGGTTGTGAAGCATCCCGAGATCGCTCATTCCATAAAGAATACGCCGGTGAACAGGTTTCAATCCATCCCGCACATCCGGCAGCGCTCTCGATACAATTACCGACATCGAGTAGTCGATGTAGGACGATTGCATTTCGTCTTCAATAGAAATAGGTATAATCTTTTCTGTAGCCATGAATCAGTTTTGTCAGATGAATAATTTCTTTAAATGTCGAGTTGAGCGTATTTGGCATTTCGCTCGATGAATTCACGTCGCGGTTCAACGTCTCCGCCCATAAGGGTTGAGAACATTTTATCAGCCGCCGCAGCATTTTCTACCGTCACTTTTTGAAGTGTTCGGGTTTCGGGGTCCATGGTGGTTTCCCAGAGCTGCTCAGGGTTCATCTCGCCAAGACCCTTATAGCGTGAAACATCAAATTTCTTCTTCGACTTTTTCAGCTCGCGAATCAATTTATCGCGGGTATCATCATCCCACGCATACTGAATATCCTGGCGGGTAGCCGTAATTCTATAGAGCGGAGGTGTAGCGATATAGATAAATCCATTCTCGATGAGCGGATGCATATATCTATAGAAGAACGTTAGCAGCAGAGTACGGATATGAGATCCATCCACGTCGGCATCTGTCATGATGATAATTTTATGATATCGAAGCTTATCAAGCTCAAACTCCTCTTCATGACCAACACCGGTTCCTAAAGCTGTAATCATCGCCTGGATCTCTTTGTTCTCCAGAATCTTGTTGATCTTGGCTTTCTCAACGTTTAGAATTTTTCCTCGAAGCGGAAGAATTGCCTGGAAACTACGATTTCGTCCCATTTTGGCAGAACCGCCCGCAGAGTCACCCTCCACAATGTAAATTTCACTGTGAGCCGGATCTTTAATAGAACAGTCGGCAAGTTTACCCGGAAGTCCGCCACCACTCATTACACTTTTACGCTGAATGAGTTGACGAGCTTTTCGGGCTGCTTCACGCGCCTCAGCTGCCAGAATCACTTTTTCAAGGATCTTTTTAGCAGTTTTGGGGTTCTGCTCGAGATAATCTGTAAGCTTTTCATAAACAATAACCTCAACAGCACTCTGAACTTCAGAGTTACCCAACTTTGTTTTGGTCTGTCCTTCAAACTGAGGTTCGGCAACCTTTACACTCAAAACGCAGGTCATTCCTTCTCGAAAATCTTCTCCGGATACCTGAATTTTGCTATTTGATTTGATGATGTTATTCTTCTCGGCATACGTTTTAAAGCAGCGAGTAAGGGCTCTTCTGAAACCGGAGATATGGGTTCCGCCTTCACGCGTGTTAATATTATTTACGTACGAGTGGACATTTTCTGAATAGCTCTCATTATATGAGATGGCCAGCTCAACCGGTACATTATCCACTTCACCTGAAATGTACATCGGTTCATCCATCAGGGTTTCGCGAGATTCATCCAGGTACTTTACAAAATCTTTAACGCCACCCGCAAAGTGGAATTCTACATGATGAGAATCGCTGTCTTCCTCTTCGCGCTCATCGGTAATTTCAATAGTGATTTGCGGATTCAGGAATGCGAGTTCACGCATTCGGTCTGCAATAATATCAAACTTAAATTCCGTTGTTTGAGTAAAAATCTCAGCATCCGGTTTAAATTTGATTGTTGTACCGGTAACTTTCGTATTCCCGGTTTCCTGAAGTGGAGTTGTGGTAAAACCACGCTCAAACTCCATTACATAAATTTTGCCATCCCGATGGATTTCTGCACTAAAAGTAGAAGAAAGGGCATTCACGCAACTTACACCCACGCCGTGCAATCCACCTGATACTTTATAAGAATCCTTATCAAACTTACCGCCGGCATGAAGCTTGGTTAGCACAACCTCCACGGCGGGCATATTCAGTTTCGGGTGCTGATCAACCGGAATTCCCCGCCCGTTATCAGAGATGGTGATTGAACCGTCTTGATGAATAATTACTTTAATGTGATCGCAATATCCGGCAAGAGCTTCATCAATGGAGTTATCAACAACCTCGTTGATAAGGTGGTGAAGCCCGCGCTGACCGGTATCGCCAATGTACATCGAAGGTCGTTTTCGAACAGCTTCAAGACCTTCCAGTACCTGAATATTCGACGCTTTATAGTCAGATCCTTTTTTTTGTGCCATAAATGGGGTTGAGTGTGGTTAAAAATAGCCTCTTAGACGGTGGAAAATAGCGCAAGATCGGGCAAAATCAAAAAAAGGTATGGGTATATGTGCCTTTTATTATTATCTCCTGCAAAAAGCCAATTTTGAAGAGCGAGAGAGGGCGTGGAGGCAGGCATTATTCCGATTGAATTGGAGTGTAGAAATTATATATAAAATTGTATTGAATTTAAAATGTAATCCTCTTAATTTTGGTGTCTATCGAAAAACCAGCTAAGTAAACGAATTATGGCACGCAAGGACGATATTACAGGACAAAAGCCGCTGAACGGTTATCGCTCATCAAAAGCGAACAACAAAACCAAGCACCGTTTTCATTTGAATCTGAAAAAGCGGCGATTTTATATTCCTGAAGAAGATCGGTGGGTTACCCTGAAGGTTTCGAACAAAACCCTCCGCACAATTAACAAGAAGGGAATATCTGCGGTTTTGAAAGAGGCCAGAAAAAAAGGAACACTTTTAAAAGAGGTATAAACAATGGCGAAAGGTAATCGCATACAGGTAATTCTTGAATGCACGGAAAAACCGGGAAGCTCTCGGTATGTTACGATGAAGAATCGTCGGAACACCACAGACCGTCTCGAGCTGAAGAAGTATAATCCGGTACTCAGAAAGCACACGATTCACAAAGAAATTAAATAATACGTAACCATGGCGAAGAAACAAGCATTTGGTGAAGAAGCCCTGGCGCTGAAACAGTCTCAGCGTAAAATGGCGAAGGTTATCATATCTACAAAGAATGAGCGCGGAAAGTATGCGTTCAGAGAAACGATGATGGACCAGGATGATGTGAAAGATTTCATCAGTAAAAACAAGAAGTAAGTTTTTCGAAATGATTTTCAGAAAAGGTTGCATCCAGAACGGGTGGAACCTTTTTTTTTGCTTACATTTAACTGTAATACTTAAACAAACAGACCCGTACAGGTTCTATGAGCATTAAAGAGAAAATAATGAGCGACCTGAAGGATGCAATGAAAGCAAAAAAAACGGATGAACTCCGTGTTTTGCGATCCCTGAAGGCGAAAATTTTGGAAAAAGAGATTAGCGAACGAAAAGGCGGAGAAGCATCCATCAGTGATGAGCAGGTCATTGAAGTGCTAATGAAAGCCGCTAAACAGCGGAAAGAGTCGATTGATCAGTTTGAGCAGGGCGGCCGCGATGATCTGGTTGATAATGAGAAACAAGAGCTGGCCATTATCGAATCGTATTTGCCTGAAATGATGGACGATGATGAAATTCGCTCCGAAGTCCAGAAACAGATTGAACAGATGGGCGCCTCCTCAATGGCCGATATGGGGAAGGTGATGGGCGTTATGATGTCCAAGCTGAAGGGCAAAGCAGAAGGTGGTGATGTGAGCAGAATTGTAAAAGAGGAACTCTCCAAATAGACCGGAATGAACCTGCTCGACTTCTTTATCGTGATACCGATCGGTTACTTTGCGTATCGCGGTTTTATGAGCGGGGTTATTCACGAAGTTTTAAATATTGCCGGTATTATTCTGGCTGTATTTCTCACCTTTGAATACATGGAAGAAGCCTCAGCCATGTTCAGGCCCTTTTTTGATAATCCGGATTATGCGGTCGTTTCAGCTGCAATATTTCTCTTTGTGGCCACTATCGCTGTGGTACAGGCCATCGCTTATGCAACACAAAAACTGCTCGAAGTTATTAAGCTTAATATTGTTAACCGGGTAGCCGGACTGGCATTTGGAGCACTAAAATCGGGCATTGTAGTCAGTGCTATTCTGCTTCTGATGGCCGGATTTAATTTACCGGGAGAACAGAGCCGAACTGAATCCATTTCATACCCCTATGTGATTTTTCTTGCACCCATGGCTTTTGACCTGGTTGCTACAGTTTATCCCGGGGCAGAAAATTTTATTGATACGATCGATAAAACGATCGAAGAGAACAATCCCATAAAATCATTACCAATATTTGAAGATTTAAGTATATGAGTTTTCCATCTATCGACGAGCAATTAAACGTCATTAAACGAGGTACGGTTGAGATTGTGCCAGAAGAAGATCTGGTTGAAAAACTAAAAAAATCGAAAAAGGAGAATCGGCCTCTGCGGATCAAGCTCGGGTGTGATCCTACTCGTCCGGACCTCCACCTGGGGCACTCGGTTATTCTCAGGAAACTTCGACAATTCCAGGATCTCGGGCATCACGTTATTCTGATTATCGGAGATTTTACTGCACTGATTGGTGATCCGACAGGGCAAAATAAAACTCGTCCCTCACTTACCGAGGAAGAGATAAAAGAGAATGCACGGACCTACCTTGATCAGGCCGGAAAAATTTTGGACGGTAAAAAGACCGAGATCGTTTACAATTCAGAATGGCTCGGCGATATGAAGTTTCAGGATGTGATTTTGTTGACATCCAAAATGACCGTTGCCCGTATGATTGAACGGGATGATTTTTCCAAACGATATAAGAATAACGAATCGATCTCCTTGCATGAATTTCTCTACCCGCTGGCACAGGGACAGGATTCTGTTCACCTCAAATCGGATGTGGAGCTTGGCGGAACCGATCAGAAATTTAATTTACTTGTAGGTCGTGACCTTCAGCGTGATGCCGGGCAGGATCCACAGGTTTGTCTGATGATGCCGCTTTTGGTTGGAACGGACGGTTCACAAAAAATGAGTAAATCGTACGATAATTATATCGGAATTGATGAACCGGCAAATGATATGTACGGTAAGGCACTGTCTATACCGGATGAGCTGATGTACTCCTACTACGAACTGGTGACCGACATATCAACGGATGAACTCGAGACGATAAAAAAGCGTATAGAGGAAGATCCAAGGAACACAAAGCACGATCTGGCGTTTACCGTCACGCGAATGTATCATGGGGAAGAGGCTGCGAAAGCTGCCCGAAAATATTTTGAGCAGACGGTGATTAACAAGGATATACCCGATGATGCACCGGAACTGACGTTTGAAGCCGGTTCAACCCACAGACTTTTGGACATTATAGCAGAGGCAAACCTGACCTCGAGTAATGGAGAAGCGAAGCGCATGATGAAGCAGGGCGGAGTAAGCCTGGATGACGAAAAAATCAAAAGCCCCGGACATGAAATTACTTTCAAAGAGGGGGATGAACTGGCGCTGAAAGTAGGTAAGCGAAAATTTGCTAAATTAAAGGCAGTATAAATCAAAATGGGGCGGTGTTGAAACTGTTCAGCACCGACACTCCTGAACCCAACATCTACCATGGGAACACACTATTCCGGATCCAGTTCTGAAAAAAATACACTGAACGCATTTATAAAAATAATGCGCGCAACGGATTCATTGAGCAATCGACTGAATCGGCATCTTGCGGAAGAAAATTTAACAGAGAGTCAGTTTGGCACACTTGAAGCTATACACCACCTGGGCCCGTTAAACCAGCGCTCAATCGGAGAAAAAATTCTGAAGAGCGGTGGGAATATCACAATGGTTGTCGATAATCTGGAAAAACAGGGATACGTAAAACGAAAGCGGGACCCCAATGATCGCCGGGCGGTGTTAATTTATTTAACCCCGACAGGAAAAAAGTTTATCGAGAGCTTCTTTCCCAAACATCTGGAAAAAATTAAAGAGGAGTTTTCGGTGTTTACCGAGAGTGAGAAAAAAGAGCTCGCTCGTCTGTGTAAAAAGCTGGGAGTAAAAGAGGAAGAGTAACCACCTGTTAAACTGTAAGGAATGCGCTGAACCCGTTTCTTACAAGTGTGAACCGATCCAGCACATATCAATTACCATTCGCATCCTACCCGGCAGTGCGACTAATGATCCTGCTCATGGCCGGAATTGCTGCGGGTAATTTTGTATCCATCAACCTGCTTCAGCTCTTTATCCTTTTTGTAGTTCTGTTACTGGGATGGGTAACCACTGAGTATGTAGTCAGAAGGTGGAGAGTTGTACAATCAGTTAGGTTATCTATCCTGTTTTACATGGCAATTTTAGTGGTTGCCGGTGCAATATGGATCAAAAACGAACAGCTGCAGAGAGAGAAGGGGTTTGAATCAGTACAATATCTCAACCTGTTTGCGTGGGAAGAGCTGCGAATAGAAGGAAAGGTCGGGCAAAAAGGTTTTACATCTGCCGGCAGGCCGGTATATGTGATAGAGGTGAGCAGAACAGAGTTTGAAGTTGGGGTGGATAGAAATGATACGTATCAAATCAGACTGTATAGTGATCAGAATAAAAGAGAACTAAGTGTAGGGAGTTGGATTGTAGCTGAATTAAAGCTATATCAATTTCCGGAACGAAGAAATCCGCACGATTTTGATTATGGAAAGTGGTTGATGAGGCAGGGGATCTTTGCCCACGGAGAGATTTTAAAGATTGAATCCTATGAAGAATCATCATCCATATTTTCCTGGGGTCCATGGAGAGATCATGTTCAGAAAAATATCGATGCAGCATTTTCTGAAGAGACATCTTCATTAGCAAAGGCTCTACTATTGGGTTATAAAGAGGAGATTTCAGAGGATACCCGGAAACAGTTTTCCCGATCCGGGTTATCACACATCATGGCGGTGTCGGGGTTGCATGTCGGTTTTATTGTAGCTCCGTTTTGGTTTTTGATTCCATACTTTTGGACAAAAAGAGGCGGGAAAATAGCAGGAATTATTGTTTTGTCGATTCTATTGCTGGGTTATGCAGGGCTGACCGGTTTTAGCGCTTCGGTTTGCAGGGCCTCGATAATGGCATGGCTGATAACGTATGGAAAGTTGTTTCATAAGGTGAGGAACTCCATCAATCTTACCGCCGGCGCAGCGATTTTATTACTGATTTGGAATCCAAGCCAACAGTTTGATGTAGGATTTCAGCTCTCGTTCAGTGCTGTTTTTGTCATATTACTGGTGTTGCCGGAAACTCAGAGACTCATTCCTTTAAGATATAGATATGGGCGGTTCGGGGTTCTTAGTTCACTAATTATGATATCCGTTGTAGTTCAGGCGGGTCTATTTCCAATCCTTATACACTATTTTGGTGAGTTTTCTATTGCCGGACCGATAGCAAATGCTTTTGTCATACCTATACTGACTGTTGCTGTGCCACTCGGATTGGTTCTGTCTATTTTACCTTCTACTGCTGTGCAAACGGCAGGATTTAGTATTGTGCCTGTAGAGTGGGCTTTGAGATGGGTAGAATTTGTGGCCATGACAATTGGCGAGAGTGACTGGAGTTACTTTACAGTAAATGCAGATTCCGTATTCCTCTTCCTGCTCTGGATCTCTTTGATTTTGTTAATTGCATCGATTCGAATACCGGAGTTGAGATGGAAAATGCTGATCATTAGCATGGCGTGCATTAACCTGATGCTCGTTGAGCTAACGATGAAAGCAGGGAATGACCCCTTGGCGAAAATAACATTTCTTGATGTTGGTCAGGGTGATGCAATTCATATCGAAACACCAATGGGTAAACACATTTTGGTTGATGCCGGCAGATGGAGTCCGGGAAGAAATAGCGGTAGTGATACTATTGTTCCCTATTTCAATTCGATAGGCGTCCATCACATAGATGCCATGATTTTATCACATCCGCATGCAGACCATATTGGAGGTGTGAATGTTATCATAGAAGAGATGAGTGTTGGCAAAATCTACCAAAGTAATTACGACTACGACAGCCGGCTATATCAAACATTGATGAGAAATGTAGAAATGTTGAAAATTCCTGTTGTAAATGTTTTTGCCGGAGATCGAATCGATGTTGATGAAACAATGCGAATTTATGTGACCGGTCCGATCAAAAGAGGCACACTCCCTTCGAACCCAAACAACTACTCGGTATCCATTAAAGTTGAGCATGGAGAAAGTTCGATCCTGTTAACCGGTGATGCTGAACATCAGCAAGAGCAGAAAATGGCGGAAGTTTACGGAGAATTTCTAAAAACAGATCTGTATAAGCTTGGACATCACGGAAGTAAAACAAGCTCATCAAAACAGTTACTTGATCAGGTAAGACCAGAAATAACGGTAACATCATTAGCCTATCAAAACCGGTTCCGGCACCCAAATCGAGAAGCCATTACAAATGTTTCTGCATTCAGCGGGGAAAATTACTTTACAAGCCTTGAAGGTGCAGTGGTGATTGAATCAGACGGAAACACCCTGAGAAAAAAAGAGTGGAAGTAATCTCATTAAAAGAAGTTTGCCCGTGGGCTCGGTAAGGTGTAATTTCATTGGGTAATTGTGGAAAAATTGAAAGAATATGTCTGAAAAGGAACGGCTTAGCTTTGAAGAAGCTTTAAAAAAACTGGAAGCAGTAGTTGAAAAATTAAATGATAAGGAGATCTCTCTGGAAGAGTCGGTGGCTTTATATGAAGAGGGTCAAAAATTATCGAAGATCTGCTCTGAAACATTGGAAAGTGCTGCACTGAAGATTGAACAAATTGATCAGACCCAGGACGACACAGAACGTGATTAAAATATTATGGAAGAGTACATTCCGAAGGCAGGTCCGCTGCTCAGTAAAATTCAGGGACCTGATGATTTAAAAAAGCTCAAGCCGGAACAGTTACAAGATGTTTGCGATGAACTGAGGGAGTTTATAATTGACTCGGTATCAGTTCATGGCGGTCATTTTGGAGCGAGCCTCGGCGTAATCGAGCTTACCGTTGCGTTGCACTATACCTACAACACCCCATCTGATAGAATTGTATGGGATGTTGGCCACCAAGCCTATGGCCACAAAATTTTGACAGGCAGAAGGGATCAATTCCATACAAATCGCAAGTACGGTGGAGTTTCCGGATTCCCTAAACGTTCAGAGAGCGAGTACGATGCATTTGGTGTGGGACATTCCAGCACGTCCATTTCGGCTGCACTGGGGATGGCAGTTGCGGGAGATCTGAATGAAACAGATCAAAAAATGGTGGCGGTCATCGGCGATGGAGCCATGACGGGAGGAATGGCGTTTGAAGCATTGAACAACGCCGGCGCCATGAATTCAGACATTCTGGTGATCTTGAATGACAACAACATGTCAATCGATCCGAATGTAGGAGCTCTGAAGGAGTATCTTGCCGACATCACCACAAGCAAGACCTTCAACAAGATGCGCGATGAAATTTATGACCTTCTCGGGCATTTTAAATCGGCCGGAGAGAAGATGCGCAAAGTTGCCTCACGCCTTGAAAAGGCTGTCACAGCGGCCATCACACCGGGAGCCCTGTTCCAAGCCCTTGGGTTTAAGTACTACGGTCCGGTTGACGGCCATAACGTAGAAACCCTTCGCCGGCACCTGGAGGACCTTCGAACCGTTTCGGGGCCAAAACTATTGCATATTGTAACCGTAAAGGGGAAAGGTTTTGCTCCTGCTGAACGGGAGCAGACCAAATGGCACGCACAGAGCAGTCCGTTCGATAAAATAACCGGAAAATCTTTGGCAGCACCCGCTCCTAAAAAGAGTCAGCCCCAAAAATATCAGGATGTTTTTGGGGACGCACTTGTTGAGCTGGCAGAGATGAACGAAAATATTGTGGCCATCACACCGGCCATGCCGAGCGGTTCCAGTCTCTGGCCGATGATGAATAGATTTCCTGAACGCGCATTTGATGTGGGAATTGCTGAACAACACGCCGTAACCTTTGCAGCCGGTTTGGCCGCTGAAGGAAAAAAAGCATTTGCAGCTCTCTACTCTACATTTCTACAAAGAGCATATGATCAGGTGATTCATGATGTGGCCATACAGAAATTGCCGGTTGTATTTTGTATTGACAGGGCAGGGCTGGTTGGGGCTGACGGACCAACACACCACGGATTGTATGATGTCTCTTATCTGAGGGCGGTTCCGAATATGATTGTTTCATCCCCAATGGATGAACAGAACCTGCGCGATATGATGTATACAGCTTCGGAATATGACGAAGCAGCCTGGGCTATTCGCTATCCGAGGGGCAGGGCAACGGGTATGGATGTTCGGAAAGAGTTTCAAAAAACACCGATTGGGAAGGGCAGGATGATTCGTGAAGGCGGTTCAGTGGCTGTGCTGAGCTTTGGGCCGATCGGGAAATATGTGATTGAAGCCGCTGATGTGATGAGTGAGGAGGGAATTTCGATTGGTCATTACGACATGCGATACGCCAAGCCACTGGATACAGAACTGATCGACAAAGTTCTTGCCGGGTATGATTATATCATCACGCTTGAAGACGGCGCGAGACTGGGCGGATTTGGTTCGGCTGTTGCCGAATATGTTGCTGAACAGGGAGTTGCCGTGCCCGTAAAAATAATGGGTGTGCCGGATCGAATTGTGGAACATGGAACTCAGCGAGAACTTCACGAAGAAGTGGGAATAGGTCCGGCCGGTATTGTCCAAGAGGTGAAAAAGCTACTTGGGATTGAGATTGCCTAATCTGTATTTCGTATCTTTTAGGTGAATTGAAAACTGATCCAGAAACCAAACTCTGCCTTGTCGTATACACTCAAAGATTTTGATTATCATCTGCCCGAAGAGCTGATTGCTCAAAAACCCGCAACTCCACGCGATCACTCCAGGCTGCTCGTCTTTAACCGAAAAACAGGCACCGTTCAGGATGATTTTTTCTACAACATTGGTCAATATCTGCCCAAAAAGACCTCACTTGTTGTAAACAACAGCAAGGTTGAAAAGTGCCGGTTACTGTTCAGAGATGGGCAAGTGGAAATTTTTGTAACCCGGGCAGTTAACGACAAAGTGGTGGAGGCAATGGTTCGCCCGGGAAAAAAGTTCAAGCCCGGCAAACTTACAAAGCTGGCGGAAGGGCTGACCGCAACAACCCTGGCTATTGCTGATGACGGGATTCGAACGATTAAACTGAACAGGTCCCTGGATGATGAGATCACAGAGAAATTCAAACATACTCCGTTCCCGCCTTATATCGAACGGGATGAATCGCTGGCAGACAGATACCAAACAGTGTATGCTGAACAGGAAGGGAGTAAGGCGGCTCCAACCGCCGGGCTGCATTTTACCCCCGATCTTTTAAAGAGTCTTGAAGAGCAGGGGATTGAACGAAAAGAGGTGACTTTGCACGTTGGGCTGGGAACCTTTGCACCCGTCAAAACGGAAAAGATTGAAGATCATACCATGCACAGCGAGTGGTATCAAATCACGGAGAAGCAGGCTGAAGCTCTCAATCAGTCGAACAGTATTACCGCAGTGGGCACAACGAGTGTTCGTGTTTTGGAGTCAGCGGTGGGTGATAATAGAACGTTTAAACCCTGTTCAGGAGAGACCGATATATTTATCACACCGGGGTATAAATTTAAATCGGTAGATCATCTCATCACAAACTTTCACTTGCCTAAAAGTACACTCCTTATGCTGATTTCGGCATTTGCAGGGTACGATGAAATGAAGAGAATCTATCAGCACGCAATTACAGAGAAGTATCGGTTTTATTCATTTGGGGATGCGATGCTGATTTTATAGAGATCCTTTAATCAGTCTCTTTCTCCTTTTCATACTGAGCCTTATACCCATTTAGAATCTTTTGATTCATATGGCGCTTGTAGTTTTTGTACTCATACATACGCACAGTAAACTCTGAGTGGTAAGTGCCGTCGTTGCAATCTACGTTTAGTTTGTTGGGATTGTCAGTTTCTGTTATAACAACCTGAATGTTGCCCAGTTTATACGATTCTACTTCTTTGCTCATGCTTCTTTTCTGATTTAAACTCTTTACGTTGCAAAGATAACTCTTTTGTGTTTAATCCCCCGAATATAGATTTTGATGCTCTTAACCAATCATCACTGAATTCAACTAATATGAAAATATTTTTCTTATCGCTTTTCACCCTTCTCTTCGTAACCGCTTGTGGCAGTGAAGATGAGGATACCGAACTCTCACCTCAGATACAGGCTGAAACACCCCAAGAGCAGTTCTATGCAAACCTGGCTTCTCTATGCGGAGAGACATTTGAAGGAGAATCTACATTCCCGGACGATCCGGATCATGACCTGGTAAATACCGTACTGAAAGCAACGGTTAAAACGTGCACGGATGAGCGCATTGAAGTAGACTTTATCCGGGACGGAAACACGTGGCATGCAACCTGGATTTTGGAGATGCGTGAAGACGGCCTTCATCTCTATCACGACCACATTGGCGAGAAGGAGTATCCTGAAGGAGAGGAGCCTCTAACAGGTTATGGTGGATACGCGGATGATCGGGGGACGGAGTTTATGCAGTATTTTCCCGCTGATGATTATACAGCCGAAATATTGCCCGAAGCGGCTACTAATGTATGGATGATGGAGTATGATCCACAAGCAGAAACCTTTGTTTATGCTCTTGAAAGACATGAACAGCCGCGGTTTCGTGCACAGCTATCTAAACAGCAGTAAAAGGGACGTAAGGAGCCGGGCTGTGGTTAAAATGTTCCAAAATGGAATGTGAACTCATCCCGGGTCGGCTCCCACCCGAGCGATAACCCGATATCAAACGCAAGATTACTGATTCTGAATCGGCTTCGGATTCCTGCACCGTAAACGGCCCGGGTTGCCCGGTATATGTCAGATTGATTTAGATCGGCCACGGTTTGCGAAAAAAGAACAAGGTAGATGTTGGACAGATAAACCGGAACCGTCAGGCCACCATCATCCGGATAGGTAATGGGTATGGTGTAGCGCGTGTTGAATATCGCGACGTTGTTAACGGCCGGAAGCGGCACGTCGGAAAAGTTGTCGGAGTAGAGGTCAGCAGTATTAAACACAGGGAGGTCTGTTTGAGTGACTACCTGGCCGGTTAATCTCAACGATTGATTTAATTTTGATAACGGTGCAATAAATGTTGAAATATATCCCCGGAAACCTCTTCTATCCGTCAGGTTTGCATCGATGTTGAACTGATCGGTTTGAATGTTGAGCGTAGTGTTGTTCAGCCCAATTCGTGTTTCAGTAAAAAAGATCCAGCCGGCATTTGGCTGAACGTCACGCCTAAATTGTCTGAGCCTGTAATTCAGACTGGAGACCAAACCAACGGAGTGGCGGGTACCAAATTCTGAATAGGATTGTGAGGTCTGGTTCGGGTTTAAAAACCGCAATTGGCTTACATAGTATTGAGGTTCGAGCAGCAGAGAGGTGAAACGCGCATTTCTTTCAATATAGAATCGAAACGGTATTTTGAGGGAGGCTCCCCTGGATTGCTGCAAAAAAGGAAGAGTAAACGATTCGTTCTCGCTAGTTACACGAAAGGAGGTGAGGTTGGGCTCATTAAAAATATTCGCTCTAAAACCGGGATAAAATCCCTTGGTTGTATATTCCAGATCGTACCAGATCCGGTCAAGATAGTGAGAAATTTCCATGGTGTATCTTCGGCTGCTGAGCGGATCAACGCTCTCCATGGTGATGCCAATTCGGTCAGATCCACTCTGCTCATCGTATGTTGGAAGCCATAATCTCGGTTTAAGCCAGCTCCACCCTGAACGATAACTGCTGAACTCCCAATCGGTTGTATCGGCAACTTCAGCCCGATTCATCAATGGACGGTTCAGCAAGGTTTCTACAGATTCATTCGGCTGAAACTGATCCGGAGATATTTTATCTCGATTCAGGGATTGGGCTGATATAACTGCGGGAACCTGCTCATTCTGAATCTGCTTTATGAGTGCAATCAATGAGCCATCCGGTGAATAGGAAGCCTCAAACAGATTGTAAGGTTCGTTTGTAAGCCGGTGCAATTCTCTGCTATTAAGGTTGAATTCATACAGATTCATCACTCCGTCCCGATCACTAACAAAAAGCAGGCGGTTGCCATCGGGATGCCAGGAGAGATCAAAAATCGAAGCCGATTCAAATACAATATCCGGTTGATCAAATAGTATGTTTGTTTCTTCAGTTAAATTGATGAACCAGATTCCCTGAACACCGTTTAATTTGCCAATGATTGCTGATTGAGAAATATCGGCAGGATGAGGAGCAACCTGAATAACAGATGCCGTTTCCGGTTTTATGTATGTTTTAGAAATCAAGCCTGTGGCTGAGTTAACTTCGACCAATTCCTCCGTTTGGCCGGATGTTCGGAGAGCATAAATCTGACCAGCGTGTTCTGCCGGTGAAAATAAACGCTGCCGTTGTGTGATGCGGGTCAGCTCTCCGGATTGAACATTCAGCTCGTGAAGATCGCCCCGGAAAACGTTATCAAAGCGGGTGTCTGAGTGGTATCTGCTGAAGAGAATGGAGGAGTGGCTTTCTGTGGCTGAGTAGATGTAATCATCGGAAACAACGACTTCTTTGATCAGATTTACAGACCGGGATTCCAGATCGTATTGGTAAAATCCTGTCGGTTGATTACAAAAACGGCCGTGGAATATCAGCGTGGAGTTGTCAAGCCACAAGGGGCGATGGGTCCGGCGACAGGTTCCCCGCACAGGCAGCTCTTCGAGTGAGTTGTTTTCATTCACAGATGAGAGGCGGCTGCTCTCTTCCGAAGAGACATCAGCAGAAAACTCACGATAGAGAGCTGCCGGCCACTTTCCGGTTTTTGATCGCAATGCAACACCATAACCCAAAAATGGATATTTATAGTGAAACCGGATGGTGTTTTGTACGATTTCCTCACCGTAGCTGCTTTTGAGCCAGTTCATGAACTCATATCCGCCTGCATAGTGTCGGTTAAAGGGCGGTGTAAAATCTGTTGTGTGCAGCAGCTGTCCCATAGACCACTGCTCATCGGTTCCGAGCAGGCTGTTGAATTGATGGGTGAAATAGGGGTAGTTCCCGCGACCGGAATAGGGAAGAGTTCCATGGCTTTCATAATCGACGGCAATCCCTTCGTGAAGCCCCAAAGGAGCCGCTCCGTGGATAGAGCGTCTTAAGTCGGGTGAAAACAGGCCAAGAATTCTGCTAATAGACGGTGGGTTGACACTAAAATGAAGAGCATGAACAAGTTCATGAGGAAGGACCGATTCAAGCCAGTCGCCCGATTGTGGGTTTAACGTTTTTCCACGAATGGGAGCCAGCTCAATTTCAGAACGGAAATTGGACGGAGATACAAATCCATTAGAACGATCGTTTTCGGGGTTGATAATAACCGGAAACCGGCGCAGTTCTCCACCCACAAACTGTTGAATATCGTTGTACTCCGATTCAAGAATAGATAGCGACCGGATGGCTTCATCTCTGTAGATTTCTGGATAGATCAGGCGAAAACGTTCTGTGTTGATCTCCTGCCAATTTAAATTTGGCAGACGATATTTGGTTTCATAGATCTGTGCGGCACCTTCGCTGAAGGGATAAGTCGCAGCGATCACAAACAGGGTAAGGTATGTGAAGAGCTTTTTCATGGATGATGCTAACATGAGAAAATCCGGGATGAATCAAAAGAAGAAAATATCCATTTAAAGGGTTGAGTGGTGAATGGATTTCTTTCAAAACAGTATGTGACAAATTGTAAAGCCATGTATAATTTTTTTGAATTACGAAGATATCGGAACCTTTATTTTCAGAAATTTTTTATGTTTTTAGTACAGCTATAAAAATAACCCAAAGAAATAGGTGAGGTTAGGATGGTAAGTGAAAAAGAGATCAATGAACTGGTAAATAGAAAAGGAAGTGATTTAGTAACAATCACTTTGCCAACGCATAAAACAGGAGAAGAGTCAAAACAGGACCCAATTCGATTAAAAAACTTACTGAACGATGCCGTTTCCATGCTCAAGGAGAACGGCATGAAAGAATCGGATGCAGAAAGTTACTTAAAGCCCGCTTACGATCTGCTCGAGAAGCCGATGTTTTGGTCTCATGCCGATAAAGGCCTGGCCATTTATATCAGCGAAGAGGACTCAGAGATTTTTAAACTTCCATACAACGTTGATGCAGAAGTTTATGTGAATAATCACTACCTCATCACACCGCTTCTGCCGATGCTTAGTATGGACGGAACGTTTTGCCTGCTTGCTCTGAGCCGGCAAAATGCAAAATTGCTCAAATGCACTCGTAACAATGTTGAAGATATCACACCGGCAGATATTTCGGTTTCCATAGAGGATTATCTTGAGGTGGACCCTGAAAAACAGCTTCAGTTTCATACAGGTGCAAAATCACAAAAGGCGATGTATTTTGGCCATGGAGCGAGTGAAGAGGATAAGATGGTGATTGTAGAGCAATACTTCAGGGAGATTGAAAAGGGTGTGACCAAAGTGATGAGGGAGCGAAATGACCCTCTTGTAGTTGTAGGGCTGAAAGACAACCTTTCTGTTTATAAGAAGGTCAATAATTACGGGCGTCTGGTTGAGCAGGCTGTTGAGCTGAACCCCGATGAACTTTCCGAACAGGAACTGCGGGACAAGGGTTGGGGAGTTATTCAGAAACACTTTCTGAAAGATATGTACAACTCCCTGGAGAAGTTTTCCGAGCACTCCGAAGGGAAGGTATCCAACAACCTGGGAGATATTGTAGAGGCAACGGTTCAGGGGCGTTCTCACACAATCTTTATCTCCCGCGATGAGAAAAAGTGGGGAGTATTTGATGAAGCTCAGCAAACGGTTCACTACAGCAGTAAACCTAAAAACGGAGATATTGAGCTGCTGAACTGGCTGTCCATTACCGGAAGAAAGACCGGCAGTAAAGTATATCTGTTACCAAAAGAAGAGATGCCAATGCACTCTACGGTAGTGGCCGAGTTCCGATTCTGATACTCGGTATTCAAACCAAATAATAGTAAGCGGAGCCTGTTTAATCGGGCTTCGCTTTTTTTATGCAGTTTTTAAAAATTGTTTCATTCATACGACTGATTTCAAAGAGTGCGGTGAATTGTTTACTATATGTGCAACTTAGCCATTACAATAAACCATCTTTATCGAATGAAATCACTATTACAATCTATTGCTCTACTATTGATTGTACCTGCAATTGCTTTTTCGCAGGTCAATCTGGACTACTATCTGCCGGAAGGCGTTTCCTATAACCCCGACATCCCCACTCCAAAAGAGGTGGTTGGACATGAAGTCGGGGAGTGGCACATCACTCACGACAAGCTTGCGCAGTATATGTATGCGCTTGCGGAAGCTTCTGATCGCGTAACCATCCAGGAATACGCCAGAACGTATGAAAATCGGCCTTTACTTTTGCTGACGATTACCTCTCCGGACAATCACTCATCCATCGATCAAATTAAGTCGACCCACAGGTTGCTGCGCGATCCGGACCGGTCCGGTAATCTCGATCTGGACTCTATGCCGGTTATTGTAAATATGGGGTTCAGTGTACACGGAAATGAGGCGAGTGGCTCAAATGCATCGTTAGTCAGTGCTTACCACTTTGCCGCTGCCCAAGGCGAAGAAATTGAAGAGATACTCAGTAACTCAATCATACTGCTCGACCCATCCTTCAACCCGGACGGGCTGCAGCGATTTTCAACATGGGTAAACATGCACAAAAGTGCCACGACCGTTACGGACCCGAATGCAAGAGAATTCAGTGAGGTGTGGCCGAACGGCAGAACCAACCACTACTGGTTTGACCTGAACCGGGACTGGATGCCGGTTGTGCACCCCGAAAGCCGCGGCCGGATAACCATGTACCAGGATTGGAGGCCGCACGTACTGACCGACCACCATGAGATGGGAACAAACTCTACCTTCTTTTTTCAGCCGGGAATCCCTTCAAGAACCCATCCGCTGACTCCGCAACGCAACCAGGACCTGACAGCTGCCATCGCAGAATATCATGCTGATGAACTGGATGAAATCCAGAGTCTCTACTATGCACGCGAGTCGTTTGATGATTTCTACTATGGCAAAGGATCCACCTACCCGGATATATTTGGAACTATCGGTATTCTGTTTGAGCAGGCGAGTTCAAGAGGACATGCTCAGGAGAGTGCTCATGGAGTGCTCGAGTTTCCGTTTGCAGTGCGTAATCAGTTCAGGACGTCACTTTCTACCGTAAAGGCGGCGAACGGATTGAGAATGGAACTGCATGAAAACATGCGTGAATTCTATCGCGAAACACGACAGGAGGCTTCCAGAAACTCTGTGAAAGCGATTGTCATCGGGGATAAGTACGATTCAGGTAAAAATTACCACTTCGCCGATTTGATGACTCACCACAGTGTGGAACTTTATGAATTGGCACAAAACCTGGAAGTAAACGGTGAAACGTTTGAGCGTGGCAAAGCCTGGGTTATTCCAATGGAACAGACCGAATACAAGTTTATAGAAGCGATGTTTGAGACAAGAACTGAGTTTACCGACAGTCTCTTTTATGATGTTTCAACATGGACATTGCCATCTGTTTTTAATCTGCCGCATGCCGAGCTCAATCAGAGGCAGTTTAGCAGTAACCTGATGGGCGACAGAGTGGAAACACCTGAAAAACCTGCCGGCCAAATGGTAGGAGGGAGAAGCAACTACGCATACGCTTTTGAGTGGGATGAATATTACGCTCCTCGGACTCTTTACAGGCTGCAACAGATGGGCGTACGTACTCAGGTCGCATTTCAGAAATTTCAGTCGGTTGTATCAACCGGGGTTAAAGAGTTTAACTACGGTACAATTCTGATACCACTGGGTGTTCAGGATGTGGATGAGGCCGAAATATTCCGAACACTTCAAACCGCTGCAGAAGAGGACGGAGTTGACATCTATAACCTGAGAACGGGTCTTTCTGCCGGCGGCGTGGATTTAGGCAGCCCAAGTATCAATCCCCTTCAAAAGCCAAGTGTTGCCATTCTGGCCGGAAGCGGAGTCAGTAATCTTGAAGTGGGCGAAATCTGGCATCAGCTTGATCAGAGATACAAAATCCCATTAACCATACTTGAGAAAGATCGTGTAGGCCGGGCGGACCTCAGCCGGTATAACAGGCTTGTTCTTGTATCAGGCGGTTACGGCGATTTAAGTGACGGGGCTGTAAGTGATATTAAAAACTGGGTGCGTAGCGGCGGAACGTTGATCGTTCAGCGTGGTGCTATCAGTTGGGCACGGAGCCAGGGGCTTTTGAATGCTGAAACAGTAGAGAGGGAGTCATCTGATCCTATCCGATATGCCTATGAAGAACTTTCGAGTGCAAGGGGAGCGCAGGTGATTGGCGGTTCTATTTTCAGCGCCATGCTTGATACAACCAATCCGCTTGGATTTGGTTACAGAAATGATAACATGCATGTCTTCCGGAATAGCACAACCTTTCTTGAGGTTGGCTCAAACCCGGCTGCATCTCCTCTTTATCTGACAAATGAGCCGTTAGTTAGCGGATATATCTCCGGAGAAAATAAGGAGTACATTAAAGATACTGCCTCCATCACGGTTTCAAGCTATGGTTCGGGAAGAGTGATCGGTTTTGTTGATAATCCGAATTTCCGGGCATTCTGGTATGGTACGAACAAGCTGTTTGCGAATGCGCTCTTTTTTGGAAATCAAATAAGCGGTGCAGCAACCAACTGATCTGGCTGAATAACAGATGTTTAAAGCCCGGGTATTCATCAGAAATACTCGGGCTTTTCCATTTAAGACAAAAAATTCCAAAATATTCTTGACAAACAATCCACACCTGTGTAATTTAAGATTAAATACTCTTAATTATTTTAATGGATCATAATGTTGCTCTCAAAATCTTGCATATACGGCCTGCGGGCTTCTCTTTACCTTGCCTCTCAAAAGAGTGAAGGGTACACGCCTATTCGAAAAATGAGTGAAGATCTTGAAATTTCTTTTCATTTTTTGACGAAAATTATGCAACAGCTTACAGCAGATGAACTTTTGGAGTCGTTTAAAGGGCCAAATGGCGGAGTACGTTTGAAAAAATCAGGAGATGAAATTACATTTATGGATATAGTAATGGCCATAGATGGTCCGGCGCTTTTCACAGAATGTGCCCTGGGATTACCGGGTTGCGGTGTAGAAAAACCATGTCCTTTTCATGAGCAGTGGGCAGAGACCCGGGATAATATTAAAGAGATGATGGAAGGCACAACTATAAATGAGCTGGCCATTAAAGGAAAAGAAGAGAACTTACGCTTAACCGCTAAAGGCGGTTTTGAAAAATTCCTGCAACTGGAATAAAAAAATTTCAATCTATTTATGACAAAATACTCTTTTAACATTTACAAATAATACAATGAAATCACTACTAACATTACTTTTTTCAATCACACTCATTTTCACCGCATGCTCCGGAGGCAATTCAGGGCAACAAGCTGACTCCTCAGGCGAACCTGAACAAGAACAGGGGCTCAGTGATTTTGAAATGGAACATGGTATTGGTCCGATCACCGAACGGATTGATATCAGCGATGATATTGATGAAGATCTTCGGGTACGTGGCCAGGAAATTTTTGAGATGAAATGCGAAATGTGCCACAACATGGAAGGAAGAATGGTAGGGCCCGCTTTAGGCGATGTGGCTGAACGAAGAAGCCCTGAATATTTGATGAACATGGTTTTAAATCCGGGAGGGATGGCGAGAAATCACCCTGAGGGACAAAAACTGGTTCAGGAATATATGACAGTAATGCCGTTTCAAAATGTAACCGAAGAAGATGCAAGAGCATTAGTCGAGTATTTGAGAGACTATAGCATGAACAATTAACCAATAACTCCTCTATCAAACAAAAAACAATCAATACTATGAGTAAGAAAAAAAACAATAAGCTTCGAGGGATATTATTTGGGGCAGGATTTGTAGCCTTAGCTGCATTTCTGTTTACGGGATGTCCTTCGGACCAAAGAATGTTGCAAAGCGGAGACGCAGCGCAAAAAGTATATGTAGCTCCGGGAGATCATGATGAATTTTATGGATTCTTTTCCGGTGGATATAGCGGACAGTTGAGTGTTTGGGGATTACCCTCTGCACGTATGCTGAAAGTTATTCCGGTATTTTCACAGGATCCGGAAACAGGTTACGGTTACTCGGAAGAGACAAAGCCTCTTTTTAATACCAGCTATGGATTTATTCCATGGGATGATTCTCACCATCCACACATTTCACAAACTGAAGGTGATTCTGATGGACGTTGGATCTTCATCAATGCGAATAACACACCACGTATTGCAAGAATTGATCTGACAACATTTGAAACCAAAGAGATTCTGGAACTGCCCAATACCGGCGGTAACCACGCATCCTCTTATGTTACATCGAACACTGAGTATGTAATTGGTGCTACCCGATTCAGTATTCCATACGAAAAAGATCTGGATGTGCCGATTAACAGTTACAGTGATGAATTTAGGGGAGCCCTTTCGTTCATTCAGGTGGATCAAGAGACAGGAATGATGGAGATGGATTTCCAGATTGTTGTGCCTCCATACAACTACGACCTGGGAAGAGCTGGTAAAGGCGTATCTGGCGATTGGGTGTTCTTTACTACATACAACACAGAGGAAGCTCACACCATGCTTGAAGTAAATGCGTCGCGTAACGATAAAGATTTTATTGCGGCGGTAAACTGGAAAAAAGCAGCTGAATTGGTGCGTAACGGCCATGGCAAAACTATGGATGCAGAGTACTATCACAACCATTACAATGGCCAGAATCAAGGTGTTGCGGTTTCTGAGGTTAAGAATGAAGTAACGGTTCTCGATACCAGAGAAGTAGATGAGAACTTTATCTACTATCTGCCTACGCCAAAATCTCCGCACGGTGTGGATTTAGATCCAACCGGGGAGTATATCGTAGGTGGCGGTAAGCTGGCTACCGTTATTCCGGTACATTCATTTTCAAATATGCTTGAGGCCATTGAGAACGAAGAGTTTGATGAGTTTATCGATGGGATTCCGGTGCTGAACTATGATGCCACAATTGCCGGTGAAGTGGAAAATCCGGGATTAGGCCCTCTTCATACCGAGTTTGACGGTAAAGGATACGCTTACACATCCGTATACATTTCATCTGAAATTGTAAAATGGTCACTCGATACATTTGAAGTAGTGGACAGAATTGACTCATACTACTCAATTGGTCACTTGATGATTACAGGCGGAGACACCGTTGATCCAGACGCACAATACATGGTTGGTCTGACCAAGACTGCAAAAGATCGATATCTGCCAACCGGGCCTAAGCAGAATCACCCGGCACAGTTATACGATATAAGCGGCGACAAGATGGAGCTACTGCTTGACTTCCCAACCATTGGTGAGCCTCACTACGCACAGGCAATACGTGCAGACAAGATCAAAGATAATGTGAAGCAGATCTATGAAATGGAAGAGAACGATCACCCGAATGCGATTACACGAATAAGTGATAACCGTGTGGAGCGAAACGGTAGGGATGTTCACATCTACATGGGAGCAACACGAAGCCACTTCCGACCCGATAACATCGAGGGTGTGAAAGTTGGTGATACAGTTTATCTGCACCTGACCAATATGGAACAGGAGTGGGATGTAGTTCACGGTATTGCAATTAAAGGCTCTACAAATTCGGAGATACTTGTAGCACCGGGACAAACCAAGACAATTAAATGGGAGCCTACTCGAACGGGAATCTACCCATTCTACTGTACCGCTTTCTGCTCAGCTCTCCACCAGGAGATGCAGGGATATATTCGGGTGTCTGCACCAGATTCAAATGTAGATTTGAAATGGAGTACCAACGAATAACTAAAGAGCCCCTCGTCCCGAGGAATAATCGGGACTTATGATCCATAACCGGGTTCGGTTAGTTACCGGGCCCGGGATCATAAAATGAAAAAGTATTTAGTTGATGACGGGGTTTGGTTCAACAATCAAACCCTATCATGAACTAAACGAAATAATCGGACACAGGGAAAATGAAAAATCAATCAAAAATAATAATGGCGTTGGCGGCCTTATTGCTGATCCCGCTCTATTTTATGCCATTTTGGACCATTGACATGAATGCACCTCAGTACCCGGAGGGAATTGGTATGCATATTCATATTAATGACTTAACCGGCCATAAGAAGCATGACTTAAAAAGTATTAATCAGCTAAATCACTACATTGGGATGAAAGAGATACACAAAGAAGATTTCAAAGAGTTTGAAATTATGCCATGGGTGTTTGGTGGGATGATTGTGCTTGGACTTGCTGCAGCAGCAACCGGAAGTGTAAAATTGGCAATAACCTGGTTGGTTCTGATGGTAATTATAGGAGTGGTGGGTTTTATTGATTTTTATATGTGGGGATATGATTATGGACATAATTTGAATCCGAATGCGGCCATTAAAGTGCCCGGCATGAGCTATCAGCCACCACTTTTCGGATGTAAACAACTTCTAAATATCAACGCGTGTTCCTGGCCCACAACCGGGTCAATATTTATTGGGTTGTCATTTCTGATGGCAGGTTGGGTTACATGGACTGAAAAATTCAAAAAATAAAGACAGTTAAATAAAATGGATCATAAAGCAATAATCACAATTTTTGTGATGGGTTTGATACTGCTGGGGGGCTGTAATCAAGCTTCAGAAAAGAACAACGATGATGTATTCCGATACACCAATTCGGTGGATATCGAGTATGGATCGGATATCTGCAGCTACACGAATGACGTAATAGAAACGGTACGCTACGGTGGTAAAATTACCATGAAAGACGGTACGGTTCACAAATTCATGTCTGCTGAATGTGTGGCCGGGTTTTATCTGGAGATGGATGATAAAGATGAAATCGAAGAGATGGTGATCGTTGATTTTGCACACGGTCAGCAATATTTACCGGTAGAAGATCTCGTCTACCTCAAGAGCAGTTTGCGTCCCAGCCCGAATGGTATGTCACTTACAGCCATTGATAACTCTAATGAGAAAATGAAGGATTACATCTATGATGCTTATCCCGGTGAATTCCACACATGGGAAGAGGTGCTTGCGATGGTTAGCAGCGAATGGAGCATCAACTACGACGAAATGAAAGCGTCTGTTAACTAATAAATTTGAGGTGAAGATGAGGGGCGGATCAAAAATTAAACTGATCGTTTTTTCAGCACTTATTCTAATAGGTTGTGAGCCAAAACCACAGCCCATTAACTACGGCAGCGACGAGTGCGCTTACTGCAGGATGATGATTACCGATGCTGAGTTTGGATCACAGATTGTGAACAATCAGGGCAGGGCTTACAAGTTTGATTCTGTGGAGTGTATGGCCGCGTACGATCTGACGGAAGACGGAGAAAACGTTCACTCCAAATGGGTACCCAACTTTTTGGACCGGGAAGAGTGGCTGAATGCAGAGGACGCTGTTTACCTGCACAGTGAGACACTGCGAAGTCCTATGGGTTTATTTCTTTCTGCCTATCGTGACAGATCATCTGCTGAGGAGATGAGGGAAGAGTATGGCGGAGAAATTGTAGATTACGAATCGGTAAAAGAAATTGTTGAAAGAGAATGGCTGTCAAATGGATCAGGCGGCCAACAAATGATGAACCGGTAAACGGATCATAGTGGGGGAAGTATGATTAAAGTAGTGTTTACATTTTTGCTTTTGCTATCAGCACAATCTGTTATGGCTCAAATAATAGTCAGTCCGGACGGGGGGATTCGTTCAATTAAAGAAGCTGTGGAATTAGCAGAGCCCGGTGCACATATTCAAGTACAACCCGGAACCTATGTTGAGCATAACATCGGCATTGATAAACCCTTAACGCTGGAGGGGATCGACTACCCGGTTATTGATGGAAATAACGAGGGGTACATATTGGTCATCAATTCAGACAGTGTAACCGTAAAGGGCTTTGAGATAAAAAGAACCGGCCGAAGTTATGTGCGAGACTATGCAGCCATTATGATTGAAGGCGCAAAAGATTTTATCATTGAAGACAACCGCCTTGAGGATGTATTCTTTGGTATATATTTGGCACAAACGGAGCGGGGAGTTGTCAGGAACAATCGCGTGGAAGCTTTCGATACGCGTGAAGCATCATCCGGAAACGGAATTCATCTCTGGGATGTGAAAAACCCCCAAATTATAGAGAATGAAGTGCTGGGAATGCGCGACGGAATCTACTTAGAGTTTGTGGATAATGCCGAGATCTATGGCAACATCAGCAACGATAATAACCGCTATGGACTGCACTACATGTTCTCTGACGGTGGCAGGTACTACGACAACATTTTCCGCAGAAACGGTGCGGGTGTCGCCGTCATGTACTCCGATAATGTGGATATGATGAACAACCTGTTTGAGCACAATTGGGGTACAGCCGCGTACGGTCTGCTTCTAAAGGATATCAATTACAGTAAAATTGAGGGAAACAGATTCTACAGGAATACGGTGGCTATTTATTCTGAGGGGACTAATGAAGTACACATTCACGCCAATGACATTGAGTTGAACGGATGGGCAGTGAATATTAAATCGAACAGTGCACGAAATCGGTTTACGGAGAATAATTTTATTGAGAACAGTTTTGATGTCCGGACCGACAGTCCGCGAAATAACAATGAATTTGTGGGGAACTACTGGAGTCAATACGAGGGGTATGACCTGGACAGAGACGGAATTGGCGATGTGCCTTATCGCCCCGTGAGCCTGTTTTCCATGGTGATAACAAAGCAGCCGGAATCGCTGATACTGCTCAGAAGTATGTTTATTAAACTTCTGGATACTGCAGAACGAATTGCACCGGTGCTGACTCCCAAAACCCTGTATGACGAACAACCAAAAATGGATCGAATAAGACGATGATTGAAATAGAAGATGTTAAAAAATCGTTTGGCGACCTGAACGTTTTGAAAGGGATGAGCTTAACGGTTCCAAAAGGTCAGGCTACGGGAATTGTGGGACCCAACGGTGCCGGAAAAACAACATTGATTAAAACGATATTGGGGCTGGTGAAGTCCGATTCAGGCCTGATAAAAGTTAACGGTGAGCCGCTGGACAATGATGGCCGATACCGAAAAGATATCGGCTATATGCCGCAGGTGGCGCGTTACCCGGAGAACATGAAGGTTTACGAACTGTTTGAATTCATCAAAGGGCTGAGAGATCAGGAGCCGGTATATGAACAGGAGTTAATCGATCAATTTACGTTAAGGCCCGAGCTGGAGAAATCTCTCAGGAATCTATCCGGCGGTAACCGGCAGAAAGTGGGAGCCACACTGGCCATGATGTTCAATCCCGATCTGCTCTTTTTTGATGAACCGACCGCCGGGCTCGATCCGCGTTCAAGCCATAAGTTTAAAAAACGTGTGGAGATGGAGAAAGAAAACAGAAAAACCGTGATTATTACTTCCCATATTATGAGTGAGCTGGAGCAGCTGGTGGATCACGTCGTATTTATCCTGGATGGAAGAATTCGATACTACGGCTCAATGGAGAATTTGCTACAGGAGAGTAATGAAACCCGGCTTGAAGCAGCGATCGCCAGTATGATGGACGATGACCCGCAGGAGGTGGCCGCATGAGTTTATTAATGCATATCATTAAGAATGAATGGAAATCTCTGCTTCGCGGAAAATGGGTGATCGGGTATGGATTAATTTTTCTGATTCTGACAGATACATTGTTGCGATTTGGGGGCGGAGGCGCAGAAACACTTCTCAGCCTCAGCAACGTGATGCTACTTTTTGTACCTCTTGTAGGCATGATTTACGGAATTCTGTATATCTACCAGTCGCGCGAGTTTGTCGAACTTTTGCTCACGCAGCCGATCAATCGGAGAGTTCTCTACTGGGGACTCTTTCTGGGAATTTCCACTCCGCTTATGGCCGCATTTATTGTGGGGTCGATGTTGCCGCTTGGCTGGCACGGAATTCTGATGATTGACGGAATGGCATCCGCAATGGTACTCGGGCTTGGCGGAGTTCTAACACTTATTTTTGCGGCACTCGGTTTTGTATTCGGGCTGATGTTCTATGAGGACAAAATCAAAGGCTTTGGCTTTACCATCGTCGTCTGGCTCTTTTTGGCAATTCTATACGACGGACTCGTGCTGATGCTCGTTTTCCTGTTTGGTAACTATCCGCTGGAGAATTTTGTAATTGCCGTTTCCATGCTCAACCCAATCGACCTGGCGCGTATCATGGTAATGCTCGAATTTGATGTCTCGGCGCTAATGGGATATACCGGCGCTGTATTCAACCGATTTTTTGGCACAACACTCGGAATTACAACAGCCAGCGTAATGCTTCTGGTCTGGCTTGCCGTTCCTACTTGGATCGGGCTCAACGTTTTTAGAAAGAAAGATTTTTAGAGAGGCGCAACGCGAGTATTCCCCAAGTCTTCATATTGAATGATGATCTTGGGGAACTCAGCCTTAAAACATGTTTGGTGTTTATGCAGACAGATAGAGAACTGATTCAAAAATACAATGTGCCCGGTCCGCGCTACACGAGCTACCCGACCGCTGTGCAATTTCAAGAGATTGATAACCCGGCCAACGTAGTTCATACGCTTAAAAAGAGAAACAGCGAACCGCGAAATGTCTCGCTCTATTTTCATGTACCGTTCTGTTTTTCTTTATGCTGGTATTGTGGTTGTACAAAAATCATCACCAAAAATACCGATCGGGGTGACGTATACATCGATTACCTTGTCAAGGAGATGGATTTAGTGAAAGAGCAGTTCCATCCTCAATCAAAGGTGATTCAGCTCCACATGGGAGGGGGTACACCGACATTTCTGAAACCGGATCAGCTGCGAAGGCTTGGTTCAGAGATCAAAAAAAGATTTACGTACCATCCGGAGATTGAGTTTAGTGTGGAGATCGACCCGAGAACCTGCTCAAAAGAGCATGTGGGGGCCCTGGCCGAAATTGGAGTGAACCGTGCGTCACTCGGCGTGCAGGATACCAACGAAGAGGTTCAGAAAGCCATTCATCGAATCCAGCCTTTTGAGCAGACAGAGCAGGTGACCCGCTGGTTACGCGAAGCGTGGATAAATTCCATCAATTTTGATCTGATTTATGGGCTGCCAAAACAGACACTGGAGACGTTTCAACAAACGCTGAGGGATGTTCAAACGCTACACCCCGATCGCCTGGCGGTTTACAGCTACGCACATCTTCCTAACCTGATGCCGTCTCAAAAACTGCTGAACGAGGATGAGTTCCCATCACCGGACGAAAAACTGTCGATGTTGATGCTGGCAATCAACACGCTTGAGAATGACGGCTACCGGTATATCGGAATGGATCACTTTTCGAAAGAGGGTGATGAGCTAACCAAAGCACTGGAAGAGGGTACTCTTCAGCGAAACTTTCAGGGATACAGCACACACGCCAATACCGATATGTATGCGCTGGGAATGTCGGGAATTTCGATGGTCGACTCAATCTACTATCAGAATACGAAAGATCTGGACGCCTACTACACCGAATTGGATGATGGCAGTTTGCCGGTGGTGAAACAGATGATGCTGCGTGAAGATGACCGTATCAGGCGTGACTGGATCTCCCGGCTGATGTGTAAACCGAACGTTCATTTTACTGATTTTGAACAGAGGTGGGGAG
This sequence comes from Rhodohalobacter halophilus, assembly GCF_001715195.1. Classification (GTDB taxonomy): domain Bacteria; phylum Bacteroidota; class Rhodothermia; order Balneolales; family Balneolaceae; genus Rhodohalobacter; species Rhodohalobacter halophilus. The sequence continues at coordinate 40,783 of NZ_MDWE01000024.1, forward strand.
TAGATCCTAAAGAGTATTTTGCAAATGAGTGGAACCGGCTTGATGAGCTGGAAGAAGACGAACTGATAATCGTACTGGATAATCAAATTCAAATAACAACACGCGGCCGCCTGTTTTTGAGAAATATTGCAATGGTTTTTGATGCATATCTCTCGCCCGATAAACAGACGCAGCGTTACTCAAAAACGGTGTAATCATAGTTATGAAGGAGATCGGCGAAAAAGATAAAAAGTGGCTCAGGGTGTGGTTTATCAGCGGGGCCGTTCTGGTAACATTGATATTAATTGTGGGCGGTATTACGCGCCTGACCGGATCGGGGCTTTCCATGACCGATTGGAAGCCGATTATGGGGTCAATCCCGCCAATTACCGAAGCGCAGTGGGAGGAAGCGTTTGATCAGTACAAACAGTTTCCTGAGTATCAGCAGATCAATCGCGGGATGAGTCTTGGCGAATTCCAGTTCATATTTTTCTGGGAATATCTCCATAGAATGCTGGGCCGTTTGATTGGGATTGTATTTCTGGTTCCCTTTATCTATTTCGTTGCAAAGAAAAAGCTAAATACCAAATGGCTGAAACGATCGGTCTGGCTTCTCATATTAGGGGGCTCGCAGGGGTTGATGGGCTGGTATATGGTTCAAAGCGGATTGGTGGACCTTCCGTATGTTAGCCCATACCGTTTGACAGCACACCTTCTTCTTGCATTCACCATATTTGCATTCTGTGTATGGTATGCCGCAGATCTCACAAAATTTAAACGCGAAATGGAGCCGCGTAAAACAGAGCTGAGCCGATGGCTCTACATTCTGTTTGGGGTGATTGTTGTTCAGGTTGCCTGGGGGGCGCTGGTTGCGGGACTCGATGCCGGTCACGTTTACAACACGTTTCCCAAAATGTATCAATATTGGATACCGCCTGAGGTGATGGCACTGGAGCCGTGGTATCAGAATTTTACAGAAAACTCATCGATGGTGCAGTTTATTCATCGTGCGCTGGCTACGGCCATCGGGCTGATGGCCATCGGTTATTGGGTTCGGCTGTTTATGGTTCGAAGCAGCAAGTCCGCGAAGTTGTGGGGCGGTGTCATTTTCGCCCTTGTATTGATCCAATACACCCTCGGCGTGTTTACGCTGATCACCCATGTTCAGATTGCACTCGGTGTTCTGCATCAGTTTGTTGCACTGCTGCTGGTAGGTGCTATGCTGGTTGCCATTTATAGCATTAAACAGAACCGGGCTCAGCCGGCACTTTAATCGTGTTGTGATGGAGAATAGAGAGAAATTTCTGCGGAATATCTGGCTCTGGAGCCTTCTCTTTTTTCTGCTTGCCGCTCTCACAGGCTTAGCCTATCGATGGGGGCTTTTTACGGGTGATTCATTCAACCTGCGGCTTTCCAATATCCGTCACGCCCACTCCCACCTGATGTTCTTCAACTGGGTGACCCCGGTTCCAATGGGGTTTATTGCCTTTCAATTCTCAAAAAGTGTACCGGAATTACTCCGTCCTATGAAGTGGAGCATCGGTACAATCATGGCAATTGGGTTTTTGTCTTACCCCTTCTTTCTTCTCTACGGATATCACCCTGTTCCGGTGGGCTCTGCAGAGTTGCCTTTTTCAGTGATGCTGTCAGGCCTGGTTATGATTGGCTGGTATTGGTTCGGATGGCTCTATCTGAAATACAGAAATAGAGTGGAGAAAACCCTTTCCCTGATTTTTTTTGATGGAGCCTTGGTGATGCTGGTAGTCAGCTCAATGGGAGCGTGGGGTGTTGCTGTTGCTCAATTTGGAAATATCGATAACAACCTTATTTCCGGTGCCCTGACACACTTTTTCCTGACTACATTTACAGAAGGATGGTGCATTCTCACTGCTTTGGGTGTAATATATTATTTTGTTGAAGGTGATATTGAAGTGCCGTTTGACCGTAACTGGCTGATCGCGCCGATAGTGCTGGGCGCCCCGCTCATGTTCCCATTTGGGTTGAATGTGGAACTTTTAAATGAGTCCCTGCTATGGACTGCTAAAGCAGGATCGCTATTAGTGGCTATGGGGCTTGGAGTCAATTTTTGGTTTTTGATCCGCGCACTTTCGAAAAAAGTTAGTCCCGTTTGGATGTTCGTATTTGCCTTGCTGGCCATAAAAGTCATGGTTCAGTTAGCTGCGGTGTTTTTACCGGCAACACTCTGGTTGGGTCAGCACGGCCTTCGGGTGTTTTATCTGCACCTTCTGCTGCTTGGTTTTGTCAGTACGCTCTACTTCGTGGCAATACACTCGGTTTTCCTTAAAAGCCCAAAAATCGGCTTATATCTATTTGTCGGATCAGTTTTGCTTCTTCTCTCTACGCTTGTTCTAATTAGCGGATTGTGGCCCATGGCCTGGCAGCCGGTAAATGTGTACTTCTGGGTAACTGTTGGAGCGGCTCTGCCCTCACTTGCGGTTTTGGTTGAACTTGTTCTGATGTACTCCCGGAGTGATCTCCAACAGATCGAGTAAAGCCAATAAAAAATCCCCGCCTTTTGAGAGGAGGGGATTTAGAAGAAGCTGATTTTTCAAATTGAAATCTACGCCCAATTTGTTGATCGTATCAGTGAACCTTACTGACCGGAGACGTTCGTTTCAACTCTGTAGACCGAATTTGGAGCCGTAACATACAACTCACTGTTACTTTCACCGCCCCAGGCCAGATTCGTGATTCGTTCATCAAACTCCAATAACTGAATACGGTTTCCTTCAACATCAAATACGGATAGTCCACCCGGCCCGGTTGAGTAGAGGCGTCCGTCAGAGTCCGTTTTCATTCCGTCGGCTGCACCGCTATCATCGCGCTCTCCCACAGATGCAAAAAGTGTTTGGTTTGATACGGATCCACTCTGGTCCAGATCAAACCGGATGATACGGCCGCTTGCAGAATCGTTGACATACAGATGCGACTCATCGGGTGAAAGTGCAATTCCATTTGGATAGTTAAACTCATCAAAAAGAAGAGTGAGTTCGCCGTTGGGGTCTAACCTGTACACGCCGCTGAAGTCCAGCTCGCGATCTTCATCTGAAACACCAAATGGCGGATCGGTAAAAAAGATCGCTCCGTTTGAGTGGACCACCAGATCGTTCGGGCTGTTCAGTCGCATTCCGTTAAACTGATCGGCCAAAGGGTTGATGGACATGTCATCCCCGACTTCTGAAACTCTTCCTTCATGCTGGGCAAGAACTATGTTGCCATCCGGTGTGATGGAAATTCCGTTGGAGTTTCCACTTGGTTCGAGATAGACCTCCGCTTCTGCATCCCCCGGGGCCCAACGGTAGATACGGTTGGCAGGAATATCGCTGAATAGGAGAAATCCATTCGGATGCCAAAACGGTCCTTCTGTAAATTGAAATCCTTCGGCGATTGCTTCAGGCGTACTAAGTTCAAGGCTAAATTCATCGCCCTCAGAACATGAGCTAAAAATGAACAGGAGTGACGAAATCGTTAGAAGTACGGCATTTTTTGTGAGTGCTTTCATCGTGTAGAGGTTTTGTTTGGGTTAAAAAGTTGAGTCGAGATCGTCGTCTTCAGAAATAGGATCAATAATTAAGAATCCGAACCGAAGTAGCAGACGTTCCGCGCCGGTGAGCTGTAAGAACTCATCAATAACGGCGGAAGCCAATTCGGGTTCATCGGTTATGAGTCCTGAAATTCGTTTTTCAAGCATAGAAACCATATTTCCTGCGCTGTTTACCGTCCAGGCATATACCTGCTGATCGCGGTTCGTATAGTTTTGCACCATTTGTGAAGTTACACTTTGCTGGCTTATTGCTAAAAAGTCCATCGGGACCCGGCTGAGATCTCCGGCTGTTACGGCAGATACATAACCGACCGGGATGTCGGGGGCAATTCTGCGGACCTGACGAACCGCCTCCGCTGAGAGCGACATGAGGAGTACCTGGTTTTCCATTTCAAGTTCTCGAATGTGCCGAATGGTCTCTTCCGCAAGATCTTCTCTAAAGCCATAATATTTCAGCTCAATCATCAACCCAAGCCGTCCTTTTGCCTGAAGCATATATTCCCTCAAGGTTGGTACAACCAGAAGGGAGTCGGCAAACTCTTTTTCTGTACGGAGACGTATATTTTGAACATCAGAATAGGGGGTGTTGGCGATCCGGGCGGTTCTGCCGGCCACTCTCATGAAATCTGCATCGTGAACTACAATGGCGGTTCCGTCGGATGTAAGCTGAACATCAATTTCTGCATAGTCGGCATTTGCAGCAATGGACTCTTCAAGACCGGCAAGGCTGTTTTCGGGTGCCCCGCCTGCAATGGCCCGATGGGCAATAACCTCAGGATTGTAATGATCTGTGGGCGGCCCATAAGTCATAAACACGCTGGCGCTGATGCTGCCTGCAACCATAATGAAAAGAGCCGGAGCCAGATATTTTGGCGAAGAAAATTTTCGCAGAGTTTTTACTGTCTTTTGTGTCAGCTTAATGATGCCCGGCGCCTCTACAGAGTAGGTTCCCCGAATATAGATGAAGTAAAATTTGGTGATGATGGTTGAAATAAGCGAAAAACCGATAAATGATATAATGGCAGAAATAGTAAATGAAAGGATTAGGTAGAGCCCGGCTGATGCAGCTATCAATCTCAGGGATTCTCCAGTTTCTACCAGCCAATGACTGAATTTGCTAAACCCATATAGGAGGGTGGCATCCACGGTAAGACGGATGAATATCCAAAATAAAATCGCTGTGCTCACCGATTTTATAAAAACAAGCATTTTATTGAAGGGCAATGACCATGACTCTTTAAGCGCCTCTTTCAAAGATCGGCGGCCATCGAGATATGAGGGGAGTGCCGGCAGTGAAAATCCGATCAGAATGAGGAGTCCAATGCCCCAGAAAAGTGTCAAAATTCCACTGTAAATAAGTGCAGAATACCACTCAGGAGGAGTTATGGTAAGATAGTAATTGATGTCATACTCTGTGAGATAGCGTTGATAAATTATCCAAATGCCAACCAGAAATGGAGTGAGCGCAGTGATGGAGAGCCCGATCGTGATTGCGCACAATTTTATGAGAATGTGAATACGCTGGGCTATGTGGACGGCTATGGTTGTAACCGAAACTCTTTCGCGCCGCAAATCGTCTGTAATAATCTGAAACAGGCCGGCGTATCGGATGGTCACCCCGGTTAAAGTGATCAACAGAATGGAGAAGAGGTATAAAAATCCGCCCGGAGTGAGGATCCACTGAATTAATTCGTCATTACCGACCGGCAATCGATCACCCCGAAAAACTCCCCAGTGGATCATGGCAATAAAAACCGGAGCCAGGATGGCTGTAAAAAGGGCATAAACGGTCAGAGTCCAGCCGGCCATGGGTTTCCAAAGCATCACCAGTGTGCGCCACGAGCTTCGGAATGTGTTTGTAAAAAACAGTCGGGTAAATCGGTTCATACGTAAGACTAAATGATTCTAACCGCTTGAGTGTTCATTAAATAACATCAATGTTCTTGAAATCTGAAAAAAATGTCTGATTTTAGGGCGAATAAAAAAACCGGTCACGATTAAATCTATGCCGGAGAAATTAAATTGCCGATGCGAACAGAGTGATGGATAAAAGTTTAAAACGACTAAAGAATAAAGCGGATGAACTGCATATCGATAAAATAAAGAGACATATCTTTCTATGTGCAGATCAAACGAATCCGAAGTGTTGCATGCACGATGTGGGTTTGAGGTCCTGGAGTTATTTGAAAATGCGCCTGAGGGAGCTCAACCTTGATGGTGAGGGCGGTGTATTCCGGACAAAAGCGAACTGCCTGAGAATTTGCAAACGCGGGCCTGTTGCTGTTGTCTACCCCGAAGGAACGTGGTACCACTCCTGTACGCCGGAAGTTCTGGAAAGAATTATTCAGGAGCATTTAATAGGTGGCGAGCCTGTGCAGGAATATGTAATTACCCAACAACCATTAGAGTTATAAATGATGAAATTTTTAATAGCCGGGTTTCTACAACATTTCTGACAATAGGTTTTGTATCAACGTCATCAGCTGCAGACCCGGATGAGCTGATCAAGCAGGCCGAAGAACTGTTCGACGAGGGTGATGAGGAGGCCGCCCTGGAGGTATATTTGGAAGTGCTCGAGGAGGACTCCGAAAACTACAAAGCGTTATGGAATGCAAGCCTGATCTATTCGAGACTTGGCTACCTGATGGATGGTAATGAAGATAAACAGGAGGAGTACTACGAGCGAGCAATGGAGCTTGCCGAAAAAACCATTGAAGCGCATCCCGATGAGGGTCACGGATACTATGTGATGGCTGTTGCCAAAGGTCGATGGAGCGAGCTTCAGGACAATGAAACCCGGGTGGAAACTTCACATGAAATTAAAGAGAACATAGAGAAGGCAGCTGAGCGAATTCCGGATTATGCACCGCTGTGGCATCTCTACGGGGTGTTTCATTCGGATGTTTCCGACATTTCCGGGGCAGAAAAGTTTGCCGCGAATTTGATATCAGAGGGTGTTCCGGACGCCAGCGAAGAAAAAGCCGAGGAGTATTTGAAAAGGGCGATCGACATGATGCCGGAGAGCATTCTTTTCCGGCTGGATCTGGCCAAGCACTACCTGAAAGTGGATGATGAAGAGCGTGCAAGAGTGATACTGAAAGAGATTTCTGAGATGGGTGTGGAGCTGCCAAATGAGGGACAGCTCAAGGAAGAGGCCGAAGAGCTATTGGAAGATATGTAGTAAAAAACTCCGCGCACCCCGCGCCTCTGCGGTAAAGGCCGTATTTATTAATGCACGATCACATCCGGGCTGTTGCCATCATCTCGATCGTGATTTCGATTCTGAAAAAGCCTGATCAGGTTCGAGATTCCATATAGCAGCATAAAAGCAGCGATAAAGTAGGCCACCGAATCGGGGTTCATTAGAATGAGCACGGCGATGATAAGGGTTAAAAATCCCATTATGGCAAATTGAAAGCCCATGAGCATGATCAATCCGAAAAACCCGAGAAAAAGGGCAAACGTGTAGGGAATCAACTCCGGGAAGATGAAGATCAAAGCGCCCGCAACGATTGGAAATCCGACGATGAAAGCCGGAATCCGAGCGTACATAAACATCAAGCCCAGGGCAACCAGGTAACCGCCCGCAATCAGGTAGAGAAAATTCGGGTAGATAAGAACAAGCGCCCCGGTTACCAGCGCCAAAAGCGCAGTTAAAACCTGCCGTTCTCTCGATTTCTGCGGTGTGGAAGATATTTGAAAGTGAAATTGCATGGGTTGGATGGGTTGGATTGAGGCCCCCGTCAGACCGCTTCGCGCGGTCAGACGGATATATAATCAATAAATTTTATTTAAACAATGATCAGGTATTGTCTGCATTGAAAATTCATATCAACAGGATATTTATGTTTACTAACTAGTTATTATAACCACCCACCAGACCGCGTGTAGCGGTCTGGCGGAAACACACAATTACTTCATCACCTCCTCAATCTCCTTGATCTCCTTCGGCACATCGGTCATATTTTCGTAACCGTCTTCGGTGATAATGAGGTTGTCTTCGATGCGGATACCGCCAAAGTCCATCAGTGCTTCTATTTTATCAGCATTCAGGTATTTGGCCTGATCTGCATTTTCGAGAGCCGGTTTTAGCAGGGCCGGAATGAAGTAAATTCCCGGTTCGATGGTAATTACCATTCCCGGCATCAGTTCGCGGCGCACTCGTAAAAATTTGATTCCGGGTCGGTCGATGCGTTCCACCCCTTTGGGATAACCGCCCACGTCGTGAGTGTCGAGGCCGAGGAAGTGGCCGAGCCCGTGTGGAAAGAAGAGAGCAAAGATGTTGTTCTCCATCATCTCATCAATATCGCCCTTTACAACCCCGATCTCCTTCAATCCATGGAGGATGATTCGGCAGGCTCCCAGGTGCAGGTCCTCCATCTTTACACCGGGTTTCACATTCTCGATACTCTTGTTCAGGGCATCCAGCACAATCTGATAAATTACTGCCTGGTCGCCCGAAAACCGACCATTTGCCGGGTAGGTTCGGGTCACGTCCGAAGCATATCCTTCACACTCATAACCGGCATCGATCAGGTAAAAGTCTCCATCGTTAATCTGCTGATTGTTGTCCACATAGTGCAGAATGGCGCTGTTGGTCCCGCCGGCGTGAATTCCGGTATAGGCCGGCTGCAGCAGCCCGTGCTTTTTCTGATGGTAGTCGAAGATCGCTTTTGCCTCATACTCATACATCCCCGGCTTGATCGACTTCATCACCTCAAGGTGCGCGATGTTGTTTACATGTGCAGCCTCTCGCATTCGTGTTAATTCGTAATCTGTTTTGATACACCGGCAGTAGGTGATGGCATCCTGAAGGGTATCGGTCTCTACGGTAAAATCGCGGTTCAGATCTTCCACAAACTCGGCCTGTTCCTCATCCAGGCAGTAGATGACTGATGGTTTTAGTTTTTTCATCACCGATAAAATGTCGTTGGTGTAGTGGAGGTGGTCTGGCTGATACTCCTCCTGAATTTGATCCCTGCTCTTAATCTTGCCATGCCAAACGGCAAACTGGGCATCCCGTTTAGGGGCGAACAGATGATACTCACCGCTCTTAATGTCTAAAACCGCATGATATTCCGGTTCGTTTACGCCGGTCAGATACCAGAAATTACTCTCCTGGCGGAACGGAAATTCAAAGTCGGTTCCGTAGCGGTACATAATTTCCGCTCCTTTCAGATAGATCAATCCATCCTGGTTATCATCAAATAGTGAGAGCAGTTTTTCGCGATGCAGTTTTGTGGACATGGTTGTATGAGTCAGGTTAACGTTTTTTGAGTGATGAATTCTTTCTCTAAATGTACAGTTTCGGCATATTAAACGAAAAACCTCATCAGGTAGTGGGGCAGCTGTTCGATTACCTTTGGGCTGAATCCATGTTTAAATAGCGGCAGATGTTGGGCGGCGTCCAGTGTACGATGATTACCATTCATGAGAAGTTCTGCGGAGTCAGCCTGTTGGTCTGAAAGTTTTCCGAGGTTAACAGATAGAATTCCACGGTTTCTCCCCTTGTCATTTAAAATTGCCGTGAGGTGTGAGCTGCCGGATTCAGTACCCATAAAAGAGATGGCCAGCTTTTGATCACGGTCAACAACCGGAACACGATAGTATTGATTCAGTCTGAAATCTAAAAACAAGCCCGGGAAGTCCAGATAATTAACGGGCCAGTCAATCTCCTCACTCCAGAAGTGTGTGATTGATTGTTGAAGAATGTTTTTTGGGTCTCCGGCAAAACGACCGGCACAAAATCCCCGATGCTCCCAATAGGTAATATCCCGGTTTAGCTCCTGGAGCGGTGTTGTAATCTCAAGCGGAAAGTCAGGATTGTCATGCGATTCGATCGCTTTTACAGAGCCGTTCTCAACCCGATACCAAAAATCGCTGACGCCGTTCGTCAGGCAGATATACGAGGCTCCAATGGCCTGATTGTAACGGGCGGTCTGTTCTGCAACGGTACTGTTTAGTTTTACAGATTCTGCCTTGCACTCAATCAGAATGTTGGGTTTCATTGCCTTGTTGTAGAGAATCAAATCAGCACGCAGGGCATTCTCTTCCTGAGGAAGCTTAACCGGCGCTTCAAACCCTATTCGGGATTTAGGCCAATCGGTTTGAAGCAGTAGAAACTCCACCCATTTGAGCCTGACGCGCTCCTCCGGCCTGATTTTAAAACGTTTTTTCAGAACAGGGTTAAAGAGCTGTTTTTTATCGCCGGCGGACCGGATGATGGGGAAGTGATTTTTTGAGAAACTGATCATGACTAAAAATAATAAAGAATAGTCGTTAAAAAGATTTGTAATTAAAGATTGAATGTGTGAGCTTATGTGTATGAAATTTTACGGAAATATCTTACTCATGCATACTCGTCGCCGTCGCTGCCTTTTGGGCATGTGACATAGGTGTGTTATAGATTTGACCATTTTCACAAGCCCGTCTGAACGTAATGTTGAGATGGGCTTTTTTTGTTTGTGGGAGTGTAGAATCTATTTATAAAGCAGGTTGTCTTGAATGTTTTGGCCTAATCAGAGCATTCAATGTGTGAATTCTTAATTTCATGATACTTCTGCAAGTCCATGGAAAACAGTTGTTAGTTACAGGGATCTTTGCGGAATTTTAATCAAAAGCGGGTTAAGATCGCAGTATAGATTGATTTTAGGCTGAAGTCATGCTATGTAAGGCAATGCTATTTTGAGTTGGGTATTATCGTGATTTTTAAATTGTTCTCAATCTTTATGCTCGTAAACTGAAGTAAAAAGTGTTTGCTCAAAATGGGTGAATTGAGAATGAACCATTGACAATAAGGTGTGTTTGGGTGGCTCAATCTTGCCAAAACTCAAGTAATCTTATCTAAACCAAAACCGAAAAATAAAGAGGCTTATATGCTTAAAAGGATACTTTCTATGATTGGCTCGGCTTTGTTTGTGGCTGTTTTCAGCTCGGCAGCCGTTGCGCAATATACAGTTGAAGGTACGGTATCTGACCAGAGTGACGGTTCCCCGCTGCCGGGTGCAACCGTTATGCTTGTCGATACGAATTACGGTGCAGCAACAGATGCTGACGGATATTTTGAGTTTACAAATGTTCCGGAGGGGAATTATCAAATTCGGGTTACGTATGTAGGGTACACTACTTTAAATAGACAAATAAGTGTTAATAATAATTTGAATTTGACTTTAGAGATGACTTCAGACCAACAATTACTATCAGAGGTAGTTGTTGTTGGTTATGGTGTGCAAACCAGAAGTGATTTGACCGGTTCTGTTTCAAGTATAAACTCTGAAGAAATAGCAAACCAACCAGTTGCAAGTTTGGATGCCGCTTTGCAAGGAAGGTCTTCAGGTGTTTTTGTAAGTAGTCCATCTGGTACCCCCGGAGCTGGGATGACGATGAATATACGTGGTCAAACCTCCTTATCTGCGAGCAGTGAACCTCTTTATGTAATAGATGGCGTACCAATTATTTCTGAGGATTTATCGGGATTGTTCTCAGGCGGTCAGGCTACGAACTCGCTTGCTGATCTTAATCCAAACGACATTGAATCAATTGAAATATTGAAAGATGCTTCGGCTACGGCGATTTATGGATCACGTGGCGCAAATGGAGTTGTACTTATTACAACTAAAAGAGGTGTGAGTGGTCAGTCAAGAATTGGATTTAATATGTACACCGGCTTTCAGAGTATAACTAATGAAATTGATATGCACAGTTCGCAGGAATTCCTAGAGTTAATGAACGATGCTGCTAGGCAAGACAACCGAGATCTTGGTACCAACTACTCCGATACTCATGTATCAGATATTTGGGGTTATGATCCAAATGATCCTAATTTACAAAATACTCGATGGTATGATGAAATTTTTAGAACAGCTCCGATAAATAATTATGAATTGACGGCTTCAGGAGGAACAGACAATGCCAGATATTTTACATCTTTCTCATATTTTGATCAAGAAGGAGTTCAGCTTGGAACCGGATTCGAAAGAGTTAGTGGGCGCATAAACCTTGATGCCAAAGTTACAGATTGGCTAGATTTTGGAACCAATATCACGGTAAACAGAACTATACAAAACCGAACTATTAATGATAATTCACTTTATGGAGTGGTTATTAATGCACTTGCTGGTGATCCATTAATGCCTGTGTACGAAGATGATGGTTCATACGCAGACCCATTCAATTACTTCGGTTGGTGGATGCTCGATAATCCGGTTTTAATTGCAAATGAGTACTCTCGCTTTACAAATACGGTTAGAGGAATCGGTACGGTATTTGGTGAAGCGAGCTTGGCAGAAGGCCTCTCGTTGAGAACTTCACTCTCAATAGATTATACGAACCTTGAAGATGAAGCATATACTCCTATTATTTCAAGAGAATCGGCAAATGCTCAAAGAAATGGATTCGGTAACTATGGAACAACACAAGATTTTACATGGTTAATCGAGAACTATCTCTCTTATGTGAATACATTTGCAGACCAGCACAATGTAAACGCTGTAGTTGGTACTTCGTTTCAGGCTTCTAACAGGGAGTTTTCCTCAATCAATGCTCAAGGGTTTCCAAGTGATCAGTTCACTAAACTTTCAGTAGCTGCCCAGGTAACCTCAGCGTCAACTTCCGGTTCAAGCTGGGGACTTGCTTCCTATTTCTTTAGAGGTAATTACTCATTTGATAACCGTTACCTGTTCACAACTACCGGCCGGGTTGATGGCTCATCACGGTTTGGTGATAACTTCAGATATGGATTTTTTCCTTCAGCATCTGTGGCGTGGCGAATGACGAATGAATACTTCATGGAAAACCAAGACCTATTCTCCGAACTGAAGCCAAGAGTAAGTTACGGTATCACGGGTAACCAGGAAGGAATTGGAAACTTCGCCTCGCGAGGCCTGTTTGGAGTATCAGACTATCGTGCAACCCCAACACTTGTACCAACGCAATTAAGTAATGCCAACCTGACTTGGGAAAGTACTCGTCAATTAGACGTTGGTGTTGACGTGGGAATGTTTGAAGACAGGTTAACTTTCAGTGCTGATTATTTCATAAAGACCACTGAGGATCTGTTATTAAACAGGCTGGTTCCAGGTATTTCAGGCTTTTCAAGTGTAACCGATAACATCGGTAAAGTTGAGAATAAAGGGTTTGAATTTGATGTGCGCGGTGTCGTTCTATCACGTAGAGACTTCTCATGGAGTTCAAGTTTCAACATTTCGTTTATTCGAAATACAGTTCTTGAGCTTGAGGTAAACAATCAGGTTCTGAACGATTCACACATTCTTTCAGAAGGTCAGCCTATCGGAACATTCCATTTAATCGATCACAGGGGTGTTGATCCACAAACAGGTAATATGCTTTGGATTGATGAAAACGAAGACGGAGTAATTGACTCCGGTGACAGAAGAACTGTTGGAAATGCACAGCCTGACTTTTTTGGAGGATGGAGCAACTCATTTGCTTATAAAGGTTTTGATCTAAATATGCTTTTTCAGTTTACATATGGAAATGAAATATTTAACCACAGTAGAGCTTCTTATGAAAACCTAGGTTGGGATCGCCTTGAAATTCCAGCAATTTTCCCTTTACCAGATGGTAATAACCATCGGCTTGCAGACAAAAGATGGATGGAGCCGGGTGATCAAACCGATATACCAAGAGCCTCATTGACGAATATTAACTGGAGGGAATATTCTTCTAGATGGTTAGAGGATGGATCTTATTTGAGATTAAAGACTGTGACTCTAGGGTATAATTTTTCACCAAACTTTACCGACAGAATTGGTATGAGAATGTTTAGAGTGTACATGCAGGCGCAAAACCTGTTAACATTTACAAATTATACAGGTCTCGATCCGGAAGTAAACCAAAATGCCAGAAACCCGCTCGTTGCCGGTTCTGATTTTGGAACGCACCCACAAGTGCGCACGATCTCTTTTGGAATTAATGTTGAATTTTAAAAACCGGAACTCATGAAAAAATTATCAATATTACTTATTACAATACTAGCGGTATTTCTAATATCATGTGATGTTCTGGATACCGAACCACAAGCGTCTCTCGATGCGAACACTGCGTTAACCGACGGGGCATCAGCTCAGGCTGTACTTTTAGGTGCCTACTCAAGGATGCAGGTAACACCATACTATGGTGCACACTTTACACTCAGCCCGGATTTGGCCGCAGACAATGCCCGATACCAGGGTTTCTTTGATTCTCAGTTGGAAATTAATTCAGGTTCAGTTCCTATTAGTAACTTTTGGATTAGTACAGCGTGGGTTAATATTTACAGGGTAGTGAATATTGCAAACCTGCTCATTGCTGAGGTCCCAAATATTGCAGATGATGCTTTTAGTTCCCGGGACAGGGTATTAGGGGAAGCACATGCTATCAGAGCTCTTGCATATTTCGATTTGCTGAGAGTATTTGGTTATCATTTTGATGTTTCTTCCCCATATGGCATGCCCCTATTACTAGAGCCTATTGAGAATAATGATTTCAACCTCATTCCGGATTTAGAACGCAGTGGTGTTGCTGACACATATCAGCAAATACTTGATGACTTAAATACAGCCATAGGGCTTATGCAGGGTTACGTAGATAACACGGCAATGAGCTATTGGGCAGCTGTTGCTCTGCGTGCGAGAGTAAATCTATACGCTGGAAATTACGGTGCGGCATTTGATGATGCTGATGACGTTATTGAAAATGGTCCGTTTTCTCTTGTGGAGGATGTTCAGGATCTTTTTGATACTACATCGCCAACATCAGAATCAATTTTTGATTTAGTGTTTAGCGATCAGGATCAAAGCTCACTATATGTTTTTACGTTTCAGCGTGATGAATACAATGTTGATCCAGATTTAACCGGTGCTATAGAAGCAGGGGATGATAGAGCAGGGTTGTTTGTATTTGAAAGAGGCAGCGACAGGCCTGTAAAGTGGTCTAATCCAAATAATGCAAATAACGTTAAAGTTCTTAGGCTGGGCGAGATGTTCCTCATTAGGTCAGAAGCAGCCGTATTTGATTCAAATGATCCGAATGCGGGTTTGGATGATCTTAATGAGATAAGAGATCGAGCCGGCCTCGGTGATGTTGGACCATTTGCCAACATCGACGAGTACGTTGATGCACTACTACAGGAGCGACGTATTGAGCTCAATTACGAAGGACACCGTTTCTTCGATCTTGTACGTCTTGATCGGTTTGAGGATGTGCTCAACAGGGATTCATTTCGAAGGGCATTCCCAATACCGCGCGATGAGTTACAGATTCAGGAAAATCTGGATCAAAACCCAGGATATCCTATTGAGTAAAATTTTAAGGAGATATAAACAGCTCAGGGGTTAATTCCTCTGAGCCGTTTTTTTACGGCTTTTAATTCTAAAAATGTAAAATGGTTTTAATTTAAAGTAAAGGGAAACCAGGCTGAAGTGGTAGGAAATTCACAGGTTTTAGTCTACCGCAACCGATCGGGCGAATTCATCACAGAAAACGGAAAACTTGGAGCCCGCAATATTCAGCTCGATATCTATGTGCCCGGGGAGGTTTTTGCTATTGATTAATTTGAGATCTAGACAAGAAAAGTGATTACAGTTTTGGAAATATTCTCCCCCTAATAAGGGGAGAGTGAGGGGGGTGTAATTTAGATTATTCCTCATTTTCATGATATACGTTCTCCCAAAATCTGCTAAGGCACACCTCTTTCCGAAATTCCTGAGATATCGTGGTTAGACCAAAAATATATCTGAAGAAATATCGAATTAAATCTAAATAGTCATCAGATGAGGGCTTTGCAAAACTAAGGAATATGTCATTCTGATCCCGAAAGCATTCGGGAGAAGAATCTCATAAGTAGATCTGATGTATCTGTTGAGAGATCCTTCACTACGTTCAGGATGACTTAACAGGTTTTGCAAAGCCTTCCAGATAAGAATTAACCGGAAAAGTTCATCCGTTTTTATATTTTCTGATAGAAAATCTTAAGTCCAACAAATCTATATATGTATAAATATTTACTGATTGCCCTGTTTTTCGTTTCTGCCTGTTCATCCCAAAAATCCATTGATCAGCTCAAGTCTGATAACGAAAATCACATCGCAGAAGAGGAGGGTACATTCGGCATCTGGTTTCAGCACCTCCAAAATCCTGACCTGCACTTTTCCATTAACGCAGATACCCTGTTTCATGCAGCCAGCACGATGAAAACACCCGTGATGATTGAACTTTTTCGCAGAGCGGAAGCCGGGGAATTTGATCTGTCGGACTCCATCGAGGTGGAAAATAAATTCTACAGCATAGTAGATGGATCGGAATTTCAGCTAACACTCAACCCGGAGGGGGACGACCCATTTGAACGAAGAGTTGGCGAAATGGCGACTCTCTATGACCTCAACCACGCGATGATTACCTATAGCAGTAATTTGACAACAAACCTTCTGATTAGATTGGTTGGAGCAGAAGAAACAACGCAAACCATGCGGGAGATGGGTGCTGAAAACATTCAGGTACTGCGAGGGGTGGAAGACCTGAAAGCGTTTGAACAGGGGCTTAGTAACCGGACAACCCCAAGAGATCTGGGAATTATTTTTGAACATATTGCAAACGGAACGGCCGTTAGCCCCACAATGGACAGTTTGATGGTGGAGGTACTGAAAGATCAATTTTACAACGATGTGATTCCGGCCCAGCTGCCCGGAGATGTAGTGACTGCCAATAAAACCGGATTCATAACCGGTGTCCGTCACGATTCTGCAATTGTTTATCTCCCTGATGGCCAATCCTACGTGTTAATCTACCTGTCTAAAAATCTGCCGGACGGTGACCGGGGAACAGAAATAGGGGCGGAAATTTCAAAAATGATTTACGAGTGGCTGATATTGTAACCCCTTAGGCGTAAGGATTTAAAAAAGCACAAGAGTTTACCGAATCAGTTTTTTGTACGGTATAAATTAGTACATTAAGTAATACTGCTTTCAGTCGATAAGGGAAACAGGTAACGAGTCACCAACAGAAGGTTGGCAAACAGTGTGCTTTCTGAAACTATATGAATATTTCAGACGATATATTTAAGAGCTCTCCATTTGGTTTCGCCTATCACAAATTAGTGATGGAGAACGGCAAGCCTGCAGACTACATTTTTGAAGAGGTGAATCAAACCTTTGAAGAGCTGACAGGCTTATCCGGCTCTCAAATTATTGGGAAGCATGCCACAGACGTTTTGCCGGGCATTCGCAATGGAGATACGGATTGGGTTGAACTTTATGCTGATGTTGCTCTTAAAGGTGAGGAGATAGTTGTTGAGCAATATTCATCTCCGCTCGATCGATGGTACCAGGTTCAGGCCTGGTCGGATAAGAAAGGGTATTTTGCCACACTATTTACAGACATCACTGAGAAGAAATGCGCAGAGTTACGGCAAAAAGCGGTAGATGCCGAGTACAAGGAGATCTTCTCTAAAGTATCACGCAGTATTTTTGTGATCGATGTAACGGCAGACGGGCGTTACGTAGTGAAGGATTTTAATGAGCGCCAGCTTACCTATCTGAATATGAGCCGGGAGGAGGTTCAGGGAAAGTATATTGAGGAGGCCTTTCCTCAGGATGTTGCAAAAAGTATCATATCTCACTACAACGAATGTATCGAAAAAGGTGAGGAGATCTCCTACGAAGAGGATGTGACGATGGCAGGACGCGGGCGCCGCTACTATTTTACCACAATTACACCGTTGAGGGAAAACAGCGGCGGCAGGATTCACCGGCTGGTTGGAAGCTCAGTGGAAATTACCAAGCGGAAAGAAGCTGAAATAGCACTGATGCGCGAACAGGAGTTTAATAAGGCACTTCTCGAGTCGGCGGCAGACGGTGTTGTGGCGTGTGATGAAAATGGAAATCTGGTACTGTTTAACAAGCGTGCGCGCGACTGGCACGGTGTGGATCTGATGAAAATACCGGTGGCTGAGGCGAGCCATTATTATGATCTGTTTCACCTCGATGGGAAGACACCGCTAAAACCGGATGAAATTCCGCTTGCACGAGCTTTTAACGGTGAGATATTGGTAAATGCCGGCATGTCGATTGTGCCTAAAGGGGAAAACCCGCGCTTTATTTCGGCAAGCGGCAGCCCCATTTATGATAAGGAAGGAAATAAACTGGGAGCAGTCATTTTGATGCGGGATGTAACGGCGCGTTTAAAAGCCGAGGAGCAGCTCCGTGAGAACGAAGAGCGCCTTGCTGCTACTTTGCGCTCAATCGGTGACGGTGTGATCTCTTGCGATCGTAACGGGAAAGTACTCAGCATCAATAATGTCGCGGAAAGTCTGACAGGTTGGTCCAGTGAAGAGGCAGAAGGAAAACCGATCGATGAAGTTTTTCAAATCTTTAACGCCCAAACCCGTGAAGTAGCCGACAACCCTGTCATGAGATCTCTGGAGGAAGGGGTAATTGTTGGGCTGGAAAATCACACAATTTTAAAATCCAGAAGTGGGGAAGAGTTTCAGATTGCCGACAGATGTGCGCCCATTAAGAGTGCTGAAGGTGAAATTATTGGCTGTGTTCTGGTTTTTCGGGATGTTACCCGGGAGTATTATCAAAAAAGAGCGCTGGAAGAGAGTGAAGAACGATTCAGAAACCTCGCGTTTAATGTGCCGGGCGTAATTTATCTCTGCAAGAATGATGAAAACTACTCCATGATTTTTGTCAATCATCAGATTAAGGAGTTGACCGGGTACACACGGGAAGAGTTCGAAGATGGCAAAATTCACCTTATAGATATTTTTCACCCTGATGATCGGGAGATGATCAAGGAGACAGTAGACCGTGCCCTGCAAAACAGAGAATCGTACCAGATTGAGTATCGTATGCGCCACAGGGATGGAGAAAGTCGCTGGGTGATGGAAAACGGTGTTGGCATATTTGATGAAAAGGGTGATCTGCAGCACCTGGAGGGCTATATATCGGATATTACCGATAAAAAACTGGCGGAAGAGTTGACACACAAGGCTTCTCAGCAGCTCGAGTTTCACGTCGAAAACTCACCGCTGGCTGTAGTGGTTTCAGATAAAAACTTTAATGTTCTGCAGTGGTCTAAGAGTGCAGAGCAGCTTTTTGGATGGAGTGAAGAGGAAGTGCTTTCCATGAGCCGATCGGAATGGAATTTCACCTTCGAAGAGGATATACCTAACGTGAAAGCGAAAATGAATGAACTCATTCATGGTGATAAACCCCGAAACCTCAGTGTAAACAGAAACTACACCAAGGAGGGAGATCTGCTGCACTGCGAGTGGTACAACTCTGCCATGCTTGATAAAGATGGCAACTTGGTTTCCGTTTTTTCACTTGTTCATAATGTGACGGATCAGGTGCAAAAAGAGCAGAAAATTAAAGAATCTCTGCTGGAGAAGGAGACGTTGTTGGCGGAAATTCATCATCGTGTAAAAAATAACCTTGCAGTGGTTTCGGGGCTAATGCAGCTGCAGGCGCTGGAAGCTGAAAGTGAATCCCTTCAGGCCAAATTGTTTGACAGTGTAAATCGGATCAAAACGATGGCCTCCGTTCATGAACTGCTCTATCAGTCGGATAGCTATTCGCGGCTGAATTTTTCCGATACGATCAGAAAGCTGGTGGAGAATATTTCAGCAACTTTTCAGGCGTCAAAAGAGATTGATGTGGAGGTTGAAACGGATAATATTGAACTGAATATAAATATGGCCATCCCCGCCTCATTAATTGTTAATGAAGTTGTCACCAACGTTTTTAAACATGCTTTTCCGGACCAAACCGACGGCAGATTTTCGGTAATACTGCAAGATCTTGGTCAGAAGATTTCAATTATTATTAACGATGACGGTGTGGGAATTGCCGAGGATGATAATAATCCGGGTTCATCGCTGGGCATGCACTTAATCAGAGAGTTGGCGAGCCAAATTAAGGGAGAATATACCTTTCGTAATACCGACCCCGGTACGGAGTTCAGGATTACATTTGCGCGGTCAAAAGAGTAGGCAGAGCAGCCCGTCGAAACTCTCTCCGGTTGAGATTCATTGTATTAGTGAAATGAAACATAATACAACAGTACAATGAGTAATGTAAAAGAGACACCCGTCAACAGTTCACACTTATCAAACAAAGAGCTGGAAATGTTTAAAAAGCGGCTTCTGAATGAAAAAGAGATCGCCGAAAACAAGATTAAAGAACTCAAAAGCAGACTGAATGACCTGAACAGTAATTCAGGTGATAATCAATCTTCGCAGGATCACCATCAGGGGGATTTGGGTTCATCCGAAAATCAGAAAAATGCCATTTTGAGCTCTATTGAGAATCAGACGGAGAAGCTTGATCAGATTACCATTGCACTTGACCGGGTGGAGACGGGCAACTACGGAGTGTGCATTAAGAGCGGAGAACCGATTCAAAAAGAGAGGCTGAAGGCTATTCCATATGCACTGCGCAGTGTGGCTGCAAAAGATTAATCTTCTGCAATTGGATCAACGCACCGGAAACCAATGGTGTGATCTCCAATTTCGGCTAGCACGCCAACCCTCCAATAGTTTCTCAACGTCATGGAATTGCTGTTGAAACTACCCCCGCGAATGACCCGCATGGCGCGCTCCTCCAGCGGATAGTATTCAATGGAGTCGGGGTTGGCCTTAAAGAAAGGGTAGTAATCCCCAATCCATTCCGAAACATTACCGGTCATATCATATAGTCCCAAGTCGTTGGGATCTTTTGTGCCGACGGAAAAGGTGTAGCCGGCGCTGTTATCTTTGTGGCGTGCTACGGAGTCCAGGCTGTCGGGATCGAAAACACCGGAAAAAATCTGATCTTTCCCGCCTGACCTTGCTGCAAACTCCCACTCCTGCTCGGTGGGCAGCCGATAACCGTACGCATTGCAGAATTGCAGTGCATCATACCAGTTAACGTAAACTACAGCACGGTTGCCCCTTCCTCGGCCATCATCTTGCGGCAGCTTCTTTCCGGTAGCCCTGGCATACGCATCATATTGGCTATAAGTGACTTCGTAGGTGCCGATATAGAAATCGGGGAGGGTAACTTCATGAAGCGGAAGGGAGTCATCATTCTCCTCCTCGATTGTATCCCCCATCAGGTAGGTTCCGCCCTCAACAAAAGTCATCTCAAGTGGTTCAAGCTGAGATTGAACCGATGGCCTGAAGAGGGCACACCCGCCCAATAATATTAAGAGCAGTATTAAAAGCTGTTTCATAGAACTAAGATTTTAGTAGAATATATCCGACAGAATTGAGATGTGCAATTACGTTTCAATTTTTTGGAGTGAGGGGCTCTTTCAGTACATTCTGTAAATTCAAATTTCAAAAGAGACGAATTATGAAAGTTACCATAGCAGATAAACTACCTGATGAAGCGATACAGCAGCTGGAAGAGCTTGGCTTAAGCGTTGATAACAGCGCGGGGTTAAAAGAGACGGACCTCGCAAAGGGTTTGCCGGAGTCTCAAATACTGATCGTACGATCCACCGTGGTAAATGAGGCGTGTATCAACAATAGCCCAAAATTGAGTCTTATTATTCGAGCCGGAGCCGGTGTGAATAATATCAATATTGAAGCCGCCAGCGGGAAAGGTATTTATGTGGCGAACTGCCCCGGGAAAAACGCCATCGCCGTTGCGGAACTGACGATGGGGCTGATTTTATCAATCGACAGATTTATACCCGACAATGTAGGCGATTTTAAAGCCGGCAGATGGAACAAAGCGGCTTATTCCAAAGCCGACGGATTGTATGGGAAAACGATAGGAGTTATTGGGTTGGGAATGATCGGATCAGAAGTGGTAAAACGAGCAAAAGCATTTGGACTGAATGTAGCGGCATGGTCGCGATCACTTACGCCCGCGCAGGCAGAGGAGATGAAGATTACATATAAAGAATCTGTGGCTGATGTGGCAAAAAGCTGTGATATTCTGACCGTTCATCTCGCAATGAACGCTGAAACCAAAGGGATTATCTCAAAAGAAGTGTTGTCGCATCTTAAGGATGGGGCGATGTTTATCAATACATCCCGGGCAGGCGTTGTGGATGAAGAGGCGCTTTATATGGAATTAAAATCAGGCCGGTTAAAAGCCGGACTCGATGTATTTAGCGACGAACCGGAGTTTAAAGAGGGCGAATTTGACAGCCGGTTTCGTGAGCTCGAAAATGTTTATGTAACCCATCATATCGGAGCCAGTACAAACCAGGCACAGTTGGCGGTAGCAAACGATGCAGTGGATATCGTTAGGGGATATATTCAGGAAGGGAAAGTGAGAAACTGGCTAAATCGATGTGAGCACACCGAATCCCCATGGCAGCTTGTAGTGCGTCATTACGACAAACCGGGTGTTATCGCCAATGTGATGAATGAGCTTAAAGAGGCACATATCAATGCCCAGGAGTTGGAGAATGTGATCTTTGACAGAAAACTGGCAGCCTGCTGTACCATACAACTTGATGCGGAGCCTTCCGAAAAAGTTCTGGAAAACATTCGGACAAGGCAGGATGAGGTGATCACCGCAACGCTGGTGCCCAGAGGGTAGTCAATCAATCCATTTTCCGTCAGACCATTGACACTGGTCTGACGGCTCTCTCCTCTCAAGAGGGGAGGTTATCAAATCCGCGTGTGGAATCAACATATGGATGTTTGAAAAATCGATGGTCCGCATATAGCGGACTGTCGAGTTGTGGAAGAAGAACATAGATTATCCGACTGACCGTGTTAGGCAACCAGTCGGTGTCTTATTCTACAACCACGGACTTTGATGCGTAGCCTGGGCAATTTTGGCTGCATCGATGGCTATAACGAGCTCTTCATTTGTGGGAATGACATACACATCGGTTTTGGAATCATCCGAGCTGATTTTTTGGACTTTTCCGCGTACTGCATTACTATTTTTATCCGGATCAATTTTTATTCCCAAATAGTCCATCCCGGAAAGTGAAAGCTCCCGAATTTCGGCAGAGTTTTCACCAATACCCGCGGTAAAGATGATGGAATCACACCCATTGAGTGTGGCGATATAGGACCCAATATACTGTTTAACTTTATTGGTGAATACATCAACTGCCTGCTGGCATCGTCGATCCCCATTGTGCGCTTCCTCCAGCAGATCTCTCATATCACTCGCGTAACCGCTCAAACCAAGCAGTCCACTATGGCGATTCAAAAGAGCGTGAAGGCTATTCATGGTCAGCTCTTCCTTCTCCATAATGTAGAAGAGGATGGATGGATCGAGGTCACCGCTTCGGGTTCCCATAACCAGACCTGAAAGTGGAGTAAAGCCCATCGATGTATCAACCGATTTACCTCCGTCAATCGCAGTAATGGAAGCGCCGTTGCCAAGGTGGCAGGTAATGACTTTGGTTTCCTCTACAGGTTTGTCGATCATTTTGTAGTACTGTCGGCTTACATAGTAGTGTGAGGTGCCGTGAAAACCATATTTACGGATTTTATATCTCCGATAGAGCCTGTTTGGAATACCATACAGATACGCTTTTGCCGGAAGCGAGTGGTGAAAAGCCGTGTCAAATACAGCAACATGCGGAATGGTGGGAAGGTGTTTTCTGGCCGCTTCAATTCCTTTCAAATTGTTTGGGTTGTGAAGTGGTGCCAGGTCAAACGCCTCTTCAATTGCGTGCGTTACATCTTCATCGATTAGCACGGAGTCTTTGAACATTTCGCCGCCATGTACCACCCGGTGTCCAACCGCTTTAATATCCGACGGTGAAGAGATGATCTCATTCTTCTCATTAAGCAGGTAATTCATAATTTCCTGCAGGGCCTCTTCGTGGTTGGCTATTACCTGTGTAGTCTTGGTGTGCTTTTTTCCCTCGGGTTCATGTTTTACGATCGACGTAACTGCACCGATTCTTTCGACAACCCCTTTGCAGACATCTCTCTGATCTTCTGTTTCGATTAGATTGTATTTAACAGATGAACTGCCGCAGTTTATGACTAATACCAGCATGACTAATTTCTTTAATATTTACTTTGTTGACGATTAATCTCTTTTTTGATCGGATCAAGAATATCATCCAGTCCATTTGTTTTAATCTCATACATTGTGGCAAGCTGTTGCCCCAACACTCCTTTTGGAAACCCATTTCTGTGGAACCACTCGAGGTAGTGAACAGGAAGTGAAGTAATTTTTCTCCCTTTGAACTGTCCGAAAGGCATTTCTGCTATCACAAGTTTATATAAGAATGTACGGTCAAACATGGATATTTGAGGATGACTGTTTGAATAGGACAATGTAGCAAAACTTTACAAAGAGAGTATTAAGGTGATGCTAAGTTCAAAGAATTGTTAAAAAAATGTTTAATTTTGTAACACATAAAGTGGCCGGCACTCTTGATAGGGTAAAGGTAACTTTAGGTATAATTATGGGGTCAGTCAGGGTTAATCTGTATTCTATACTCAAAATTGCATTCAGGAACTGGAGAAAAAAACCGCTCTTTTCTGTCATCAATTTAACAGGTTTGGCAGTTGGTATCGCCAGCTGTTTATTGATCGGATTATTTATTCTGGACGAACTTGCCTACGATAAACACCACAGTAACGAAGATAGAATTTATCGAGTAACCCAATCTCTTCTTAACAACGGGGAGGCAGATGGAAGAGCTGCAACAACTCCGTTTCCGCTTAAGCAGACTGTTGAAACGGAACTTGCCGGTTATGTAGAGTCTGTGGTTCGATTTTTTGATATGGAGTCGGAAAGTGTATCCATCAAGAACCCGGATAATGATATTATTATTAGGCAGGATAAATTTTTCTTTACGGATCCGGAAGTGTTTGATGTTTTTGATATCCATCTGTTGCGAGGTAATCCCTCACAAGTGTTGACGGAACCCAATTCGGTGGTTATAACCGAACAGGTTGCATCGGTCTATTTTGGGGAAGAAGATCCTATTGGAAAAACGCTCCATTTTGAAGGCCGGATAGCACTTACAATTTCCGGATTAATGAAGGAGTGGCCGGACCAATCACATTTTAAGGCAGACTTTCTCACCTCTTTCGAAACGTTACGAAGAATATGGGGAAATTATGATCAGTTATCGGATCGGTGGCGGTGGAATCCGGTCTGGACATATCTCATGGTTGAACCGAATGTAGATATCATTCAATTGGAGGAGAATATCAGAGAGGCAACCCGACCATATTATGAAGAGTATTTCACCGGAGCAGAGAGTGTGGATTTAGCCCTTCAACCTCTATCAGGAATATGGCTCTCGGGTGGATTTGAATCAGAGATTGAGCCGGTGAGCAGTGAACTGAACCTCTATATCTTTGGAATTGTAGCAATATTTATTCTGGTATTAGCCTGTATCAATTTTATAAATTTATCTACAGCTGCGGCGATGGGTCGTTCCAAGGAGGTGGGCGTCAGAAAAGTACTGGGTGCAGACAGGGGCGAGCTGGCCAGGCAATTCATGACGGAATCACTCTTCTTTACGTTCCTGGCATTTGCCCTGGGATTGATTATCAGTTGGCTGGCAATGCCATATTTTGAACTTTTTACCGGCCGTTCCATTGAGCCGGGCCACATGGGATTTGGAGATTTAACCATACTGTTAACGGTGTTTGCAATTGTGATTGCCCTGCTGGCCGGGTTCTATCCATCTGCGGTTCTCTCTTC
This sequence comes from Rhodohalobacter halophilus, assembly GCF_001715195.1. Classification (GTDB taxonomy): domain Bacteria; phylum Bacteroidota; class Rhodothermia; order Balneolales; family Balneolaceae; genus Rhodohalobacter; species Rhodohalobacter halophilus. The sequence goes on from NZ_MDWE01000024.1 coordinate 65,956, forward strand.
ATTCAACCCGATAGACAGCCTGAGGGGCAGACACAGTAAAGGGAGGAAAGGAGCAAATATCAGAAAGGGGCTTGTACTTGCTCAGTTTTCCATAACGTCTGTTCTGCTGATTGGTACCACCCTCGTTTATTTTCAGCATAAACATTTACAAGAGAAGGATCTCGGCTTTGAAACCGAACAAGTGCTGGCGGTTCCGGTCTACCTAACCAGTGCAATCTGGTCGTACGATGAGTTAAAACAGAGGGCATTGGAACACTCTTCGATTCAGTTTGTTTCGGGCGCCCAGACCATTCTCGGCAGCTCTGAATTTTGGAAGTATGATCTCTCACCGGATGACGCAGGTGCAGACGAGACTCCTTCTTTCAACAAGCTGTTTGTAATGCACGACATTCTGGAGGTGATGGATATTGAAATAGTTGCCGGTCGTGACTTTTCCCGGGAGTTCTCAACGGATGAGGCTCAGGCTATTTTAATTAATGAAGCTATGGTAAATTACCTGAATTGGGGCAACGCGGAAAATTCCGTTGGGAGAACTTTTCGAAACAGTAATGGCGGAGAGTTTACCGTTGTTGGAGTTACCGAAGATTTTAATCATACTTATCTGCGTCGTGAGCTGGAGCCATTAATTCTTGAACTGCCGGCTACACAAAATCAGATATTGGCCAATATCAGCTATTTGTTGGTGCGTATTGCGCCGGGTAATCCTAGGGATGCCATCACTCACTTGCAGTCTATTTGGACAGACCTGGATCAAACACATCCGTTTGACTATTTTTTTCTTGATGACAGGCTGAATCAGCTTTATGAGCCGGAACAACGCGTAGCATCAGTGATGGGGGTTTTTGCATTCATCGCTATATTCGTGGGTAGTTTAGGTCTGTTAGGCCTGGCATCATTCAGTGTTGCGGTCCGCGAAAAGGAGGTGGCTGTACGGAAGGCCCTTGGATTGACAGCTCCGGGTGTATTCTACCTACTTTCTAAAGATTATGTATGGCTGATTATATTGGCGCATGTAATCGCTCTCCCCGTGATCTATATTGCAGCCTCAAACTGGCTTTCAGATTTTCCATACCGGATTGATTTGATTTTTTACCTCACCTTCACATTTTTGATGAGTTTACTGTTGTCACTGTTAATCAGTATTGGAACGATCAGCACACAGGCTGTAAAAGCAGCCCTGTTGGATCCGGCCAGAGCCCTGAAAAACGAATAAGGTATCGATGTATCGTATGGATAAAGAAATTAAAAAGAAGAGGTGGTCTCCGTTAAAGCTTTTCAGCTTGATTATTTTGGGAGCTGTATTGCTGATTGCAGGGTACAACTATATGGCTGAGGGGTCGGGAAGTTCATCTGTCATCAATAAAGATCGGTTGATTATTTCTGAAGTGTCCATGGGGGAATTTCGCGAGTTTACAGATGTCTCGGGAACAGTCCAGCCTTTACGAACCACCTACCTGGATGCAGTTGAGGGCGGTGTAGTTCAGGAGGTGATGGCCGAATCGGGTGAAATGGTGGAAGCGGGCGACACTCTTGTGATTTTGACCAACTCATCCCTTCAGCTTAGTGTGTTGCAGCAGGAGGCCGGAATTTACGATCAGATCAACAATGTGAGAAATTCACGATTGAATCTCGAACAGAATCACCTGAATCTTCAGAAAGAGCTCACCGATTCAGAAACGAGGCTCGAACTTGCCAAATCATCGCATCAGCGAGACAGTGTTCTGTTTGAACGGGAGCTGATCTCCTCCAGTGAGTTTGAAGAGTCTGAAATGGAGTACCAATTTCAACTGAGAAGATACAACCTAAACTATGAGTCGTTCCGTCGTGATTCTGTGCAAATGGAACAACAGCTGAATCAACTGAACAGATCGGAAGAGCGGATGTGGCGCAGCCTTGATGGAGTTCAACAAATATTGGAGAACCTGGTGGTCAAGGCTCCAATTTCGGGACAGCTCTCTACGATGGACCTCGATCCCGGTTTATCGATTCAGCAGGGTGAGCGCCTCGGCCAGATAGATCAACTGGATGGTTTTAAGGTTCGGGCAGGGATTGATGAATTTTACCTGGCCAGGGTAGCTCCCGGACAGATCGGAACGTTTGAATATGCCGGGAATGAATTCAGTTTGGTCATTGAGCGAATCTATCCGGTCATACAGGATGGCCAGTTTCAGGTCGATTTTCGGTTTGAGGGGGAGATGCCATCGGGGTTGAGGCGAGGCCAAACTGTACGAGTTCGCCTGGAGTTGGGTGAAGCGGCTGAAGCACTATTGCTGAGCAGAGGCCCATTTTTTCAGCAAACAGGTGGTAACTGGGTTTTTGTACTTGAAGATGATGAAGCCCGGGCAGTGCGTCGCCCGGTTCGGCTTGGTCGGTCAAACAGAAACTTTTTTGAGGTGTTGGAAGGACTGGATCCGGGGGAGAAAGTCATCACCTCATCCTACGATGCAATTGAGCGGTATGATGTGTTGGTAATGGAATGACAAAATGAAGAACAGAACATTCAAATTGAGAACGTAATGATCAGAGCTAAACAGTTGACGAAAGTGTATAGAACCGAGGAGATTGAAACCACTGCCCTAAACCGGCTGGATCTCGTTGTTGACGAGGGAGAGTTTGTGGCCATAATGGGCCCCTCAGGTTGTGGAAAGTCAACTCTACTGAATATTATGGGGTTACTGGACAGCCCGACTGACGGTGAGTACATATTTTTGAATCAAGAGACGTCTGACTTTTCGGAGCGCGACCGGGCCAAATTGAGAATGGGGAATATTGGGTTTATCTTCCAGAACTTTAACTTGATTGATGAACTGACCGTGTTTGAAAATGTAGAGCTCCCGCTAGAATATCTTGGGATGAAACCGAAGAAATCGAAGGAGAAAGTAGAGCAGGCTCTCGAACATATGGGGATGACAGCGAGGAGAAATCATTTTCCGAACCAGCTCTCCGGCGGTCAGCAGCAGCGGGCGGCTATAGCACGGGCTGTGGTTACAGAACCAAAATTGATTCTTGCAGATGAACCGACGGGAAATCTGGACTCCGGTCACGGCACAGAAGTGATGGAATTACTTTCAGCATTAAACAGCCGGGGAACAACCATTGTAATGGTCACTCACTCACCGGTTGACGCCGAATTTGCAGATCGAATCATTCACCTGAAAGATGGAATGATAGCCGAAGGTGAGCCTGTCTATCAAACCGGAACATAAAAAATTAACCTGTTCCGGAATGGCGAGGTTGGCCGTAAAAAATCCTATTTTCAATACCGAAAACCTGAGTTCAAATATTTTATTCTAAGTTTGAATAGAAATATCCCCACCTTTTTAAGGAGGGGAACAAGGGGTGGTTGTGTTGAATGTTAAAGTTAAGTTTAATTTTCTTAATCATGATCAATTTTGCGTTAGTTAACCACCCCCAACCCCTCCTTTTTAAGGAGGGGAGTTCTATACTTTCTTTACAAATCACCAGAACTCAGGGTTGAATCGTATTGAAAATTGATTGACCCGCTGCATGACCTATCTGACTGTTGAAAACCTTTCTAAAAGTTTTGGCACCAAAATTCTGTTTGAAAAGATCACCTTCGGACTCTCGAAGGGCGATAAAACGGCATTGGTCGCCCCAAACGGAACCGGAAAATCCACGTTATTAAAAATTATCGCAGGGAAAGAGGTGCAGGATACCGGGGAAGTGATGTTTCAAAGTGATATCAAAGTGGGATATCTGGAACAGGAACCGGAGCTCAACCCGGATCTCACCATTCAGGAATACATTTCGCAGGGACACACCGGTCTTTCAAAGGTTGTATTGCGATATGAAAAAGCGGTGGAGGCTCAGGCAGAAAATTTCAATGAAGAGACCCAGGAGGAGTACATGCGTGCAAGTGCTGCGATGGATGCTGCCGGCGCCTGGGATTATGAACAGCGCCTCGAGCAGATTTTGAGCCGGCTTGATATTCACGATCTGGAGAGATCCATCAGTACTTTATCGGGCGGTGAAAGAAAGCGGGTGGCCCTGGCATTTGTTCTTTTGGATGATCCCGATCTGCTGATTCTGGATGAACCGACCAACCACCTCGACCTGGATATGATCGAGTGGCTGGAAGATTACCTGGCCAAAAGCAACGTAACTCTGCTGATGGTAACTCACGACCGCTATTTTCTGGATCGGGTGTGTAACCACATTCTGGAGATGGATGGCGGGAAGCTCTACAACCACAAAGGAAATTATGCCTATTATCTACAGAAGAAGGCGGAACGGGAAGAGCAGGAGCGGGTAGAGATGAAAAAAGCGGGTCAGCTCTACAAAAAGGAGCTGGAGTGGATGCGTCGTCAGCCAAAGGCACGTACCGGTAAGTCAAAATCCCGGATCGATTCGTTTTATGAGACTAAAGAAAAAGCACATCAGGAAAAAGATGATGCTGAACTTGAGCTGGATGTGTCGATGCAGCGAATGGGCGGTCAGATTCTGGAGATGGAGAAAATATCCAAAGCGTATGGAGATTTGACCATTCTGGACAACTTCTCATACTCCTTTAATAGGGGAGAAAAAGTCGGGATTATCGGGAAAAATGGTGTAGGGAAAAGTACATTTTTGAAAATTATCACCGGTGAAGAGGATGCCGATAGCGGTGAGGTTCACAAAGGACAAACCATCCAGTTTGGGCACTATCGTCAGCAGGATGTAGATTTTGATGAGGATCAGCGGGTGATTGATGTGATTAAGGAGGTGGCTTCAGTCATTCAGATGTCGGACGGCTCTCAGATTTCTGCGTCTCAGTTTCTGGAGCATTTTCAGTTTCCGGGTTCGTTGCAGTACACTCCGGTCCGAAAACTGAGTGGCGGTGAGAGACGACGGCTTGCCCTGATGATGGTTCTGATACAAAATCCCAACTTCCTGATTCTGGATGAGCCGACCAACGACCTCGATCTGACGACTATGCAGAAAATCGAGGAGTTTCTGAGAGGTTTTGGCGGCTGCCTGATTGTGGTATCTCATGATCGGTTTTTTATGGATAAGCTGGTAGACCACTACTTTGTATTTGAGGGAGACGGTGTGATCCGGGATCACCACGGCTCCTATATGGAGTACCGTGAACTGAAAGAGGCAGAGGAGGCGGAGCAGCGCCGTTTAGAACGGGAGAAAAAAGCTCCGAAAAAGAAGAAGAAACCGAAGAAAAAGCAGGAAAAAACAAATAAGCTGAGCTATAAAGAGCGCAAGGAGTTCAATAAGCTCGAGAAGGAGATTGCCAAGCTCGAAGAGGAAAAAACCAAGCTTGAAAAAGAACTGGCAGCAGGTTCTCTCGACCCAAAAGAGCTACAGGAGAAATCAGAGCGGTATGGAGAACTCTCGGATGAGATTGATGAAAAATCGATGATCTGGCTGGAGATGGCAGAAAGAGATGAGTGATTTCGGGGTGCAAGCTGTAGAAAACCTTGGAGATTTAAGTCTCCACTTTAACCATTTACTGCGCTCTCTGCGCCTCTGCGGTGATTTTTTTGAAAAGCTCCCATGTTTAACCAGACATATTTGAGTTTGAGAGAGCAACATTCGATTTAGAACAGCCTGCTGGTGGTTCAACTCCATCTAAATAAGGTACTTCTCATTGAAATTGATTTCGTGCTCCTCCAAAAGAGCTCTGAACTCTTCCCTCCAGCTCATCTTTTTGTGATGTTCTTCCTGATTTTTAATGTATTTGATGAGACGATGTTTATCTCGCACGTGATGAGTAAATGCCCCGTAACCTTTTTGCCAGCCTGTAAAATTTGGAAACAGATTTTTCCTTTTGATAAAATCACTACCGGCCAGTTTGATGTCCTTAATCAGATTAGCCAGAGAAACCGATGGGTGAAGATGTATTAGTAAATGAATGTGGTTTTCCGTTCCATTAATTCGATAGAGATAACAACGGTTCTTTTTAAGTACACCCCAAATATATTTGTAAAGTAGTTTACGGTTCGCTTTATCTAAAGACGGTACTCTGTTCTTTGTGCTAAAGACAATGTGATAGTGAATCTGCGATAGGTACTCATGAAACTTGAGATTGATTAACTGGTGAATGATGCCCTATTTAAATGAAACACAAATTTTTAATTCCTTACAGAATTGAACCCCATTCGGGGTTCTCGATATGTTGTGGCACATTATACCCGATTTTCAATCGGGGCTAATTATATTTAATCCACCATGGGTGGATTATTATACCAAATCAGTTGTTTTATTACCGATGCATTTAGATAAGATTATATATGCAAGGTTGGAACAATATTACTCACTAATAAGATGAGAAATTATACCTGAGAATTATGAAGAAATTTTGGATGAGAATTACACTTCAATCGGTGCTAAATACATTCATCCGTCCAAGGTCGTTTTGTATCAATTTCTTCTTTCAGGTGGGAAAGGTTTGTCATTTAATAAAACTAAAAGAGCAGTAAGGGAAGCATTATAGAAAACATACGACGCTTACAGGTTCTTTGTACGCTGTCAGGTCAATTAATCACTATTATATAGTGTATCGATCAGAAAGGATCCGCCAACCGGCGGATCAATTCGATTAGCCCCGACTGCAAGTCGGGTTACGGAGTGATCGAAAAAACCCAAAACCCTGAAGGGGTTCAATGTAAAGGACTCAGATATACCAAATGCCACGGTAGCAGATCGGGATCTAAATTCCTATAATAGATCAGATCAATAGCTATGTTCATGAATACAAAAATTATGAAAAAATACCTGCCACTCATTCTCATTCTTATCGTACCCGTCACACTTCTCGGTCAATCTGAACAGGAAGAAAAGGAAACTCTTACCGAACTCCTTCACGAATTTCTGGAAGGCGCGTCCTACAATGATGCCGCGACTCACGATCGCTTTTGGGCGGATGACCTGATCTACACCGGGTCAAACGGAAACCGCATTGCCAAATCGGATATTATGGATGGAGTGAATCAGAACCCCGATCGAAGTGTGGAACCGGATACCAGATACTCTGCAGAAGAAATTCAGATTATGATCTTCGGAGAAACAGCCGTGGTGGCATTCAGGCTGGTGGCAGAGTTTGCGGATCCCAATGAAACCGATCTCAATTTCTACAATACCGGTACATTTGTGAAACGAGATGGTGAGTGGAGAGTTGTTGCCTGGCAGGCTACATCCATTCCTCAAGAATAAAGTTCACCCGATTACCTTTCTATATGAGTTAACATAATATTATCTAATGATGTATTTGAAGATTTCCCCTCCTTTCAAAGGAGGGGACTAAGGGGTGGTTCAAATAAATTCGGTTCATTTTTCATGCTTTTTAGAAGGAAGAAGTGCCGGCCCAACCACCCCTGTCCTCCGTACGAGTCTTCGGAAGTCGGGCCTAACCTCTCCTTCATAAGGAGGGGGGGCTCCTTTTCCGCATTTCTCTTAAACGTAAAAAATTTAAGCCATAACATTTTTAGATTTGGTTTTGAAATAGCTTCTTAAATGGATTTTATAATCAAGAATTATAAATAAAATGAAGAAAATCAAAACAGCAGCCGTTCAATTAAATAGCCAGCCTGATGTAATGGTCAGCCTTGATGAGGTTCATAATCGAATCAAGGAAGCTGCAGAAATCGGTGCTGTACTGATCTGTCTGCCCGAAAATTTTGCATTCCTGGGGGATGAGAGAGAAAAGCTGAAACAGTCGGCAGAGATCTCAGCTGAGGTTGAAAAAAAATTACCGGAATGGGCTAGGGAGTTTGGGGTTACTATCATTGGAGGCGGATACCCGGCACAGGCAGGCAATGGAAAAATTTTCAACCGTTCGATTGTTGTGAATCCCGAGGGTGAGATTGCTGCAACGTACGATAAAATCCACATGTTTGATGTGGAGATTTCTAAAGAAGAGACCTGGCGGGAATCGGATACGGTTCAGGCCGGAAAACGAGAGGCGGTTGTTTATAAATCTGACAACCTGCCTGCCATCGGTTTGTCGATCTGCTACGATCTTCGGTTTCCGGAGCTATATCGAAAAATGGCTGATCAGGGCACGGAGGTAATTACTGTGCCATCTGCATTTACGCGCCCGACTGGGGAAGCGCACTGGAAGCCTTTGTTAAGAGCACGGGCGATCGAAAATAGTGCTTTTGTGATTGCAGCGGCGCAGACCGGCCTTCACGGAGAGAAACGCAAAACCTGGGGACACTCGATGATTATCGATCCGTGGGGTAAAATATTAGCTGATGCCGGAACCGGACCGGGCGTGATTTATGCCGATCTGAATCTAGAGTATCTGAGAGAAGTGCGTCAGAAGTTACCGTCTTTACGACACCGGGTTTTATGACAGATTAAAACATGGGATTCTACAAGAAAAATCTCCCCTTCAGGGGGGTACCGTCGTGAGACGGGGAGGGGTGTTTCTCTGAAACATACCACGGTCTATGCTCTACTCCGGTAAAATCCGTATCAGCTCTCCATTATCGTGTCCGGTTAGTACGTAGATAAAACCATGCGGGCCCTGTTTTACATCCCGTACCCTTCGGCCTATGGTGATCTTTTCTTCACCAATTACAGATTCTCCATCCAGGATGATTCGCCTGACCTGTTCGCCCTGGAGTCCGCCGCTGAAGAGATCTCCCTGCCATTCGGGAAACTTATCTCCGGTATAAAATAAAAGGCCGCTGGGAGCCTGAGCCGGAGTCCAAACCACCTTTGGATCCACCATGTCGGGTTTTGAAGTTTCGCTCGTAATACTTGTGTACCAGTACTCACGACTGTAGGTAACTTCAGGCCAGCCGTAATTTTCTCCCGGTCTGATCAGGTTTAGTTCATCTCCGCCGCGAGAGCCGTGTTCGTTGGCCCAAAGATTGCCTGACTCATTATTATATGCGAGTCCCTGAATATTGCGATGGCCGTAGGACCAGATTTCAGGCAGAGCATCCGGGTCATCAACAAAGGGATTAGTCTCTGTGGGTTCACCGTTTTGAGTGAGGTGCAGAACCTTGCCAAGGTGTGAATTGAGCATTTGCGCATGCTCGCGGCTCAAGACATCACCGGTTTTAACGGGACGATTTCCGCCATCCCCGACAGACAGAGCAAACGTGTAGCTTGATGTCCAAACTATCCTGGAGCCGAAGTGCTGGTTGCTGTCTTTATCGGGGGTAACCCTGAAAATTTCCTCTGCACTTTCCAGTTGCTGCTCTTCTACATTCAGGACGGCCCGTAGTACTGCAGTTCGGTTTGAATCTTCATCTCCTGAGGCGTAGGTGAGAAACACCCAGCGATTTTCGACGTAAGCAGGGTGTATGGAAATATCCATCAAACCACCCTGGCCGTCAACATAGATTTCGGGCAGCCCGGTGATCTGTATCGGTCCGGATTGGTAATCTTCAAAGTATAGCAATTGTCCGGAGCGCTCGGTGATCAGAAATGTGGAATCGGGCAGCCAGGTGATGGACCAAGGTTGATCGAGACCGCTGATCAACGTTTCTGATGTCCACCCTTTAGCTTCCGGTACATCACCGCTGAGCGGAACGGGCCCTTCAGGCATGGCACAGCCGCTGAAGATCAAGATGAAAATGATTGTAAACGGAAGTGAGATTGAGTTTTGATATTCGTTCATTTTTAGATCAGATGGTTCATGGATTTATGCCGGTTAATGCCTGATTTGGAATGAAGATTCCGGTTCCCGGGTTTTGGTGTTGTTTAATAAACGAAATTGTCAGATTGTTTTCTCCCCGAATATTCGGGGCGGATTTCCCGCTGATTTTCACAGAGTTATTTAAAATAATGTCAGTTCAAAATAAATACTGATGACTTAAATTATACTCCCCTAAAAAGGGGCTCCGAGCGTTAGCGACACGTGAAACGAAATTAAGAGGGGTGTCGGATAGAAATATTTCACTAAACTAATGTACTGAATGAGATTCAACGTAAAGCAATTTTTCATTATCCCGATTCTGCTTATCGCCGGGCAAGTTGCAAATGCCCAGCCATATAATGAACTGAATGGTGTCTTAGAATCGGCGTTTGAAATTGGTTCGATTGAAAGTGTGATGATCGAAAAAAACGGGGATGTAATTGCTCAGCAGTTTACGGGAAGGATGAGTCCGAATCGACCTACAAATATCAAATCAGCCTCGAAAAGTATTCTGTCTCTTCTTGTGGGAATCGCCATTGAAGAAGGGTATCTGGAGGGGGTGGATCAACCGATTGGGGAGTTTTTTGAGGACTATTTTGAGCAAAATTCCAATCCGGAGAAGGAAGCCATTACGATTGTAGATCTGCTGACCATGCGGGGCGGATTGGAATCAACAAGTATAAGAAACTATGGACGATGGGTAGTGAGCAGCAATTGGCATCGGTATGTGCTTAATGGTGAGCTGATTGCCGAGCCGGGCGGACGAATGATATACAGTACAGGATCAACACATTTGCTATCAGTGATTTTAACACGCGCAACGGGAATGAGCACCCGAGAATTTGGGAATCGGTACCTATTTGGCCCGATGGGTATCAACCTGGGCGGCTGGGATCGCGATCCTCAGGGGTACTATTTTGGCGGAAACAATATGGCGATGAGTCCGGCTGACATGTTGAAAATCGGTCGAATGATGATGGACCTTGGGAAGTGGCAGGACGAGCAGGTTGTGCCTCAGGAGTGGATTTTGGATTCAGTGAAAACCTACACCCGCAGCAATTTCAATCCGTACGATATGGGCTATTTATGGTGGCGGCGTTCGGTGAACGGCTACGAGGTGATATTCGCCTGGGGACACGGCGGACAGTATATCATGATGATTCCGGAGCTAGACGTGGTAATGGCGATTACATCAAATCTTGCCCGAGTTCAGGGTCGTGGACATCAGCGGGCTCTGTTTCGGTATCTGGAAGAGGATTTGGTGCCGCTATTGAGTGGGTTGTGAAATGAAAGACGGCAAAAGTAAAAGGGCAAACGTGAAACATTGATTTACGCAATTCACAGCAGAATTAGTTCAGTATTTTGGAGAAAACCTGTCAGCACCCACAGGATCTGACAGCGTTGGGTTTTCTCGCAGAGCTTCGCAGATGAAACGCTGAGCCACGCAGATGGGTAACTAAGTTTTTTTATGAATAGATGAAGAGAAAAAGATTTTTTTTTGAAGTAGGGGCAACTCTGCGGGAAATCCGCGAGACTCTGCAATGTTTTAATGTTCCAAATTCTTGACGCTTACAGGAACCGACAGCCGTCGGTACGCTGTCAGGTCGTTACAATATCACAACCTGTCAGCATCTAACAGGTACATAAGGACGCTTACAAGTTTGTTAATCTAATCTACAGCCTCATAAAGTGAAAATGTGAAGTCATTCTCCCGAAAACCGAGATGATGTTCTGAAACATGTGTGAGCATACCCTCTTTAGGTAGCTGAACAATCTTTTGCGGTGTTCCATCATTTGATAAAATGAGCCAATCCTGCCACTCAGTTTGCCGGGTCAGTTTCAGCCATATTCGATCTAAGTGGTCGATGATCATATCCTCATAAGCTACTTTCTCTCCGGGCAGAAGGGGTTCGATGAATTCCCACGGGCTTGGGCTCCTATCATTATAGCTTTGTTCAATTGAATCTATTTCAGACCTGGCTAACCGTTCCATTTCAAGGGGTACAGGGAGAGTTCTCAGCGTATCTAATGAAAGGTTAAGCTCGACGATCTCATTATTTTCAGACCAGCTTATATAAATTGATTTATTGTTACTGGATGTGGAAAAATGAAGTGCAGGGGAAAAGGGTACGGGTGCTCCTCCTCTTACAGCCCCATCAATAATTTGGCGTGCAAAAATTCTGTCAGGATATGTATGTCTGGCCAATACCGAATCCGACTCTTGGTTATATATGACAAACCGATTCGTAAAATCATCACCCGGATTTGATAATGCAGATGGTTTCCACTCTACCACTAAAAAAAGATCAGGTTCATGAAGTGCATGCGCACTTCTGATTCGATACTGATCAGGTTGAAAAGGCAGAAACTCGTAATGTGATGCTTCATTTAAGTCGTACTGAACAATTTTATAGTTCCTTTGGTCAAATATGACCAAACTCTCATCGATGCCTGCACTTAATCTGGAAGCATCCTGAATTTCACCGGGCCCTTGGCCTTTGGTTGCAATAAGATCTACCAGCTCACCATCAGGATTGATCTCCATGATTACTGCTTGAGGGCGATCATTGACAATAATATTTCCATTTTCTTTAACGGTAGTAGCGTAATTGAGATGGTCAAAGTAGATGTTGCCTGCATGGTCAGTCTGCATGAATTGATCGGGGCGTTCCACAGGCAGGGTTTCTAAATCTATATATTTGCTGTTCTCTTGATTATTTGTACTGCACGCTAAAAAAAGCAAAAGAAGGCTCGGAACGAGAAAAAAATAAATCCTGATGTGCATAGTAGAAAGGGATGAATAACAATTGCTCTTTAAATACTAATCAATTAATAAATATGCAAGGTTATTAATAATATGAGAAATAGAATAACTAATCTGTCTGTGTCCTTAGCTCTTTATACTTTTGGGCTTGGTTCTCGCAGAGTTGCGGAGATAAATCGCTGAACCACGCAGATGGGTTCTCTGCAATTGTTTGACGCTTGCAGGAACCGACAGCCGTCGGTACGCTGCCAGGTCATTACAATATCACAACCTGTCAGCACCAACCGGATCTGACAGCGTTTTGATTTGAAATCAGCCCCCGACGCTTACAGGTGTCAACAGTCGTCGCTACGCTGTCAGGTCTGATAGTTTTTCTACCATGTATTAAATTGCCCAATTCGCAGATCTCAAACGTTTCAGTAAGTGATGCCAAAATTCAGTGTCTTATAGATAATCAGTTTGATTAATTATTTAAATAAGACTACTCAATGGAGAAATTTGAAGCTGGATATTTCTATCACATATATAATCGGGGTGCTAATAGAGAGAAAATATTCTTTGAAAAGGAAGACTATGACGTGTTCTTAAAAAAATACATCTACTATCTCTATCCATCTGTGGAAACTTTTTCTTGGTGCTTGATGAGTAATCACTTTCATGCTCTTATCAGAATCCGAACAGTAAATGAACAGGTGGCACTTTACAAAAAGTTTGTGGAAGGTTTCAAATCTGGCAGATTTCACGGTAAGATTTCTCCTGAGATTAAACCATACAACGTATCAAGACAACTGTCACATTTTATGAATAGTTATACCCGATTTGTTAACAGGAAAATGAATAGAAAAGGGACTTTGGTTGAAGGAACGTTGAAACGGATAAAAATTACAGATGAATCATACCTAACGCATCTGATTTGTTACATCCATAGAAATCCGATTCATCATGGATTGACAGAAAGTTATTCAGAGTACACATATTCATCTTATAATAATTTTATTAATGGAAGCATCTCATTTACTGCAAAAAATAAGGTTTTAGATCTGTTTGAAGGCACTGAGTACTTTGTTGATGCTCATGAAGAATTCAAATTGAAAAACGAATTCAAATTGGAAAGCACTCTTTATTTAGAGTAACAGACTCAACTGCCTGACGCTTGCAGGTACCGACAGCCGTCGGTACGCTGCCAGGTCATTACCATATCACAACCTGTCAGTACCCACCGGATCTGACAGCGTTTCGGTTTGAAATCAGACGCCCGACGCTTACAGGAATCGACAGCCGTCGGTGCGCTGTCAGGTCGGTCTGATCAAATTTTCTTCACCACAAACCACAAGCCTCCCATTCCCAACAAAAATGCTCCGGTTCCCATCCAGCCCGATCCGAAGAAGATCTCGCCCATGCCAAAGAGGATAGCGATAATGGATGCACCGCTGATAGCGGCATAGCTGAGTCCGGGAAGTAATGAATAGGTCTGCTCACCGGTAGTTTGAAATCGGCTCCAGCCCGGACCTCCCGGTTTTACTCGATCGAAGAAGGATTGTAGCGTCTCCTCATCGGCCGGTTTGGTCAGGAATGTAACGGCTACCCAGATGAAGGTTGCAAAAATGGTGGTGAAGATCATCTGCTGGGCAAAGTCGTCATAACCCAGAAGTTTGGTCAAGCCAAAGCCGGTTGCAGCCGCCGCCATTGCAGCAATTTCGCTCCACGCGTTGATACGCCACCAGAACCATCGAAGCATGTAGACCAGGCCTGTTCCGGCGCCGATCGAGAGAATAGCCTCCCATCCGCCTCGTACCGTATCAAACATGAGGGAGACGAGTGCTGCGGCAACCATCATCAGCAATGTAGTCCAACGGGAGACTCTTACGTAATGGAGCTGAGCCTTCTCTTTCGATTCAAATTCTGACTCCGGTTTCAGAAACGGTTTGTAGAAGTCGTTCACCACATACGACGCTCCCCAATTCAGGTGCGTGGAAACCGTGGAGATAAACGCGGCCAAGAAAGCTACGGCCAACAGTCCGAGGAGTCCGGATGGAAGCAGATCGAGCATCAGAAGCGGATAACCGGTTTCGGGATCGTCAAGGTTTGGGTAGACCACCAGCGCTACGAGGGCCACCAGAATCCACGGCCATGGACGCAGGGCAAAGTGCGCCACATTGAACAGCAGCGTTCCGCCCACGGCGTTCTTCTCATCCTTGGCTGAAAACATCCGCTGTGCGATATAGCCCCCGCCACCCGGTTCAGAACCCGGATACCAGGATGCCCACCACATCATCCCGACCCAGACCAGAGCGGTAGCAATGGCAATATCGGGGCTGGTCAGCGGATTAATGGATAACATATGATGTCCGGTACCGAACATATCGGTCAGTTCAGACTGCAGGTTGCCGAGTCCACCAATGTGATCCACGGCAAACCACGCCAGCAGGATCGATCCACCCATAGCGATGATAAACTGGATAAAGTCGGTGACGATCACACCCCAGAGTCCGGAAAACGCAATGTAAATCCCGATCATCAGGTACATGATGAGGATGATGACCCATTCGCCGGCCAGGTTAAGAGTGCCGACTTCAATGACAAGATTTTGTACACCAAACAATACGGTAATTATTTTGGCCATCCCCACGGTAACCCATCCCAGGATAATACAGTTGATGGGGAAGGCGAGGTAGAGCGAGCGGAAGCCGCGAAGAATACGGGCCGGCTTGCCGGAGTAGCGGATGTTAATGAACTCCACATCGGTGATCACGTCGGCTCGTTTCCAAAGCTTGGCGTAGAGAAATACGGTGATGAGTCCGGAGAACATGAAGTTCCACCAGATCCAGTTCCCGGCAATTCCTTCACTGGCCACAATTCCGGTAACGGCCAGCGGCGTGTCGGCGGCAAAGGTAGTGGCCACCATCGAGATTCCGATCAGCCACCACGGCAGATTCTTGCTTCCTGTAAAATAATCCTCAAGAGTTTCCTGTCCGCGCTTTTGGGCGTAGTAGCCTACAATCACCATAATGGCGATGTATCCGGCAATAACGGTGAGATCGAGCCAGTTGAAAGGCATGTGATACGTACGTATTGATTGATGATATTGACAGCTTCGAAGTTAGCAGATGAGAAGGGAAAAGCAAATATTTTGGAGAAAGTGCCTACTTCGCTTAAGATTCGTTCGCCAGGCAAAACGCAAAGGTGAAATGGAAAAGGTTTTGACCCGGCAGCACCTGCCGGATTTCCCAGCGTCAATCGTGTCAACAAAACTGATTCTATGACGCAAGAATTTAGTTTTGAAGACTTCTTAGGGGATTTTATGATACATTTTCTCACGGAATTTTGTTTATTGCATTCGGGTTCAACAGATAAACGATTTTCTGAATGGCGATCAAAAAATATCATATCGGGCTTACCCAATGGGGATTCAAGGAGTGGAAGGGCAATTTTTTTACGGATGACGCCAGGCCGGATCAGTTTCTGAAGCAGTACGCTTCGGTGTTTAATTCCGTGGAGGGAAATACCACGTTCTACCGCGCACCTTCGCCGGAAACGGTTATCAAGTGGGGCGATCAGGTTTCGGATGATTTTAAATTCTGCTTCAAGTTTCCGCAGAGCATCACCCACTACAAACGGCTGAAGGATGTGGAGGATGAGGTGAACTCCTTCCTGGATCTGTTTGACCCGATTCGCAATAAACTCGGTCCGTTTCATATTCAGCTCAGCTCACAGTTCTCCTACAACGAGATGGAGAAACTGGAGACCCTGATTGAAAATCTCCCGCCGCATCATCACTACGCCCTGGAAGTTCGTCACCCCGACTTTTATGACAAAGGGCGGAAGGAGCACCACTTGGAAGATCTGATGAAAAGCTATCGCATTGATCGGGTTGTGTTTGATACACGCCGACTTCACTCGCTAAAAAGTGACGACCCGACTATCAAAACGGCACAGGGCAAAAAGCCGCAAATGCCGGTCCGGTTTGATACGACCGGGAATAAACCGTTTATCCGGTTTGTGGGCGCAAACGATGTGCTCAACAATGAATCGTACCTGAAGGAGTGGGCAATCATCACGGCCGACTGGATTCGTGAAGGGAAGCACCCATACATTTTTATTCACGCTCCGGATACGCTGCACGCCCCAAAGCTGGCGCGCTACTTCCACAACGAATTGATGAAGCTGGTGGAGCTCAATCCAATGCCGGCCTGGCCCATCGACAAAAAAAATGAACAACTCGGACTTTTCTCCTGATATGAACTGTCAGAAACACCTGTTTGATCTCGATGACAATCACCACTATCTGAACTGCGCGTTTCTCTCGCCTCTGCTCAAATCGGTTGAAGAGGCCGGAATTTCAGGCGCCCAATCTAAAAAGAGACCGTGGGAGGTCACACCCAATCACTTCTTTGAGGATTCCGAAAGGGTTCGCTCTCTCTTTGCAAAACTGGTTCACGCCGATTCTCCCGAGAGCGTGGCGATCCTGCCGGCCGTATCGTACGGAATGGGAATCGTAGCGAAGAATCTGCCCGCTAAAAAAGGAGGAAATGTTGTGGTTGCCGGAGACCAGTTTCCGAGCAACGTTTACCCCTGGATGCGATACTGTGAGGAGAATAACTGTGAATTGAAAATCGTGGAAGCTCCCAAACAATTTGAGAATCGCGGAAAGGTTTGGAATGAACGAATTTTAGAAGCGATCGATAGCAAGACCGAGCTGGTTGCGATGGCCAATGTCCATTGGACCGATGGAACACTGTTTAACCTGGAGGAGATCGGGAAAGTGGCTCGAAATCATGGGGCCTATTTTGTGATCGACGGAACGCAGTCAGTAGGTGCCCTCCCGTTCGATGTTCAGAAAGTTCAGCCGGATGTCCTGATCTGCGCGGGATATAAATGGCTGATGGGTCCGTATGGAACGGCGCTGGGATATTTTGGCCCCCGATTGATGAATGGAATTCCACTGGAAGAGGGGTGGATCGCCCGCAAAAACAGCCGGGATTTTGCCGGACTCGTGGACTACGAAAAGGAATATGAATCCGGCGCGCGACGGTTTGACGTGGGTCAGCGAAGTAATTTCATCAACATGCCGATGATGGTAAAAGCACTGCAGCAGATTTTGGAGTGGGGACCTGCGAATATTCAAACCTACTGCCGGCAGATTTCGAGTGACTCCATCCAAAAACTAAGAGAGCACGGTTTCCGGTTTGAAGAAGAGCAGTACAGGGCGGGCCATCTGTTTGGAATCTATCTGCCTGATTCTGTTTCAAAAGAAGAGATTCGGGAAAAACTGGCCAATCAAAACATTCACGTCTCCGTCCGTGGTTCGGCCATTCGGGTCTCACCCAATGTTTATAATACAAGAGAGGATTTTAAGAAGTTGGTTGAGGCTTTAGTCTGAGTCTCAGGCTACAGGTTGCAAGCCTCATGCTTCAAGCTGCAGGAGAAGATTTGTAAGGATTTCTTAAATCCTGTTTCTAACAATTACAATGTTAATTAAAAACAGGAAACATGAGTTATAAGAAACTGTTGGTTTGGCAAGAGGCAAGAAAGCTATCCATTGATATTCAAAAGATGTCTTTGAATTTGCCAAGATTTGAGTTGTATGAATCCGGAAGTCAAATCAGGAGATCATCAAAATCAATAAGGTCCAATATTGTAGAAGGATATGGCAGGCGTAAGTATCAAAATGACTACTTGCGATTTCTTACCTATGCACACGCATCTGTTGACGAAACCAGAGATCATCTGGAATCATTGTTTGAAACAGGATCACTTAAGGATGAAAAGCTCTTCAATGATTTGTGCAAAAGTGTTGATCTGATTGGATAGATGCTCTACAAGTTGATCAAGAGAATAGAGAGGGATATTTAAATATCTAAAAAGGATCTTCTCGACTACATCCCAGTAAAATACAATTGGGAATGATCTTTTTTGCTAGATTGGCTGTTGAAGCCTGCCACCTGAAGCCTGCAAATAAAAAAAGCCG
>NZ_MDWE01000025.1 GCF_001715195.1 Rhodohalobacter halophilus
CTGAAGCCTGCCACCTGAAGCCTGCCACCTGAAGCCTGCCACCTGAAGCCTGCCACCTGAAGCCTGCAAATAAAAAAAGCCGTGCTCCCCATCCGGGAACACGACTCCTTCCATCTAACGGTTAATTTACAGGGAGTTTAGTTCATAATAACAGATTCAGTAACATGAACCAGTCCGTTGGTGGCCGGGATGTCACCATTTGTGATCTCAATATTTAGTTCCGGTTCTGCTTCTTCAGCTGGTACTTCACCCTGGAACAGGTGACCGATTACAACATTTTGAGCTCTCTCAGGATCTTGTCTGAGCTGTTCCAATTCAGATCCCATATCTTCAAATGCATCATCAGTGGGTGCAACTACCGTAAAGGGTCCCTGCTGAGCGATTACATTATCCAACTCAGTGGTTTCAAGCAATTCGGCAAGAATGGTGTGGTCATCACTCTCATTAATCACATCCACTACACTGCCGCTTTGTGCAACAGATAGGTTAATGCCTGCGATTAATATGAGTGAGAATATTGCAGTAAAAAGTGCGGAAGTTTTTTTGAAAGTAGTCATAATGATAATCGATTTTGATTTCGAGTTCACTAAGTCATACAGGATTCATCCATGTAGTGTTCCTTCAAAATCTTTGTTTAATAAACGTGAAGGCACTTTTTAATCGTTATTTAACATCGATTAAAAAATATTCTACTGTCAGATCGGGTGAGGGCTGATTTGTTTGGTAGAGTTAAACAATGTTTAAAATGTAAAGCGAGTGAAAATTAAGGTACAAACGATCTAAAAAGTGATCAGAAAAGCAGAATTCGTTATATTACAAGTCTTTCTGAAATTTGATGTCGACAAAAAATATGTCTCAGGCCGGTATAGCAACACAATTAAGTAAAATTGAGCAGGAAGCAGCGCGGAGAAGAACTTTCGCAATTATTTCTCACCCGGATGCGGGGAAAACAACTCTGACCGAAAAACTGCTTCTTTATGGCGGTGCCATTCACGAAGCCGGATCTATTCGGGCCCGGAAGGCAAGCCGGCATGCCGCGTCTGACTGGATGTCCATCGAACAGGATCGTGGAATATCTGTGACCTCCTCCGTTCTCCGGTTTGAAAAAGACGATATCAAGTACAATCTGCTGGATACCCCCGGTCACAAGGATTTTTCTGAAGATACCCTGCGAACACTCGTTGCTGCAGATAGTGGCCTGATGGTAATTGACGTTGCCAAGGGAGTGGAGGAGCAGACTGAGAAACTGTTTGAAGTGTGCAAAATGAGGCGAGTGCCGGTCATCACTTTTGTGAATAAGTGTGATCGCCCCGGTATGGACCCGCTGGAAGTCCTCAGTAATGTAGAAAATAAACTGGGTATTGAGGCGATTCCCGCAAGCTGGCCGGTCGGGTACGGACAGAAATTTCAGGGTATTTATGATCTGATTGGCAAAGAACTTCATCTGTACCGAAAAACCAAGCACGGTGCGCAAAAAGCAGAAACCGAAATTTTCTCCCTGGAAGATGGTTTGGACGAAACAAACCTTTCTGATCATGAAAAAGAGCAGCTCGAGGAAGAGGTGATGCTGATTGAGGATATGTTTGCTGATATGGACCGGGATAAGTTTCAGGTGGGTGAAGCTTCTCCGGTCTTTTTTGGGTCGGCTCTGAACAACTTCGGCCTGGATGTGTTCTTAAAGTATTTCTCCGATTTAGCTCCGTCTCCGCAAATCTACTCCGATGCGGATGGTAATCAACGGAATCTGGATGAACCTTTCAGCGGTTTTATTTTTAAACTGCAGGCCAATATGAACCCGGATCACAGGGATTGCGCCGCGTTTATCCGTATCACATCCGGAAAGTTTGAGCGCGGATTGAATGTGATCCACGAGGGGACCGGCAAAAAAGTGAAAATGTCTACACCCCATACGTTGATGGGTGATGAGAGAAATATTCTGGAAGAGGCCTACCCTGGAGATATTGTGTCGCTTTTCAGTCCGGGCTTTTTTAGGATTGGGTCCACGCTTTATGATAAAAAACCGGTGCGATTCAATGTCATCCCTCTCTTTACACCGGAGCACTTTATGAAAGTTTCGACCAAGGATCCGTTTAAGCGGAAGCAGCTTCGGGAAGGACTGAAGCAGCTATCGGAAGAGGGTGTGGTTCACGTATTTGAAGTTCCGAACGGGGTTGGAAATGAGCTGCTGCTGGGAACCGTAGGTGTACTGCAGTTTGAAGTGGTTGAACACAGAATGCAGGCCGAATACGGAGTGGAGCTTCATATGAGTCCGGTGAATTATCATGCTGCCCGCTGGCTTCCTCAGGATTCGGAAGAGATCATTAAGAAACTGGAGAGCAGCTATTCCACCCAAGTAACCAAGGATATGGAAGAGAATCCGATTGTACTGTTTGAAAGCGCCTATGCGCTATCACAAGCTGAAGAGAAAGTGGGCGGTGAAAATCTGTTTAAGTATAAGCAGGATTGATGCAAGCTTCAGGCTACAGCTCGCAAGTGTCAATACAGAGAAGAGTTTATTTGTTTAGAGAATTAACTTCTCGACTTCATCCCGAATAAAGGCATTCGGGATTTCGCTTGAAGTGACGTCGATAATAACTTCCCCATAGAAGCCTTAAGCCAATCAATTCAACACCCAAATCGCAGCGGTTAGTGCCGTTGCAAAGCTCACCCATAAGATATATGGAATCAGCAGCCAGCCGGCAATTTTGTTTTTTTGATAGAACAGGTGTGTGGTAACAAAGATTACCGTAAGCAGCAGTATAATTTCAATGAGTGCCCACCCGATATTTTGGAGATTGAAAAACAATTGCGACCACAAACCGTTCAAGATCAACTGTAGGAAGAATGCGCTCAGCGCACTTGCTGCATGTTTAAAACCATACTCTTTCCATACAAGCCAGGCGGATATTCCCATCAGCGTATAGAGGGTTGTCCAGACCGGCCCAAAAAGCCAGGCCGGCGGATTCCAGTCCGGTTTATTAAGCGAATTATACCACTCAGGCGAGGCGATGCCGGGCGAAACCAGGGCACCGGTCCATGCAATCAGGTAGCAAAGTGCCAGGAAAAGAATGAAACCTGTAATTTGAACGGGGAGAGAAAGATTAGAGGTTCTCATGTGAACAGAGTTGTTGTTGTATTGGTTTTAATATGAGAATTTAAATTCGTAAATAGAAAATTGATTGCGTAAGATTGTGATGTTTTGCTTAAACTTACCTCGATTCAGAATATCAATCAGCTGTTTTATATATGATTAAAGGATACCGTAAAACCGAATTGTCGGAACGTTCATTCAAGGTGGGGATATTTTCTATAGCACTCCTTTTTACTGCGGTTTTTACCGTTCATGCGCAGGATACAATTCCACAAACTGAGGAGTTTATTTTAGCGCCTGCACCAGAAATGGGGCAGATTTGTAAACTGCCGCCTACAGATATCAACCGAAATTACTTCAAAAAAGCTGAGGAGAGATATAGGAAAATGGCGGATAATGAGGTTAGATCCGCTAATTTTGAAATTACCTATGTAAATAGTTGTAGCGATGGAAGTGAATGGCCATCACAGGCTCAGAATGCATTTGAATATGCAATGGGAATTTGGGAGACATATTTGCAGTCGGAAATTCCAATAAGAATAGAGGCGAGTTGGACACAAAGGGACGAGAATGTGTTGGGAAGTGCCGGCCCTACATTAATTTCGAGGCCGCAAAATGGTGAGCCGGATACCTGGTATTCTATTGCACAGGCAAGTGCTATGTCTGGGGTTGATCAGCTTGAGGGAAATCAGTTCGGCGAGGAGCATGATATTGTCATCAACATGAACTGTAATTTCAGTGATTGGTATTTTGGTACGGATGCACAAACCCCGCAAGGGTTCATAGATTTTGTAACGGTAGTTCTGCACGAAATTGGCCACGGTATTGGATTTATCGGCACGATGGGCGTAAATGAGGACGCTCAAACCGGCAGCTATGGTTTGGGTGATAACAACTGGCCATTTATATACGACCGGTTTACAGAGGATGGATTGGGCAATGAATTGCTAAACACGAACGTGTTTCCAAACCCATCTGTTGAACTTTATCGGGCACTGACCGGGCAGCGTTCAGGTGTCTACTTCACTGGCAATGATGCGCGTGGGGTATTTTCAGGGCAGAGGGTTCCGTTATATGCACCATCGGAGTGGAATGGCGGCTCTTCTTATTCTCATCTCGACCAGGCTACTTTTTCACAACAACAAAATCTGGAAAGCGCCTTAATGAGGCCGCGAATTGATCGCCAGTTTGCAGTGCATTCACCGGGCCCGGTATTCTGTGGTATGCTCAGTGACTGGGGCTGGCCATTGGGCAGTTCATGTCTGGAACTGGTTGGGGCTGAATCAGAAATCTTTGTGGACAGTCAATATACTGTTGATGGATTGGATTTTGGAGTCACAAATGTGGGCGAGCGTGTAGAACGTACATTTGAGATTGAAAATTTAGCGACTGCGGAAGATCCGCTCTCTTATAGCATAAATATAGATAATGATAATTTTGTGATCTCACCTGCGGGCTTGGCAAGCGGAAGTGTTGACCCCGGTGAGAGTGTAATGGTAACTGTGCGATATATACCAAGCAGAGATAGAATTCATGAAGGGACAATCCGAATTTCACATAACGCTTCTAATGCAGCCAGCCCAATATCAATCAGTTTAAAGGGTGAAGCACTGCGTGCAGATGAAATTGCCCGCCTTGAGGATAACTACCCGAACCCGTTCAATCCGACAACAACAATCCCTTACGTGCTGCCGGAGACGTCAGATGTGCGGCTCGATATCTATAACGTAAGCGGTCAGCTGGTGCAAACTCTTGTAAATACACAGCAGGGAGAAGGCAGATATAATCTTCAGTTTGATGCCGCCAACCTTGCCAGCGGAATGTATTTCTACCGTCTGATTGTAAACGACAACGTGTTTGTGAAGAGACTCTTACTGGTTAAATAAGGCAGGGATTATTTAGTGATAGAGTTGAAAATAGAACTTCCCCTCCTTACGAAGGAGGGGATAAAAGGGGTGGTTGGACTAGAATCAACCAAGTTTAAAGGAGCCAGTACACCTTCATTTTAAATTTCCGAAAGATCTCTCAAAAACTGCTCAAACTCAGGTGTGTCATACTTAGCCAGGCCCTGCTTCTCCATCATCAGCTTTCCATCTGCAGAGATGATATAGGTTGTGGGGATGACACTACTTTCATAGGTTCCCGGTACTTTTGTGCGAAAGTGATAGATCGGCATGTCAAAACCTCTTTTTTCCATAAATTGCTTTGCTTTATCAAACTCATCATCCATGGATACAAGGACAAACTTTACGTTGTCATTTTCACCAAACTGCTGATATAATTTGTTGATGGAGGGCATTTCGGCAATGCAGGGCGGACACCATGTAGCCCAGATATTCATAAACACCACATTTCCGTCAAAATACTCCAGTGAAATTACGGTACCATTTTCATCTGCCATGTAAAAATCCCGGTTGGCTTCGGGAAAAGTATCTGTTACGGATGGGATAGATGGTTTGATCAACCCTGTAGCCAGTAAGCCTTTCTGCAGCGTTCCTATCACCGGGGTATGGAGTCCGGTTGCATATAGAAACACGACTACACCAATGATGACTCCCCACTCTATGAGCGCGCGTTTCCGTTTTTTTGCTTTCGTCTCTTTATCTGACATGTCTGTAAATCTGTTCTTGATCATAACTAAAAAGCCGGCAGCTTATTGCTCCGGCTTGTTAGCTATCAATGTGTTAAGTGGCTGCTAAGGGCGGATTTTAATATCCACCTTGCTGTTTGAACTTTCGCTTTGTGTTTGAATGGATACAGTTTGCTGCACACGGTTTGCAATTTCTTTCAAGGCAATTGCAGATGGCGATGCCGGGTCTGCAGCCACAACCGGAGTTCCGGAATCACTGGTTTCGCGGATCTGCTCTCTTAGAGGAACTTCACCCAGGAAGGGTACCTCCAGTTTTTGAGCGAGTTTTCGAGCACCGTGTTTCCCGAAAATATAGTACTTCTTTTCAGGAGCATCATCGGGAACGAAGTAAGACATGTTCTCAATAATGCCCAGAACGGGAACGTTCACCTTACTGAACATGGCAACGCCTTTTCGCGCATCATCCAGAGCCACGGTTTGAGGGGTGGATACAATAACAGCTCCGGTTAGCGGAACGGTTTGAACAATGGTAAGCTGAATATCGCCGGTTCCGGGAGGCAGGTCGAGAATCAGATAGTCAAGCTCTCCCCACTCCACTTCCTGCATGAACTGCTTTACAGCGCTGGTTACCATCGGGCCTCGCCAGATCATCGCCTGGTCGGTATCAACCAGGAATCCCATCGAAACAAGGTGAACACCATGCTTCTCAATCGGGACCAGTTTTTTCTGGGTGGTGATGTTGGGGCGCTCCTTCACATCAAACATGGTGGGAACACTGGGTCCATAAATATCTGTGTCCAGAAGTCCCACTTTTGCGCCGGTCTGGCTTAATGCAACGGCAAGGTTTGCGGCTACGGTAGATTTTCCAACGCCGCCCTTACCGGAGGCTACGGCAATCACATTTTTCACGCCCGGAAGAATCGGTTCCTGTGGAGCTTGCTGTTGGGTATGTTGTTGACCGGCATCATCACCGTCGAGCTCCCTCTGCCGGGAAATGTTAATTCCAATGGTGATATCGAGAACGGCCTCCTTATCAACAAACTTATGAATAGCTTTTCCGCACTCCTTTTTTAGGTAATCGGCCAGGCTGTCATCTTTTTGAGGCATTTCCAGGGTGAATGCCACATACTTGTCCTGGATAATCAGATCCTGAACCAAATCGAGTGTGATCAGATCTTTCTCATATTTGGGGTGGAGAACCTGAGATAGTGCGCTTTTAATTTCTTCTTTGTGGATAGACATAAATGTTTTGCGTGCTTGAAATTGTTACCTTTCAAAAATAATCAGAATATGAGGTAAATTAAACGTTTGCCGTTTAGGTAAAATTCACAGACTTATAAGATACGGTGAAATCATTAATTGATTGTGAATTGAGCAGTGAATCTGCTTTATAACTCATAAGCGTAATATTTGAATAAGAAATTAGATCGATTTATGTCAAAAAGAACACCATTTTATCAGGAGCATGAAAACCTTGGCGCAAAAATTATCGACTTTGGCGGGTTTGATATGCCTGTGCAGTATGAGGGAATCAAACAGGAGCACATGGCAGTACGTGAAAATGCCGGCCTGTTCGATGTTTCTCACATGGGCGAGTTTTTCGTTCGTGGACCGAAAGCGCTGGAGTTGATACAAAAAGTAACCATCAACGATGCGTCGAAGCTTGTGCCGGGCAAAGCTCAATATACGGCAATGTGCTATGAAGATGGCGGCATTGTGGATGACTTGTTGGTCTACAAACTATCCGATGATGAGTACATGCTTGTAGTGAACGCCTCGAATATCGAAAAGGATTGGAAGTGGATTAATAGCCACAACAGCATGGGGGCTGAACTTGAAAATCGATCTGATCAGTATGCCCTTCTTGCATTGCAGGGACCCAAGTCGATAGAAATACTTCAAAAACTGACGGAGAGTGACGTTTCTGAAATTAAGTTTTATACGTTTGAACAGGGAACTGTTGCCGGCGAAAGCGGTGTAATAATCTCTGCAACCGGCTATACAGGCGAGAAAGGATTTGAACTTTACATTGACACAGCCAAGGCCGATGCAACGAAGATCTGGAATGAGCTTATGAAAGCCGGAAAAGATGCTGGACTTGAACCTGCCGGACTCGGGGCGCGTGATACACTACGTCTGGAGATGGGCTTTGCTCTTTATGGAAATGATATCTCGAAAGATACCAATCCTCTGGAGGCCGGGCTGGGCTGGCTTACGAAGTTGGATAAAGGAGATTTTATCGGAAAAGAGGCGATCCGGAAAGTGAAAGATGAAGGGCCGAAAAGAAGGCTGGCAGGATTTGTGATTGATGAAGGAAGAAATGTTCCGCGGTCTGGATATAAAATTCTGGATTTGGACGGAAATGAGATCGGTTTTGTAACAAGCGGAACACAATCTGTCTCTTTGAATAAAGGTATAGGGATGGGATACCTTGAGCTGGATCATGCCAAGGATGGCAGTGACATTCAAATTCAAATCAGAAAGAAAGTGGTTAGTGCAACGGTAACCAAACCGCCTTTTTACAAGAAATAGTTTTATGAGCAGCACAATTAATTTAGATGTATTTTTTTCGGCGCAGTCGTTTCAGGAAAATGAATTGCGCAACAAGTCCGTGGTAGTTATTGACGTGCTTCGTGCTACCTCAACGATCGTGACCGCCCTAATGAACGGGGCGAAAGGTGTGATACCTGTTGAGGATATGGGAGAAGCCAGCCGTATATCGCAAAGTGTGGATTCGGACAATTACCTTCTTTGTGGCGAAAAAGACGGTACCAAAATTGAAGGGTACGATCTTGGGAACTCTCCACTGGAGTACGACCGTGAAACCGTGGAAGGGAAAACCCTGATTTTTAATACAACGAACGGAACCAAAGCGATTAAAAAGTCTCTTGGGTCAGCCAGGATTTACATGGCTTCGTTTCTCAATTTAAGTGCTATTGTGAGTTCACTTTCAGCCGAAGAGAATGAAATTGTGTTGCTTTGTGCCGGCTGGAAAGGTCGTCTTGCGCTGGAAGATGTGTTGCTTGCAGGGAATATTATCTACAATTTAGGCGATGGACAGTTGCCGGATGACGCCAATGACGGCGCAAAAGTAGCCTACGGGCTCTATGAAAAATATTCTGATGACATCAGATCGGTGATATTTCAATGCAACCACGCTCAGAGATTGAAAAATGTGGTGGGAACCGACGATCTGGACTACTGTTGTCAGACAGACATAACCGATCAGTTACCTATTTTGCACGACGGAATTATCTCGATTTAATATGGCGAAAAAAAAGCAAAGCGGTTTTTTCAGCAATTTTAACTACTCCAGAAAGATGGAGGTGGCGGGGATACTGATAATGGCGGTGGCCGGATTGCTGCTGCTAAGTATCGCTTCTTACAATCCATCCGACTATGCAGTTGTTAAATCCCTCAACTCAGGATCTATTTTTCAGGTAGATCAGGGACCGGCACTTCGCATCAGCAATTGGCTGGGCGTTGTTGGGGCATATATCTCCTACATGCTGGTTCATACGCTTTTTGGTTATACCAGTATTATTTTGCCAATTATCGTTGCATCACTGGGCTGGTTTGTATTTCGTCAGAATGATCTGGCGGACCTGGGCTGGCCGGCAGCTTACGGGCTGTGGGTGATGGTGCTTGCCTCTACAATATTGGGTTGGTTCCACAACCGTTTTGAAGCCTATTCCATGGCATGGAGTGGAAATTCCGGAATTTACGTGGCAGGTATCCTTGAAAATATTCTTGGGATTGGTTCTATTATTCTGCTGTTGGTACTCATGTTTGTATCTCTGCTGATCCTCGCCGATCGCGACCTTCAAAAAACCGTTGAGCTGATTCAGAGCTGGAAGTCAGATTTTAAAGATAAGAGAGAAGAAAAACGTGAAGAGAAGCGGAAGAAGAAAGAGCAGAAAAAGCGCGAAAAGGAGGAGAAAAAAGCAGTTAGGCAGAGACAAAAAGCAGATGCTCAAATGAAACGAGAGCAGAAACAGAGCAGTGAGCCTGAAGCGAAAAAGGAATCAGCATCCATCGACGATATTGTTGAGCGATCACAAAAAGAGGATGAAGAGCGGGAAGCACAACGTAAAAAGGAGAGTGCCGAACTTGAAAAACAACCGCCCCGAGCCATACTCGAAAAGAGTCCGGATAAAACAGTAGAAGATGAAGACGACGATGTAGAAATTTCAGTTTATGTGGGAGAGGGTGACGAAGAAGCCAGTGATAAGGAACTGGATCGCCTCAACAAGAGCAAGGCGAAGGAAGTGCCGATCATTAAATATAAATTTCCGGGAATTGACCTGCTGACTTCACCACCGAATGAAGGAAATGAAGTGGACCTCGAGGAGATTAAAGAGAATAAGCGAATTATCCTTGATAAGCTGAAGCGCCACAAAATTGAGATTCTTGGAATTAACGCGATTGTAGGGCCAACGGTAACCCTTTATGAATTGGAACCCGCTCCGGATGTGAAAATCAGCAAAATTGAGAGTTACGCCAACGATCTAAAAATGGCGACCGCTGCACACGGTCTTCGGATTATAGCTCCAATTCCCGGTCGGTCTGCAGTTGGGATTGAGGTGCCGAACAGCTCGCGTGAAACGGTTTTTATAAAATCGGTGATTAACACCAAAAAATTTGTGGAGACCGGGTTCGAGCTGCCGGTTGCCTTCGGGAAGACAATTGAGAATGAAGTTTTCATGATCGATCTGACGAAAATGCCTCACCTGCTCATTGCCGGTGCAACGGGATCGGGTAAATCGGTCGGTATCAATACGATTATTACCTGTCTGCTTTATAAATGCCATCCCGATGATCTGAAATTTGTGATGATCGATCCGAAGAAGATTGAACTCTCTCTCTATCGCAATATTCAGAACCACTATCTGGCGGTACTTCCCGGCTCTGATGAACCCATTGTAACGGATACAACCCGTGCAATGGAAACGCTGGAAAGTGTTACAAAAGAGATGGATGAGCGCTACGATCTGCTGAAAATGGCGATGGTGCGCGACATCAAGTCGTACAACGAAAAATTTGAAACCGGTGAACTGGACGAGGAGCTGGGGCACCGTCATCTGCCATACATTGTGGTTGTTATTGATGAGCTTGCCGACCTGATGATGACGGCCGGTAAACAGATTGAGGAACCGATTGCCCGCCTGGCTCAGCTTGCCCGCGCCATTGGAATTCACCTTGTTGTGGCAACGCAGCGTCCGTCTGTGAATGTAATTACAGGAACCATTAAAGCGAACTTCCCGGCGCGAATTGCCTACCAGGTGGCGTCGAAAGTGGATTCCCGAACAATTCTCGATACCGGTGGGGCAGATCAGCTGATTGGTCGCGGTGATATGCTCTTTTCAAACGGCGGGGGAATGACTCGGATCCAGAACGCCTATGTGGATACAGATGAAGTGGAGCGCATAACGTCCTTTATCGGCTCGCAGCAGGGATATAAAAAACCATTCCAGCTGCCGGTTATCGAAGATGAAAATGAAGGAATTCCGGACCCGCTGGATGATATCGACGACTATTTCAAAGAGGCTGCAAAAATTGTGGTGATTCATCAGCAAGGGTCGGTTTCGCTACTCCAGCGGAAATTGAAAATCGGATATAACCGTGCCGGAAGAATTATTGATCAGCTCTACAATGCCGGTGTTGTGGGGCCTTATCAGGGAAGTACGGCGCGTGACGTAAAAATTGATGATGAAGAAGATCTCGAAGAAATTTTTGATGAACTGGGAGTTTGACCGGCGGAATAATCTACGAGTCCTGAGAACGTTGAATGGGAACTCACCGGCGGTAACACGGTTAGCATGGATGTGTACAGAAATGAAAGAAGATTGATTATGAAGCAAGCCACTACATTTGCACTTATACTGCTCCTAAAGCTGATCTTTTCGGCAGAGGGATTTACTCAAACTCCTGAATTTGATCGGCTGAAAGCAAATTTTGAGGAGGGTCTTATTCTGGAAGCGGACTTTTCACATCTCTATAAAGATGCATTTACGGGGGAAGAACAGTACTCCGAAGGAAAAATATGGATCGGGAAAGAGAAGTACCGGATTGAAGGCGATATGCAGTCTATGGTAGTAGATGGAGAGATCTCCACAGTTTTTGACCGATCCCGAAACCGCGTGATCATCAGCGAGTACATTGAAGAGGAGGACGATTTTGCACCATCCAGAATGCTGCAGGGCGTTGATGAATCATTCTCAGTATCTGAAGAGAGCGGTAATGAGGGGCAGACAGTGGTCACATTAGCTTCAGATGATCCGTTTACTGTATTTCAGACGGTGAGAATCTACCTGAACGAAAATGGGAGTCCTGAGCGGATTGTTGCTGTAGATCAGGTTGAAAATGAATTAATTACCATGTTTGAAAACGGTTCATTCCGAAGTGCAGAGCCCACTATTTTTGAACTGAACATTCCGGATGAAGCTGAAAAAATAGATCTGCGTTACGAAACAGAATGAAAAAACGCCGAATTGTTAACATTGCCGTTTCCATTGTTGTAGCCCTGTTGTTTATTCAGCTTGCTGTTCGCAACGTAGATGTTGCCGAACTGTGGCAGCAGATGAAACTGGCAACCTTTTACTGGTTGCCTTTTTTCGTTTTAGCACTCCTGGCAAGTCACTGGATGCGTGCCGAGAGATGGAGATTGCTGCTGGCCAATGAGAAAACCTACATTCCGAGATCCACTCTTTTTGCCGGGGTCATGCTGGGTTATGTTCTCAATAATGTGGTTCCAAGGCTGGGAGAAGTGAGCCGGCCCGTTTACGTTGCCAGAAAACAGGGGTTGAGCTCCAGCAATTTGCTGGGTACAATTGTAGTGGAACGGCTTTTTGATCTTGCCACCATGATGTTGTTAATTGTGTTTGTATCACTCTATTTAATACGCGATGTGGGCCTGCTTGAACAGTTGTTTGGTACCGAAAGCTGGCCGTGGTATGCATATTTAGCCATACCTCTTTTTTTTCTGCTGGTAATTGCGGGGATTTGGTTGATCTATAAAGTGCTAAACTACAGTGATCAGAATGAACCCTTCAACAGTTCAATTTTAAATTCCATCTTTCAGAAAGCGAGGTCGTTTACAGAGGGAATGATCTCTATTCGGCACGTGAACAACTGGCCGGTTTTTCTTCTTTTGACGGCCGGCATCTGGATCGGGTATATTTTTATGACCTACTTGCCGTTCTACATGATGAATTTTCAATCGGTTTACGGCCTGACGATGAGTGACGCTGTCGTGCTCACAATGGTTTCATCCATCGGGGTGAGTATTCCAACTCCTGCGGGAATTGGGTCGTACCACCTGTTGATTCAGCAGAGTATGTCTCTTTTATACAATATTCCGCTGGTTACAGCGCTTACATACGCAACCATTGCGCATGGCGTTACTGTACTTTTGGTATTTATCATCGGTCCGATTTCCCTCTGGTGGGATAAGTTCAACTCACTTGCATCCGGGAATCCGAATTAAATTGTACATTGCCAAAAGATCTAAGAAATTTTACATAAAAAGCTGTTAGTTTCTCACTGTTAAATGATGAATAGTTCTGAATTTATGAATCGACTTTTTGTAACTGCTCTTTCTGTCCTCTTCACATTCGGTGTAGCGGGAATTGTTTATGGTCAGGATGCTCAGCAATCTGAAGCGCAACAAACTCTCCTTCCGGAAATAGATCCGCAGGATATTGAGATTAGAAGCCAGTTTCAGGCACGTTTTCCGGGACTGAGACGACAACCTATTCTCGGTTTCAATCCAAGACCGCGTGTTTTTCAAATTGACCCCAATAGAACTCCGTTTTTTGAAGATGAAGAGACCGTCGTGGCCAATCTTCCGGTAGGGGTTCTCGAACGACCTGAAGCACCGCAATACACTCCGCTGGGCTATACCGATCCTAAAAACGGATTTGCGAGACTGGGCATTGGTAGTTATATCTCGCCGGAAGCTGATATCTATGCGATTGGAAAAATCAATAACAGAAATCGCGTTGCCGCTCAAATAAATCACTTTTCTACAGACGGGCACCTGGATAATTTTACAGACTCACGCCGCAGTTCAGAGATTGGCCTGAACTCCATTCACCGGGCTTCCCAAAAAACCACACTTCGAACAAATCTGTCGGTCAACTCAGGTTTTAATCACTACCCGGGTCTCTACACTGTAGACGGGGAACCTGCATCCGGCAACGACCGGGTTGAACGGCTGGGCATAAAAGGAGGATTTAACGTTGATTGGGCTCAAACGTCATTGAGTGGTGTCCAGTTTAGTCTTCACGGAGGATCCAACCAGTTTGATCTCTCCTCAGATTTTCCGGAACTGCAAACGGATGACGTTAGTGAATGGAATGCTTCAAGTTCTGTACAATATTCTCGTCTTGGTGACAATATCCAGGAAGTTCACAGACTGAAAATTAACACATCATTTGGCGGGGTGAATGATTACCTGGGAGAGAACCAGAGTTGGTCTGTAACAACAGCTTCCGCACACTATGAAAGACTTTTCAACTACCAGACGGATGTAAAAGCAAGTTTGGGAATATCCGGTGCAACGGATGCAGTGAATGATTTTTCTCTCTACCTCTCCCCGGAGGTTACCGTAACACACACGCTCTTTTCCGGCGTGGATTTAAAGGGTCATCTTTCCGGCACACCATCATACCGGCAGTGGGGTTCCATCCACAATGAAAATAGTTACGTAAGTTTTTCAGATTCTCTTCAGCATCAGTTTGAGTGGCTGGCATTTGCTGAAGCCCAAATTGAGCCAATATCAGGTACTACTTTCAGCGGGGGGATTTCATATCAGAATATTAAAAATTATCAGTTCTACAATCGCAATACTACATCGCTTGTTGATAGCCCGGGAACCGATGCCCACCTGTTTGGGGTGAACTATCACGATGCAAATATGTTCAAAATCTATGGCTCTTTCGCACAAGACATTCGTCCGGACGTGTTCTGGGTGAGTGCAGATGGTTCGTGGCAGCGGGCCAGACTCTCAAATGAGGGAAAAATTCCGTTTATTGAGTCGTTAAACATAAAAGGAACCGTTGCACTGCGCCCGTTCAAACAGTTAGTTCTCCAGGGCTGGGGCGAATATGTGGGGGGCCGGGATGATTCAGACGGGAATTCACTGTCGTCATTTATGCTCCTTGGAGGCAGTTTTGAAATTTCTTTGGCTGAACGGCTGGGAGTCTACGGTAAACTTGTTAATTTATTAGGCGAAGAGTATGAGCTGTGGCAAGGATACCCCGAAAGAGGTTTTCAGGGCTATATTGGAATCACATACCTATTTTAAAAATGAAATCTACATTTATTAAGGCTTTCAAAGAGGTTCTTCGGGAACAGATCTTACAAAAAAATAAGGTCGAAATAGATGGCTTTGGAACATTTGAAGTGGTTCACCGAAAGCAGCATCAGAAAACATACGAGAATGGCAGGGTTGTGATGGTGCCGCCGGCCGACGTCGTTGAATTCAAATCTAAGGTGAGGAGATCAAATGAAAATTGACAGAGCCAAGCTGATCGAATTGTTGGTGGAAAATACGGGGATGGCGGCTGATGAAATTGACAGCCAGCTCAAGCAGCTTATCGATCGGATTCTGGATGCCGCTGAACGCGGAAAGGCCCTCGAGATTAAGGAGTTCGGTATGTTCTACTTTGATGAGAGCGGCGACTTGAAATTTGACCCCTCGGATGAGTTGAGTACAGAAATTAATTTTAAATATGCCGGGATGGAACCGGTGGAGCTGAAGCCGCCCCGAAGCGGTTCGGATGATGAGGATGAACAGAGTGATGAACCGGCCGGAACAGCAACCGGAGAAGATCTGGATGAAATATTTGGATTGGATGACCGCGATGATGAACCAATTGAAGATGATGCTGAAGGCCCCGATGGCGGTGCATTAATCTCTCCGCCCGACAAGGTAGACCGCGACGTTGATCCGTTTTCAGGCCTTTTAGGAGATGCCTCTTCGAAACTGAAAGGTGCGGATAAGCCGGAAGGTGAAAGTGCAGAGGAGCCTGAAGAAGCCGGAAAGGAAGAAGAGGATCCGTTCTCATTTATACTGGAAGATGAACCGGAAGAGCCTCAAAGCGAACTGGACACCGAGGAGTCTGACGATCTTGACGATACGGAAGTGGAGGATGATGAACCTCTCTTTGACTTAGACGATGAGGTTGAAGTTGAATCCGATGAACCCCCGTTTGCTCTTGATGATGAGGACGAATCCGATGAAGATTCTGAGGAGTTCTTTGATCCGTTCAGCGAAACCGATAAGGAAGAACCGGTACCGATGGCAGAAGACTCGGCAGAAGAGGAAGAGCCTGTTACAAAATCGAGCACTTACAAAAAGCCGAAAAAGAAAGAGCGCGACCCGATCATGCTGGTTATCAGCATAGGGTTAATAGTTATTGTTATTGTGGCTGCACTGTTTATCATTCCCGATCTGTTTGATTCATCCGATGATGTTTCGCAGCAGCCTCAGCCTCAAGCTCAGGAAGAAGCTGCACCGCCTATTTCAGAGTCACCGGCTGTAGAGGAGGAGAATCAAGCGGTGTTAACACCTGTGGAACCTGAAGAGGGATCAGAAGTAACAGATGATGAACCGCAGGCAGAAGAAACACTAGATCAGCCCGTTTACGGTTTAATGGGAGATCTGGTTGACAGTGCAAATAACGGCTATTCCATTGTGCTTCACTCACTGCAAAGTGAGGATCGTGCACGTGAACAGGCAGCATCACTTGCTGCAGACGGTTACCGGGTTCTGGTGAGCCCAAGATCGGTAAGCGGTGAGACCGTGTGGCGTGTAAGTGTGGGACAGTTTGAAACACTTCAAAATGCCCAGGCTGCTGCTGCAGAACTTCCGTCACCCTACAGTTCAAATAATTTCATTCAACGAATACAGACCAACTAAACCTACATGAATATCATCTCGTTTTTAATGCTTCAGGCGGATACCACAGAAGCTGACTCATTAGCCCAAATGCTTCAGGACGAAGCATCTATGTCATTTTTTGAAGTGCTTTCTCAAGGCGGAATCTTAATGATTCCTCTCTTCATACTTTCCATTCTGGCAATCTACGTGATTGCCGAGCGGTGGCGCACTCTTGAAAACTCGCGGATGGATGTAAACTCCATGTTGAATAACATAGAGTCGTTGCTGAAATCAGGCAGCCAGCAACGGGCTATTCAATATTGTGAGGAATTTGACAAACCGCTTGCCCGAATTTTGAAATCGGGAATTCGCCGTCTTGGCCGGCCTATACGGGATATTGAAGAGGCGATTCACAATGCCGGGAAAAAGGAAATTTATCAGCTTGAAAAGCGTATGAACTGGCTGGCAACCATTGCCAGTGTGGCACCGCTTATCGGTTTTACAGGAACGGTAACCGGTATGATTCGCGCCTTTATGGATATTCAATCCCTTCAGGGAAATGTAAATCCAAGCGTGCTGGCCGGAGGTATCTGGGAAGCACTGATTACCACAGCTACCGGATTGGTAGTGGGTATTATTGCACTCGGTTTTTATAACTACCTGGTCGGAAAAGTAAATCGCATGGTTTTTGAACTGGAAAATGCGTCCGCAGATTTTGTGGACCTTCTTCAGACACCATCCCCGAAAAAACGTCAGGAGGGGTAGTCGATGGATTTTCGTAAAGACAGCGCTAAAATGGAGCCGTTATCCATGTTCTCTCAGTCAGGACTGACGGATATCATTTTGCTGCTGTTGATCTTCTTTTTATTAACCTCGTCGTTTGTAACGAACTTCGGCATTCGGGTAAATGTACCTCAAGCCGAATCGAGCGTTACAAATAATGCCCAGCAGATTTCAGTTGCAATAACGGCAGAAGGAGACTTTTTTGTAGACGGCGAACAGACATCCCGTGCAGGTTTATCAACGGCAATTCGGCAGGCGTATCAGAATAAGCCGAATGCTTCGTTAGTATTACGTGCCGACCGCGATTCCCGCGTGGATGATGCCGTTCGCGTGATGAATATCGGTCAGGCCCTGAATATGAATATTGTAATGGCCACGGAGCGTGACTAAACTTTATGTCAGACAGCGAAAAATCTCATTTTAACAAGGAAGACCGTTTTGGACTTGCCGTAACCGGTGCAATTCATTTTGTGCTGTTACTCATCGCCATTCTCTATACCATCAATATGGACCACGACAATCGTCCGGCCTATATTGAAGTGACACTTGGCGAATTTCGGAGCGGTACCCTTGCCGAGCAGGCTGAAGTACAGGAGGAGCAGGTTGCCACCCGGCCAAATCCTGCCGAAGTAGAACCGGAAGTTCCGGACCCTGAGGTAACCCAGCCTGTAGAGACGCCTCAACAGCCTGAAGAGGAGGTGACCAAGCCTGTTGAGCTTCCGGAGCAGCAGGAGGAGATTGTGAGTGATGAGGTTGTGGAAACCCCCGAAACAGAGATTGTAGATCCCGAAAATGTAGAGGTCACCGAAGAGGTTGAAGTGGAGGAGGTACCACCGGTTGCCGAGGAAGCTGAAGAGATTCAGGAAGGGGTGGAAACCAGTGGCGATGAACGCGGCACCACCGGTGATGTAAATGTGGATCAGGGTACCGGAAATAACCCGGACCGATCGGCGCCGTACGAACTTCAGTGGGAGGGTGATTTAGAGAGATCTCCAATGGTTCAGCCACTCCCATCTAATCAAACCAATGAAGAGGCCGTTATTACAGTACGGTTTGAAGTTCATCCTGACGGCTCGCTGGGGAGAGTAATCCCTCTGAGAAAAATGAACCCCGAACTGGAACGTGAAGTGATGCGAACGCTTCGAAGCTGGAGATTCTCTCGTCTGCCATCTGGGGTACCGCAAGAGCCGCAGTGGGGAACCATTACATTCCGATTTGTACTCGATTAACTTCGGGATAAACTATTCCGAGGCCTTCATGCACTTCATAAAGTAGAATTTCCACCATCGGAAGCTCCACTCCTCTTTTTCCTTAACGCTAAAACCGCTTTTTGTTAACATTTTACTCATCTCATCAGCCGACCGGGTATTGATATTTTCCGGAGAGAGTAGGCCGATAAGCGAACTGACAATCGTAAACCACCCTTTTCTGTTCCAATCAAGCAGGTAAAGAGTTCCGCCGGGCTTGAGAAACAAGTGAAATAGATTGAGAACTTTCTCCTGACCGATGTAGTAGTGGAACGAGTTGAGGCATAAAATTTTGTCAAAACTGTTGGGCTTAAAATCCAGTTCTTCGCAGAAGCAGTTTGTAAACTCAACATTCGACGTTTCGGCAAGGCGGGTTTTCGCTTTTTGAAGCATTTTTTCGGCAGGGTCATTAAGTACCAATCGATCAAACGGGCCAAATGTATCCGAGATTTCCTTGGCTAAGATTCCGGTACCGGCGCTTGCATCAAGAATATGATCCTCACGCTGCAGCTGTAACTTGGCCAGCAAGTGGCCGTGTGTATGATCAAGGTATGATGAGTACAGCCTGTCATATTTTGGCGACAGGTTATTGTAGTACTCTGCAGTTTTGTAAGCCTTTCGATTTATGATTGTAGTGTTTTGACTCCAGTTTGCTGGTGTTTATAACCGAACCGGAACCTCAATCGTTTGCGATTCTGAGTTATCAAAATGGAGGGTGAGCTCAAACGTATCCCCGTCGGCGAGGGTTCGGGTTACCTGGATCAGCATAATGTGTAAACCGCCCTGCTGAAATCGAACAGTAGATTGTGATGGAAGGTCCACTTCGGGCACTTCACGCATTCCCATCATACCCTCTTCCCGCTCGTATGATTCATGAATTTCCACAAGCTGAGCCACATCCGATTCAACGCCAATTAATTGATCATCACTATCGTTGAAATTAGAGATCAAAAAGTAGGCGGCACTCATTCTTCCTTCAGAAGCCGGGCGGGCCCAGGCCCCTTCAACTTCAACTCCTTCGCCGGAGAATTCTGCTGATTGTTGCTCTGTGTCAGACTCTCCCGCACAGCCTATTGCAAGTAGTGTGATAAACAGAAATGTTGTCAAATATTTCATGATGCCTGTGTTAGAGTAGTTTTTGAAGATCTTCTGTGATGATGTTTACCGGCGTCATACTTCCTCCGTAATCAAAGATCAGTTCCGAGTTTTTGTTGATCAATAAAATTTTATCTGTGTGATTGAGAAAGTACATCCGGTCTCCGCTTTCAACTTCCCTGGAGTACGACTCCTGTACTCTTACGCTCACTCGTTCCATAAAACGGTCGATTGTTTCGGAATCTCCTGTAAGAAAGTGGAACGGTTCACGATCCATGTCGAACGCCTGAGCGTAGTTTTTCAGCACTTCGGGGGTATCGCGCTCCGGGTCAAACGTCACCAGCAGAAATTTTGTGTCTGATGGGTTGTCGATCTCCTCGTACACCTTTTTTACGTTCGAAGTGATGAAAGAGCAGATGTCGGGGCAGTGGGTGTAAATGAACCCCATCACTACGGGGGAGCCTTCGAAGTCGTCGGGAAAGGTGACCAACTCTCCATTTTGATCCGTCAGCTCAAACTGTACGTCACTGTAATCATCCAGCGCCGGACTACTGCACGCCTGGAGCATAAATAATGTTGAGATCAGAATGGCGATGTAGAATAAATTCTTGATTTTCATGTGTGATTGCTGCTAATAAATTCTATATAAATCGTCAGTAAGGGCAAGGTTGTGAGTTGCGATGGTTGAGCAAATCACAGCCGGTTCTTCATCTGCATTAAAGTACATTCACCTTGTGAACATATCATGAAACGTATTTTTCGGAGTGAACTTGCTATTCTATTTAAACTCTTTCTTGAACTCCTCAATCATCATTGTCATAAAAAGCTGGGCAGACTCAGCACCGAGTTGTTGCAGCTCCTCATTGGGTAAATTATCCCACACCTCAAATGTAACGGCATCCACGCCGAAGGTTTTGTGAGACCAATTTTTTGCAATTGGTGAATCAGTAGGGAAAGGTTCAACATTCACCTCCAAGTCGGGCAACTGATCGCGTATCGCATCGAGCCAGCGATAGGTGAACAGATGAGGAAAAGTGTCAATCTCTTCCAGTATGGGGTAGAAAACGGTCTGCCCGGTAGAGTGAAAGTCAATTGCATAAAACACCTTGCGATCACTTCGGTTCAGAAGTGGCAGGGCTGCACGCTGAACGGCCGCAGTCTCCGGCTGATTAAAATATTGCCAGTCTCTGTTCAGATCAATCCCGGCCGCATTTGTCCTCCAGTGGCCGTTGTCAGCTCCGTCGGGATTCATTAAGGGGAATGCCCAGACATCGAAATATTTTCTAAACTGTTGAGCCAGTTCTGAATCTGAAACAAGCTCTTCAATAAAAAAGAGTCCGGTTAAATATCCGGGGATTTCCGGCGGATGTTGACGACCATAGATCAGAATTACCCCTTTTACCGGTTCATCTGAGTGTTCAGAGATTTTAAGCTGATAAATCGGACGGCCCCGATGGGAGCTGCCGGCAACAGAGCGTTGAACGAACGGGCGTAATGCAATTTTGTCCGACCACTGCCGAAATTCTTTTGTTGTTTGAGGAACCTGTGCGGAAATCCAGACCGGACTTTCTCCCACTTCAAGGGAAATGATCCCGCTACTATTTTCTCTGTTTTGGCGATAGATGGTTGAGTCGGCCTTATTCCAAGATTCTCCTCCGTCGAAGCTGATATCGGGCCGGTAGCGGTGGCGTCCGCCGGTGTAGGTTAGCTCAAGGGTTACGGAGGATGAGTCATCCGCCCACACCTGAAAACCGTACCACGGGCTGTTGTTAATTGGGCTAATCTCCGGTCTGATTTGCAGTTCGTAATGGTAGGGGGCTACCCTTACCACATCATTTACCCGTGAGCCGCTAAATTCATTTGAGATCCAAACGCCATCCTCCCTGAACCCGATCGTTCTTCTGTTTTGCTCTTCAATCTCTTTATCGGTGGTTTCGGTTACGCCTTCGGGATCGTATGAATATCCACTGAACTCCTCTGTTGATTTACATCCTGTATAGAGAATGAAGATTGTTAAAGTGATAAGAAGAGGAACTATTTTTCGGCTAAAGCTCATTAAAATTGTAGATTTAAAAGATGATATTCTGTCTTTGAAATTTTCTATGTTTAGCAAACTACCTAAAGTTGGGTGTTCAGTTTTATAAAAGATATAAAATCTCATTTGCATAACACGATTCAAGATAACGCTGCCGGTGTAATTTTACTGTCTTTAATAGCAGTATTTATTGGTTTTTTTCTTCCAGAAGAGGTGAAGGCACAGGAAGAAGAGCGTGAAGCTGTGGTGTGGAACGTTTCATTCGAAGGGAATGAAAACTACAGCAACATGGTGCTGAAAGAGATCATCGCTACGGAAAGCCCAAACTTTTTGAGGAAGCTCTTTGGAAGAACAGGCAGCTACATTTTTAATGAGACAGAGATTAGGCGTGACCGCATCCGGATCATTCGATATTACGAGCGGAGGGGATATCAGAATGTGGAGGTAGATTATGAAATTATCGACAGAAAAAAGGAGTGGCAGAAGGAGGTATTGTTCCACATCAGCGAGGGCGAACCGGTACGAATCCGCTCATCGGAAATTATTATAGAGGCCGATGAACCGACAACGGATGAAATCCGGCAATCCAGGGAGTTTGAACGAGCTGAAGAGCGAAATGAATATCAGACTGGCCGGCGATATGAAACCCTGCGAAGAGCCGATGTGGAGGGCCGGTTTCTGAGTGTGTTTCAAGAGCTCGGGTTTGCCTGGCCGGAAGTTGTGGTAGAGGCTGAGGTGGACTCAATCAGTAACAGGGCAGATATCATCATACGGGCAACACCCAACAGCCGCACCTACTTTTCCGATATAGAAATTGAAGGAGATATCTCTGTTCCTGAGCGTATACTGCTCCGTGAGACAGAGATTAAAGAAGGGGATCGATATTCGCGCAGTAAGCTTCAGGATGCTCAAAGGCAAGTTTTTAATCACCATCTCTACCGGTTTGCAACCATTACCATTCCCGAGCAGCCGCAAGATTCAACACTCAATTTGTTACTGAGGGTTCGTGAACACCCCAAGCGTTCGGTGCAGGCTATGATCGGTTTCGGGAGGGAGGAGCTGCTCAGGGGGCAGGTAAGCTGGCAGAACCGGAATATTTCGGGTACCGGTCATCGATTTGGCGTAAGTGCACGGGCATCCTTCATTGAACAGAGGCTGAGTACGGATTATTTGTTGCCCTATGTTTTCAACACCAGGAGCAGCAATGTAACCAGCGCGTTTGGTCAGCATAAACTGGAGCCGTCGTATGAGCTGTTTCAGGCGGGGTTCAACAATAGCTTGATCTATCAGTTTGATCGGACCAAAACGGCTTCCGCATCTTACGAATTTTCGATTAATGAGGAGCTTTCCAGGAATACGGATGCTGCTCTGCCCGATACGGTTTTAAACTACAATGTTTCCTCACTCTCACTTTCAGGGTACTACAGTGAAGGGTTGAGCCGGGAACCGCGCGGATGGGTCATACAGCCTTTTATAGAGATTTCGGGTACGTTCAGTGAATCGACATACACATTTCAAAAAGCACTGCTTGATATCCGGCGCTACACTCAAATCTCAAACTCCCTGACGCTTGCCACTCGTGTAAATACCGGTGTGATTTTTTATCAGGATGATGATCAGCTTCCATCCAATATTCGCTTTTTTACCGGGGGAACAAACTCTGTGAGAGGCTGGAACCGGCAGGAGCTGGGTCCAAGTCGTCCGAGGTTCAACGACTCCGGTGAATTTGACACCTATGTTCCCGTTGGAGGCAGATCAATGTTTACGTTCAATATCGAACTTCGGCAACAGCTTCGGGGAATTATTCCAAACCTTGGGCTTGCCGCTTTTCTTGATGGAGGTCAGGTTTGGGATGACCCGGGCAGCATGGATAACCGGCCCGTACAGTATGGTGCAGGAGGCGGCATTCGTTATCAATCTCCAATCGGGCCAATCCGTGTGGATGTGGGGTATAAGCTGAACCCGACCGATGAAGATCTGAATATTTATGAGGGAGAAGATTTTGGCAGTGCATGGAGTAGAATTGGAATTCATTTTAGTATTGGACAAGCATTTTAATGACAGAAGAGCTTGAAAAACATACCGAGAAGAGGCGTCGCTGGATTAAGTGGGCATTGCTGGCAGCTGTGCTGTTTGGTATGGCACTGTCCGTTCGCCTGCTTTTAAAGAGTGAGCTGCTGTTCGATTACGGCCGGGATCTGGCCGTGGAAAGGGTCAGTGAAATGCTCAATGGATCAATTTACATTGATAAAATACGAGGAGATCTTCTGCATGGTTTTACCATCTACGGGACAAACCTGGCTGATGAAAAGGAGCAAAATATTGTCACCATAGACTCTATTTCTGTGAGATATCACCTGATGGATATCATCCGATCTCCCCACACGGTGGAGAACGTGTCAATCTACGGGGTTCAGTCATCGATAGCGCAGGAGGCCGATTCTGTATGGAATGTGCTTAAACTGCTGCCTGAAAGCGAAGAGGAGGAGCCGGCGGGTGACCCGGTTTTTTGGGGAATAGAAGATCTGCTGGTTGAAGATCTGAATATTGATGTGCAGTCAGACATTCTGCTGCCGGATGGTTTTTTAAATATCCGGAATCTGAACTTGTCGGCTTCGGGAGGAGTGAAGGAAACGGGCTATGCTGCAAATATTCGTTCCCTCGACTTTCAACTCCAAGAAGCACGGCTGCCGGATGATATTGATTTTGTGATGGAAGCAAGAGGGGACAATGAGCGAATTACGCTGGAGTCTCTGGTGGTTCAAACCGGGCGCTCCATGCTCCGGGCCGGCGCTGCGTACGAAACGGCCGGTGAGCTGTCTGCCACTGCAGGGTTTGCTCCACTCAGTTGGGAGGAGATCGCAGTCTATGCAGAGGATCTCCCCTTGAGGCAGGATCTAAATCTTGACCTTGAGCTGGAAGGAGAGCTTTCCAATCTATCTGTAACGGCAATCCTGACAGCTCCAGGGCTGGACCATTTTTCAATTGGGGCAAATCTTCGGGCGCTGGAGCCGATGGCGCTCAACCGTCTTCAGATTGATTTAAACAATTTAAATACACCGTTACTGACCGGGATTGAGAATGCTCCGTCTCTGTCTGAATTAAATTTTACGGGAGAGGGTGAGATTCCACTCGATCGTTTTCGGGAGTCGGACTGGTCCGGCCGGATAAATTTCGCCGGGTTGAGTTATGACCGGTATCAAATCGACACGTTTGATTCGGAGTATGAGTTAATGGGTGACCGGGCTACGGTGGCTGCATTCATGTTGCGGGCAGAGGAACGGGTTGATGTGAAACTCTCGGCTGAACAGGTATGGGGTGAGGTTCCGGTGTGGAGTGGAAATGTAAGTTCCGGTACAATAAATCTGGCCACCTGGACGGCAGATCCGGGCATGGACAGTGAATTCCGAATCCAATCATCTTTCTCGGGCAGGGGAATTCAGCCGGATCAAATGAGGGCACTTGCAGAGGTTTTAGTTGAGGGCGGCCGTTTTGGTGAACAGCCTTTTTCAGAACTCAGCTTCCGTGGCAACCTCAATTCACAAACGATTACCGGAAATTTGAAGGCGCAGTTAGACCGCTCGGTTGTGGAGGCCCGAATGAACGCCCGGCAGTGGCAGGAAGATCCGGATTATGATTTTAATATATCGATGAGGGAGTTTAACCTGGCTGAATTGAGCGGCCTGGATGATTTCCCAACCTATCTTAATGGAACACTGGAGGG
Organism: Rhodohalobacter halophilus; assembly: GCF_001715195.1. Lineage (GTDB taxonomy): Bacteria > Bacteroidota > Rhodothermia > Balneolales > Balneolaceae > Rhodohalobacter > Rhodohalobacter halophilus. Next base: position 25,451 of record NZ_MDWE01000025.1, read on the forward strand.
ATCAGGTAAGGGAATTTCACCTGAAACCCTTCAAATAGATGCTGTGGCTGCTCTCGATTCAAGTTTAGTAAACCGTTCGCCAATTGAAACTCTTCGGACAGATATCTCCATTTTCAACCAGTTTGTTACGCTTGAAAATGCACTTCTGGAAAGTCCCATCGCAGATGCCGATATTACGGTCCGTCACCATATAACCGACTTCACCAATCTTGAGAATCGAGTCAATTTCAGGGCATTTCTAAAGGATCTTCAGCCATTGGCACCCCTGGTCGGCGCAGATCACCTGGAGTCGGAAGGAGAAGTATCCGGTGAGCTGAACAGGAGCGGCGAGGGATATCTGGTATTTAACGGACGGGCTGATCTGCAGAATACACGCGTCGATTCACTCTTCTTGTCGAATGGCATTGGAGCTACGCTGCAGGCGCGCCTGCTTGAAGAGCCGGAGGTTGATCTGGACCTGGATTTAAGCGACCCCATTGTTGGCGGGATTACGGTTCGAGATGTAAAATTCCGAACAGGACTGAAGCAACAGGGTGAGGCCGCAACCGGAACATTCATATTCGAAATATTTAATGAGGAGATCTGTACGCTGCACCACGAAGGGGAATATCGTGTGGATAATTTGATGGCCCGGGTCCAAACAACGGCACTCGATTTTACCACAGAATTTCGCAAACTCTCGCTCGACCGCCCGTTTGACTTTGAATTTGATATGGCATCTCAAACAGCCCGGGTAGATACAGTAACGATTCGGGACGCATCAGACCGTTCATTTCTTTCGGTGTGGGCGCCGCAGCTTTCGGCTGATATACAGGAAGCAGGTATTATAGCAGAGAATCTAAATCTTGGGGCTATTCAGAGCTTGATGCTGGAAGAACCGGTGGCTGAAGGTTTTCTATCCGGCGAACTGGGCTTTAAAAACGATCCCGAAAACCTGTATATCGCACTGAATGGGGAAGTGCGGGGGCTTCACTACCAAAATGAAACACTCGATCTTACCCATTTCTACCTGAATATTGAAGAGGAGTGGCTGCAGCTTGTTTTTGACGGAAACCGAAATGATGAAAGGCTTTTTGAAGGTCAGCTCCAGGTACCGTATATGCCGGGAGATCCGACCACATTTAACGATCAGTTTTTTGATCGAGAGGTAACGGGTTACTTCGAGCTGTTTGATTCAGACCTCTCCTACTGGTTTGGTTTTCTTCCCGATTTTGAATCCGATCAAACCGCCGGCACGATACGGTTGAGGAGTGAACTGTCGGGCATAGCCGGCAATCCGGAGCTGACCGGCAACCTGCACCTCGAAAACGCCCAATTTTCCGGAATTGAGATTAACAGTGCCGACTTTGATCTGAATTATATCCATGATGATGAATTTGTAGATTTGACCGGTCGTGTGATTGCCCGTGAAACCCCGGTACTGGATATGGATGCCAGGCTTCCCTTTATTGTAGACCTTCGCGAGGCAGCGGTGCTTCTGCCTGATGAGGAAGATGAGGTTTCACTCAACTTCAGGACAGAAAATTTCAACCTGGCTATCTTTAATGATTTTCTGGACGATCAGATGTTCCGGCAGTTACGAGGTCAGTTGAATGGTGAAGTAACCCTTTCCGGTGCTTTGGGCGACCTGCAGACATCCGGAAGTATGCAGCTGACAAATGGAAATTTATGGGTTGTGCCTGCAGGGATTACACTGACTGAAATAGTATCAGGGATCAACTTTTCGGGAGAGAGAGTTGAGCTGCAGCAGTTTAGAATGCGAAGCGGGCCCGGACAGATTCGGGCAACCGGGTTTATGGAAATGGAAAACCTGACACCCGGAAATCTCCAGTTGAACATTCATGGAAATCAGTTCAGAGCGGCAAATACCGCAGAATATAACGCAACCATCGACCTTACCGCCGACTTAACCGGAACGGTTGATGAACCGACCTTAACCGGTAACCTGACATTTTTGAATGGGTTCGTGAATTTACAAAATTTTGGGGAGCGTTCAGTTGAAGATGTTCAGTTAGAGGATGAAGAGGAGCCGGAGCCGATTGAGTTCTATGAAATGCTGGAGATGGAGATGAATGTAAACTTTGCCCGACAATTTTTTATCCGAAACAGGCAGTACCTGGATATGGAGGTTGAGCTTGGGGGGGATGTGGACCTGGTAAAAAGCAGGGGCGAAGAGCTGCAGATGTTTGGGGCGCTTGAAGGCGTGAGGGGTTATGCCCGGCCGCTGGGTAAAAATTTCACCCTCGATGAAGCATTTGTCACGTTCTATGGTCCCGTTGATGATCCCGAACTCAATATACGAACGGAGTTTCAGCCGCCACAGGCTCAGTCTGATGTAAGCATTTTCTACATTATAGAAGGAACCGTGCAGGAACCCGAATTTCGGTTTGACAGTGAACCTCCGCTGGAGCTTCAGGATATCATAAGCTATACCCTGTTTGGCAAACCGTTTTATGAACTGGAGTCGTGGGAGCAGGTTGTGGCCGGAAGTGGCAGCAGTCCATCAGCAGCAGATCTGGCCCTCGATGTTTTACTCGATCGCGTGGAGTTGCTGGCATCCCAAAGCCTTGGAATTGATGTGGTGCAGATTGATAATACACGATCAGGATCAGACAGTACTACATCCATCAAAACAGGTTGGTACCTGAACCGGCGCACATTTTTTGCGGTTTTGAACGAGATTAGCAGCAGCCGGCCAAAGACACTCTTTATGCTGGAATATCTGTTAAAAGAGAATTTGGAGCTGATCGTAACCCAGGGAGATGACAGCCGTGAAGGTATTGACCTCCGCTGGCAGTATGACTATTGATTGAAGTAATAATCTGATTGGGAAAAGTGTTATATATTATTAGAAGGTTTTGAAAAGACCTCTAAAGGCGTAATTATCGAATTGTAGGCAAATGACTCTTACAGATCTGCTCAAATATTCAGTAATTCTGGTGATTGTTCTGATTGCCGGATGGTACTTTATTACCTATGAGAAAGCTGAACGGCCCGAGATGCATAGCGATGTTGGGGCCTGCAGCGAACCGCTCACGTACCGGATCGGTTCAATTGATAGCCGTTTTGATGTAACGGAGGCTGAAGTTTTGGATGCCATGCAAATAGCGGTTTCTCTCTGGTCTGATGCCGTTGACCGTCCGCTTGCCTACCACAGTGAAGAGGGCGATATCGATATCAATTTTGAGTATGATGAAAGGCAGAAACTGGTGATGGGGGAGATGCAGTTCCGGGAACAGATTGAATCGAGCCAGATTCGGGCAGACCAGCTTCAAAAAGAGTATGAGAGAAAGAAAGAGGCGTTTGACAAAAAATCTGAAGAGTACGAACTGCTTGCGCGAAGGACCACTCAGGAGCTGGACAGTTTAAATGAGTGGGTGCGTGAGAAAAACCGGAACGGCGGATTTACGACTCAGGATGAGCAAGTTTTTGAAAGGAGACGTGATGAGGTGGAGCAACTTCAGGATCAGGTAAAAAGAGAACGGAGAGAGCTGGATGAGCTGGCAAGAGAGGTTAATCAGTCTGTAGACAGGCTGAACAGAATGATTGATGAGAACAACCAAAAAATTGATCAATACAACGAAGAGTATTCGGGTGAAAGCCGATTCACAAAAGCTACATTCAGAAAGACATCATCCGGCGGTACCATTACGGTAAACCAGTTTTTGAGCAAGCGTGATCTGAACCTTGTACTGGCTCATGAACTGGGGCATGCTCTCGGTTTGGGCCATGGAGAAAATCCGGAGTCTGTGATGTACCGGCAGATGGGTGGACAGGATCTCTTTCCCATTCTGCAGCTGAGCGCTGAAGATCGCCGAGCCATACTGGATAAATGTAAATAGCCAGAAGAGTTGTTTCGCCCTCAAAATTTTGTATCATTGGTTTGTAGCCGGCAGTTTTCGCCGGGTTACAATGATGAAAAATAAAAACGGTGGTGGGGATGGAAAAATATAAAACAGAAATTAAGTGGGGAGTTCTATTTACGGTTGTCCTGATGTTGTGGATGGTGTTTGAGTGGGCGATGGGGTGGCATGGAGAGAAGATTGACCGGCACGCAACCATGACAAATATCTTCGCAATTATTGCTGTTCTGGTCTATGTGATCGCATTTCTGGATAAACGAAAACGTGACTTTGGCGGGTCTATGACCTGGGCTCAGGGATTTATGACCGGTTTTGGGATAACGGTTGTGGTGGCCATTTTAAGTCCGCTGGCTCAGTGGATTATCCACACCTTTATCTCTCCTGAATTTTTTGAAAATATGATCGATCACGCTGTTGAAACCGGCGAAACGTCAAGAAGCGAGGCGCGCGGTTTTTTCAACCTGAAGAGCTACATGATTATGGGTTCTTTGGGGGCTTTGGTGATGGGAATTGTTACCAGCGCAGTGGTAGCAATTTTTACCAGAAAGAGTGTGGATTAATTTAGGCGAGAACCAATTTTTATCGTTGCGGTGAAAGTGGCCGTTTATTTTATTATTCTCTGACGGATAATCAACTAAATGGCTTATACACTATGAATCGACTTTCACTGCTTCTAACTTTCCTTTTTCTCTTCATATTTTCGAGTTCAGCTTTCTCTCAGTTATTAAATGATCGGTTTCAGTTCGATCCAGATCTCCCTTACCAATCGGGTATCACATCTCCGGCCGACTTTTTAGGGTATGAGCCGGGTGAGGAGTACAGCCATCACTATCAGCTTGGGGCATATCTGAAAAACCTGGCTGCCGAAAGTGACCGTGTTTCAATTCTCACATACGGACAAACCTACGAAGGCCGCGATCTCTGGTTGGTCATCATCACCAATGAAGAGAATCATGCCAATCTGGAACAGATCCGCGAAAACAATCTGAGGCTTGCCGATTTTGAAAGCCTGAGTAGCAATGAAGCCGCTGAACTGGCAGAAAATCATCCGGCTATTGTGTGGCTAAGCTATGGAGTTCACGGAAATGAAGCATCGAGTGCAGAGGCGGCCCTTCAGACAGCTTATCGTCTGGCGGCAGCCGAAGATGAAGAATCCGTTCGGTTCAGGGATGAATCGGTTGTGGTTATTGATCCCATTCTGAACCCCGACGGCCGCGACCGCTATGTGACTTGGTACAAATCATCCCAGGCAAATGTGTTGAATACAGATGCCGCCGATCTGGAGCACGATGAAATCTGGCCCGGCGGAAGAACCAACCACTACTGGTTTGATCTGAACCGCGACTGGGTATGGCTGGTTCACCCCGAGTCGAGAGGCCGAATTGCTGAGTATCAAAAATGGATGCCGCAGGTGCATCTCGATATTCACGAGCAGGGTTTTAACAACAACTATTTTACCATGCCGGGTACCACACCGAGAAACCTTCAGCTTCCTGACGACTATGAAGCGTGGAGTGATCGGTTTGGACGCGGAACCATCGAAGAGTTTGACAGGCACAACGTAAACTATGCCACCACCGAAGGGTTTGATTTCTTCTATCCGGGCTACGGTTCATCCTATCCAAGCCTGATGGGCGGAATTGGGATGCTTGCCGAGCAGGGCGGGCACAGCCGTGGCGGGCGGGCCGTTGAAACAGAAGAGGGATACGTTCTGACACTGGAGCAGCGCATATTTGACCATTATAAAAACAGTGTGGCTACGGTTCGAACCGCCGTGGAAAACAGGCGTGAACTGCTGAACTACTTTCGTGAAGCGCTCAACCCTGAAAATTCTAAAGTAGAGACTAAAGCCTACGTTTTTCCAAACAATCCAACCGATCACACCTACGATGTGATTGACATCATGCTAAAGCAGGGTGTAATAGTTGAACGTGCCAACGAGAATTTCACTCTGCGCAATGCACTTGATTATTGGGACAATGAGCCGCAGCGACGGTCTTTTAATGAAGGTGACTTTATTATACGTACAAATCAGGCCAGGCATATGTTTATTACCACACTGTTTGAGCCGAAGATGGCTATTGAAGATTCGGTGATGTACGATATGTCGGTCTGGTCTATCCCGATGGCGTATAATCTGGATGCTGCGCGTGTGAATGATGATCCATCAGTATCAACATCAATCGTTGAAGAAGTTCCGGTCCGCGATAAGGGTGTCATCAATCCGTCGGCTGAGTACGCTTTTGTGATTGACTGGGAACAGCCCGGCGCGCCAAAGGCATTGGGAGAACTTTGGAGAAGAGGATATAGCGTACGTTCTGCCAAGAAGATATTTGAAAAAGATGACGTGGAATTTTCGAGAGGATCGCTCATCGTGCTGATGGGTCGAAATTACGATAAGCGAAGTGATGTTCGCAGGGACATGCAGGAAATAACAGAGTATGCCGGCGTAGTGATTCGCGGTTTGGAAACAGGCCGGATGGACTCCGGAATGGATCTCGCATCCAGAAGCAGTACGGTTCTGCACCGGCCAAAAGTTGCCATGGTGATTGGTCAACCGTTTAACTCCTATACGGCCGGACAGATATGGTTTCAGTTCGATCGAAATGTAGAGTATGGCATTTCCCGAATTCGATCGCACAGGCTGGCATCGATTGATCTGGATGAATATGATGTAGTTATCCTTCCGGGCCAGCGAGGAAGTGCGCCTCATTATGGAGAGCGACAGCAACAGGCTCTGAAAGAGTGGGTTGAACGCGGCGGAACGCTGGTAACGACGGAGGCATCTTCGCATAGTTTGACCAAGGATCGTATGGAATGGATCAGTGTAGAACTGGTAAAAGATGAGGATGAAGAGAATGGGGAAGATCTTGCAGCCTTTACTCCTTACGAAGCTCGGGTTGATACATTCGGGTTACGAAGAATTCCGGGAGCAGCGTTCAAGTCACATGTGGATGTATCCAATCCGCTGGCCTTTGGAGTGAAGGAGAAACTTTACAGTCTTACCTACAACACCGACCAGATGAAGCCTTCCAGCAGCTACCAGGTGGTTGGATATTATGAGAAAGATCCGTTGCAACTGCTTGCATCCGGTTATGCTTCTCAGGAGAATATCCGGAAAGCAGCCGGAAATGTATTTGCCGGTGTAGCCTCCATGGGAAGCGGCAAGGTTGTTCTTCTGGCCGATAATACGCAGTACAGAATGTTCTGGAGAGGTCCGGAGCGGCTGATGATCAACGCGGTGATGTTGATGCCTTCGATGTGATAAGACATAAAATCGGTGAATCGGTCGTTACAAAAGACATGGTATTTTTATGCATCTTCAGGCAGTGAGTCATCATCTGGTCTATCCAGGGAATGAAGAGTTATAGAAATAATAGGAGTAAAAATACCATGTCTGTTTTTATAAAATTCTTTACCGGCCATGAATGACCGGCTCGCATATGAAGCCCCAATTTTTGGGGCTTTTTTAATCTACACACTTCGTGAAACCTTGTGACTTTGTGTCTTCGTGGCCAATATAAATGAACTCGCCTCGAAGTCACAAAGACTCTAAGATTCACAAAGCTTTCTCAGCGTAACTCCGCGCACCTATCCGTCTCGAATGCTCGGGGCAAGAACTCAGACGCTGCCGGGTTCCAGGAACACTGACAGGTCTTTTCAACTGACGAGCGCGGGATTTATCCCCGCGAAGACTTAAATCGAGGTTCATTAATCAAAAAAGTGAACTGCGAATGACCGATTGACGAACTGCGATGGACGATTTACAAATACATCGCTCCGGTTTTAATTTGATTACCCCGAAAAATCGGAGCGATTGGCATTATCTATATGAAATAGATGTGAACGATTTACTATTTTAGACAGATAAATGTAAACCACTAACTACTGTTTGGATGTCTAATAAAGAAAATCAAAACGCTGCAAGCGAAGAAAGTAAATGCCCGTTTCATAACGGATCAATGAAAGAGAAAGAGACTGCCGGTGGCGGAACCAAAATCAGGGATTGGTGGCCGAACCGACTGGATCTCGATATTCTGCGTCAACACTCATCACTCTCCAACCCAATGGGTGAAGATTTTGACTACGCGGAAGAGTTTAAATCTTTGGACTTGAAAGAAGTAAAGAAAGATATCAGTGATATTTTGACTGATTCCCAGGATTGGTGGCCGGCAGACTGGGGCCACTACGGACCGCTGATGATCCGTATGGCCTGGCACAGTGCCGGAACCTACCGGGTTGCCGACGGACGCGGTGGAGGAAGCACCGGAAACCAGAGATTTGCTCCCGTAAACAGCTGGCCCGATAACGTAAGTCTCGATAAAGCTCGCCGACTGCTGTGGCCAATCAAAGAGAAATACGGCCGCAAGCTGTCATGGGCTGACCTGATGATTCTGGCCGGTAATGTGGCACTGGAATCGATGGGCTTCAAAACATTCGGTTTTGGCGGCGGACGTGAAGATATTTACGAGCCTGAAAAAGATATTAACTGGGGACCCGAGCATGAGTGGCTGGCCGATGAACGCCATGATGAAGACGGAAATCTGAAAGGACGCCTTGCCGCTGACCACATGGGATTGATCTATGTGAACCCTGAAGGGCCAAACGGAGAGCCTGACCCCAAAAAGGCGGCGAAATTTATTCGTCAGTCATTCAAGAGAATGGCGATGAACGACGAAGAGACCGTGGCTCTGATTGCCGGCGGACACACATTCGGTAAAGTTCACGGTGCGGCACCGGAAGAGCACAACGGGCCTGATCCGGAGAAAGCTCCGATGGAAGAGATGGGACTTGGCTGGAAGAGTGACTACGGAACCGGAAAAGGCGCCGATACCATCACCAGTGGCCTTGAAGGCGCGTGGACAAACGAGCCAATCAAATGGGACATGGGTTTTTATGAAAACCTGTTTGAGTATGAATGGGAGCTTACCAAGAGTCCGGCCGGAAAATGGCAGTGGACACCCAAAGATGGAAAAGGCGACGGGACCGTGCCCGATGCACACATTGAAGGGAAGAAAAACGCCCCGATGATGCTCACTACAGACCTTGCTCTTATTGAAGATCCTGAGTACAGAAAGATTTCAGAGAAATTCTATAACGATCCGGAATACTTTGCTGACGCCTTTGCGCGTGCTTGGTTCAAATTGGTTCACCGCGATATGGGGCCGAAAAATCGATATCTCGGGCCCGAAGTTCCGGAAGAGGATCTGATCTGGCAGGACCCAATTCCTGAAGTGGATCACGAATTGATCAACGATAAGGATATCGAAGAACTGAAAGGAAAAATTCTCGATACCGGTCTTTCCGTATCTGAGCTGGTTTCTACGGCGTGGGCTTCAGCATCAACTTATCGCGATTCTGACAAGCGTGGCGGAGCAAACGGTGCTCGGGTTCGACTGGAACCGCAGAAAAACTGGGACGTGAACAATCCGCGTCAGTTGGAAAAAGTACTCGGCAAACTCGAAGATGTTCAGAAAGCATTTAACGAGGCACAGTCAGGCGACAAGAAAGTATCTCTTGCAGACCTGATCGTTCTTGGCGGATGCGCAGCGATTGAAAAAGCTGCGAAAGATGCCGGTCATGATATCAAGGTACCGTTCACACCGGGACGCGCTGATGCCACTGCAGAACAGACCGACGTGGAGTCATTCGAATGGATGAAGCCGGAAGCAGACGGTTTCCGAAACTACTTCAAGCCGCACGCCCGACGAAATGCAACGGCAGAAGAGATGCTCGTTGACAAGGCTCAGCTGATGAAACTGACGGCACCGGAAATGACCGTGCTGGTTGGCGGAATGCGCGTGCTCGATACCAACTGGGATGGAACCCGACACGGTGTGTTTACCGATAAGCCCGGCGCGCTGACCAACGACTTCTTCAGAAACCTGCTCGATCTGAGTAACGAATGGAAGGCAACTTCTGAAGAGGGAGACCTGTTTGAAGGGCGCCATCGCGACAGCGGCGAAGTGAAGTGGACGGCCACACGTGCCGACCTGATCTTCGGTTCAAACTCTGAACTGCGAGCCGTTGCTGAAGTGTACGGAAGTTCAGATTCTGAAGAGAAATTCCTGAACGACTTCGTGAAAGCGTGGAATAAAGTGATGAACCTGGATCGCTTTGATCTGAAGTAAGTTCATCAGAATTTAGCTCACTTCATCACGAAGTAGATGAAAATTGAAAAGGCAGCTTCGATTCATTTCGGGGCTGCCTTTTTTATGAAATTTAATCTATGGCCCTGGAAATCATATCATTCATCTCCTGAAAGGAATTTCAAGGCTGTTTTCTTGTACGTTCGGCTGATCGGTAACTCAGTGTTGCCAACGGTCACTGACCTGTTACTAAATTCTTTAACATGATCAAGGTTAATAATGTAAGATCTGTGAATTCTTACAAATATCTCCGGCAAACTATCCTCAAAAGATGAAATGGTTTCACGTGTGATGAGTGACTCATCATTAAAATATATTTTCTCATAATCGCTCAAATTTTCAAGGTAGATCAATTCATCTAATTTTATCTGGTGGTTGGATCGGTCGGCCCGAATGGTGATAAACTGAGTTTTTAAGGCTTTTTTTCATTCTTCAACTGTTTTAGTCTGAATTCATGATTCAAGAATCGTCGGTATAGGAGATAGAAAGCTTTTAAAAGCACAATCAGATAAATGGCAAAACCTAGTACAAAGATGTTTGTCATCATGGGATTTAGCTCTTCAAAGTTATAATTAGCTAAAACAATGAAGGATACTGTAATGACCACCATCTCCAGGTAAAGCGACACGACAAGTGTATAGAATGTGTAGAGCGCAAATCGAGGATACTTTTTTCTGAGCAGAAATCGAGGTACCAGGTAATAATTAAAAAAGTAGGATGTAGCCATAGCCACCGGAAGCAAAAAGGTGACAAAATAGAAACTCTTTACGTAATCATTATATGCACTGCCAAACACGACAGTTAGTATGATTCCGGTAATTATCCAAAAGATGAGATGTTTGCCTGCCTGCATTTTTTTATTCAAAAATCGTGATTCAACAGAAGAATACCATTTTTTATCGATGGTCAACACGTTTCGCAGGGTATTCTACATTGCTCAAAACAGCTTGCATAAGATACATTTCTTGTGAACATTAATTCACAAACCAGAAATATTATGACTGATCTATTTTTTATGGGCGGCCCACTCTTCATGGGCATATTAACCATTATCCTTGTAGCTATGGTTTCATTGACGTGTTATATCGCAATTCAAAAAAAGAAAGAAGGCATAAAACCTCTTGCAGATAGTTGGGTAAAAGAGCTGGGGATCCTTGGATTAGTGGTTGGGATTTTTGGTCAGTTTATCGGCTTATATCAGGCTTTTTCCATAATTGAGGAGGCGGGATCGGTTTCTCAGGCGATGTTGGTTGGCGGTTTCAAAGTCTCGTCAATAACCACTCTCTACGGATTCGTTATTCTAATCCTGTCATTAATTTTAAATGTTGGATTAAAACTGCTGGATAACCCAAACGTACAACAGGGCAAAGGTAATTAAAACTTTATCCACCGTATTAAGCAGGAAACTTTTATAAAAAATAATGGCAGCTTTGATTTAATTCGGGGCTGCCTTTTTTGTTAGAATCATCCATTCAATAAATTAGCTGCAGGTAGGTGGAGAATCTCTGTGAGACTTAGCAGTTTCATCTGAGTAATAACTGCGAGAAAAATCAAAGAAGCATCTTGGTTTGTTATTTTTGGGTCAAAGCGACTGCCTACAATATTTCATTCGATGAACAGTTTTTGAAGTCAGATTTTTAGTATCCTTTACCGGATTGTATCAAATCAGAAATAGTCTCTTTATTTTCAAAATACTCCTTTTGTGACACGAATCATCTCAGCACTACTTTTAGCAGTTCTCGCTTTTGGGTTCTACCGCGTTCTATCCGTGCCGGATCCTGAACCGGATGAGATAGAGCCGATAGCCGATGAGTGGGTGATGGATGAATCGATGGCTCTGTTTTTAAGTGAATTTGAGCGAGATTTTGAGGATGGGTTGAACACAAAACGCATTCCGGGGGCGGCTGTTACCATTGTGGCTGATGGGCGTGTGGTGTTTCAAAAAGGATTTGGCGTGAAGAAGGCGGGCTCCTCTGAGGCTGTGGATGATCAGACGGTCTTCCGGCTGGGGAGTGTATCCAAAGGGTTCGCATCAGTTCTGACGGGCATATTGGTAGAAGAAGGTTATGTAGATTGGGATCAGCCCGTATCAGGTTACCTGGATGCATTCAGGCTGAATGATCCGGAACAGACCGGGCGTGTTCAGGTCAGACATCTGTTGTCGCACACAACCGGGCTGCCACGCCACGCCTATACAAACCTGGTGGAGGATGGTCTTCAGCTGGAACGGATTATTCCACGCTTCGAGCAGGTTCCCTTGATTGCAGAAGAGGGTAGGCAGATTGCCTATCAAAACGCTGCATTCTCCACAGTAGAAAAAATACTGGAGGCACAGACCGGCACCGATTTTAACACCCTTCTAATAGAAAAACTCTTCATTCCGCTCAACATGGAGCATGCATCCACAAGCTATGAGGCGATCCGGAACTCAGAAAATCGGGCACTTCCTCATGTGTATCATTCCCGGTCGCGCGGGCATGTTTCTGTTCCGATCTCTAAAAAATATTATAACGCGGTTTCGTCTGGAGGGATTAATGCCTCGGCATCAGATATGGGCAGATGGTTGCTAATGCTAACCGGTCACATTCCCGAGGTAGTCTCCAAAAAGACGCTAGATGAGATATCTGTTCCGGTCGCCAATATCAACAACCGGCGGTTTAGCAGGTACTGGGAGGGCGTTAACCGGTCACATTACGGAATGGGCTGGCGGGTGCTTGATAATCACGGACAGAAGATTGTTTACCATGGCGGATATGTAAACGGTTACCGCAGCGAGATCGCATTTTCCCCAGATGATGGTGTGGGAATCAGTATTATGATCAATACCAACTCCGGCTACCCGCTGGAGGTGATACCGGATCTTTTCAATCACATCAAGTCAGGCAAAATACCTCCCACTGCAGGTTGATGAAGCGAGGCTTTTCATCAGGAGATTTTGAGCAGATGCAATGCCGAAATCAAGGATGAAAAACGGCGCTGCAAATAAGTACCTGACTGAGCTATTGCTTGTTTATGTCAATTTCGACATATTTAGTCATGTCTGAAAATGATAAACCATTAGTATGGATTCAAGGCAAAGTGAAAACACCGCCTTTTTCTGTTGATGCCAGATTAAAAGCCGGTTTTCTTCTCAGAAGACTACAAAAAGGCGAACTGCTAGAATTGCCCGATTCCAGGCCGATGCCATCGATTGGTAATAGCTGCCACGAACTTCGCATAAATGACCAAAACAAAACTTGGAGAATCATCTATTTCCTCGATGAAGATGCCATAGTGATTCTGGAAGTTTTTGCGAAGAAAACTCAAAAAACACCGCAAAAAGTAATCGATGTGTGCAAAAAGCGGTTAGCACGTTACAAAAAGTACTAGGAGACAATTAATCATGGAAAAGAAAAAACGAAAAAAACTGGAAGAAAAAGGATATCGGGTAGGCTCTGCTGCTGATTTCTTAGAACTGACGCCTGAAGAAGAAGCATACATCGATATTCGACTAGACATTAGCAAACTGGTAAAAGCTCAACGTGCAAAAAGAGGATGGACACAAGAACAGCTTGCCCGGGCAATCGGTTCAAGCCAGTCACGTATTGCTAAGCTTGAGGGCGGCGATCCTGGGATATCGTTGGATTTGATGATCAAAGCACTTCTTCGACTTGGAACATCAAAAAAGCAGATAGGAAAACTATTAGAAGGAGAGTTGGAACCAGCCTGATTAGAAGGGTACTTAACGGCTCATGGCTTGTGCTGCCGGGCTATAAACTTAAAATTGAACAGTAATTTTGAACCGGTCAGCAGGAAACACTTTGTGTGTGCCCGGCATGGGTGCCTTGGCTTACATGAATGTAAGTCATAAATCTTGAGGGTGAAAGTCCCTTATGGGCAGGGGTGACGCCTTGAACCATTAGCAAGTCTGAAGGAAGCGAAA
>NZ_MDWE01000026.1 GCF_001715195.1 Rhodohalobacter halophilus
AATTTTAAGCCAATTTTGGTAGCAAAATGATGTGATATTTACAGTTTTGTACGTAGGTAGATGTCTTTTCACATTTCCGTTTGTTAAAATGTAAATACTCTAAAAAACCTTCATTACAAACGGATGCGGTTGTACCGTTATGTATATCAGGGTTAAATTTGTCAAGAGCAATTCTGTTGGGAGATTTAAAGCTTTTTATGACACTGCGCTCTAATATTAAGTCACATCCAATTAAAACAAACGAATCTTTGATATAAGGAGATGCCTTCCAAAGAGAGTAAATGTTGTTAGTAGAAGAGTAGTCGGGGTTATGAACTCTCCGGATATTCAAATCGATATCATTTGATTGAATAAAGCTGTCTATCTGATTCGAAAGATACCCCGTAACCAAAATCAGATTTTCAAATTTGTGCTCCTCAAGACATTTAATCATATGACGAAGCGGGGACTACTAAAAACTACCCGTTTTTGTTCGTGTTAATATTTTGAAGCTTTTTTCTGAACATATCGAAAATTTTGATCCATATCGTACTCATCGTACTCAAAATGAGCTTTGCAAGCCCCATGTAAGGGGCGATTTTGTCCGATTTGTGGCGTTTTCGCCACTCCCGGACATACCTCACCCATCAAGGGTCCCTGGCAAGCAGCACCCCGGCCTGCTTCAGGTTCCAGCACATACAGCTAAAGTCGAAGATCAGGGCGTTCTTGATCTGGCTGCGGGCACTGGCTTTCAACGCCTTTGACTGCGTCTTCATCCAGGCAAAGGGATGTTCCACGGCAGCACGAACACGAGAAAATTTACGATTGCGTTTCTTCTGAGATCCGCTCAACGGGTTGTTGCGATACGCCTTATCCTGAATTCCATAAAACCACCCAAACTCCCGTGCCATCTTCTTAATGCGATCATCGGCGTAGCCTTTATCCCCGAACAGCGCCTTCGCTTTCAAATCTGCCAGCTGCTCGGTATACCGGCTGTCGTGGTGATTGGCCGGGCTAAAAATCCGTTTGTTGATCAGCTTGCTTTCCGCATCCATCCCGATATGGCCTTTGTAGCCAAAATAGTACCGATTGCCTTTTTTGGTCGAGCGGGCATCGCTGTCGTACTGCGGATTTTGTTGAACCGACTGCGATTGTTGCTTTTTCTTTTTGATGGTTCGATTGGTCGATTCCACCATAGTGGCATCGATGATGCTGCCCTTTCGCACAAAAAAGCCTTTGCCGCTGAGCTGGCGGTTTACTTCTTCGAACAACCGATCGGTCAGCCCGGCTTTGGCCAGCTCATCCTTGAACTTCCAGAAGCTGGTGAAGTCCGGAGCTTTGTTGCCAAGGGAGAGCCCAACAAAGTGCTGAAAGCTCAGGCGGTCGTTGAGCTGCTCTTCAAGCTGTGGGGCACTCAATCCATAAAAATGTTGCAGAAACAGCGATTTGACCATCAGCATAGGATGATGGCGAGGCCGCCCGCCCTTTTTGGTTCCAGTTTGATCCAGTCCGGCAATAATCTTCACCAGAGGCCCCCAGTCAATCACCGATTCCATCCTGGTCAGGAAAGCGGCTGTTTTGGTATTCTGTTTTTCGGGATGGAAGAGCTGGTCGGCCAGGGTGCGTTGATTGTCTTTTTGGATCATAATCTGGTATTATATCGTTGGTATTTATACCCTTACAAGATACAAAAACACGAAATGAGATAACCATTAAAACATCACTAAATCAGGGTTTTTCAAAGGCCCCGAAGCAGTGGTTTTCCGTTGATCTCTACCAGGCATTTAGGTTTCGCCTTTGTATAGGGGTACAGCCTGTTACCTTTTCCTGCTGCAAGTATTACCGCTGTTTTAACGTCCTAATTATTGGTAATCATAATCGAACAGTATCAATATTACATTCAGTGTGTTTGTAGTTAAATTTGATATTTATTCTTTCTATATCAGAAATAGAGTCTGTATAGCAGTGACACATTGTGGCCCGGTTCAGGAAAAACCTCTTTAAGTCGTGAAAGGTGATTTCTGTAGGTGGTATCAAACAGATTATTTCCCTGAAGTGAAATTGTGTGCAGAAGTCCGCTGCTGGATGTCAGGCGGTATTCGGCCGTGGCTCCAACCAGAGTGTAGGCATCCGTTACCGTCTCGAACTCAGCAAGGCGATCTTGTTTAAAAGAGTGCCTTACGTTCATACCCAGTCTGAGCGCATCTTTTGAGTAGTTTAACCCTGTTTTGAAGGAGAACGGAGGGATCATCGGGAGGGGAGTTGTATCAGATTCAAAATTGCCGCTCTCTTGCTCCTCCTCAGAAACATCGCGTCGGCCAATCGTCATACTTGCTGAACCGTTGAATGTAATATTTGAAGTGAGTTGAAATTCGGTTTGAGCTTCCAGTCCGTAAATTTCAGCACTCACCGATTCATATTGATAGTCGTTGAGGCGAGGGAAGAAGATATTTTGCCGGCCGGTATCTCTCGGGTAGATGTAGTTCTGAAAACCGTTGTGGTAGGCTGTTAACTCAAATGTTGCATTAGATCGGCGGTATCGAACAAATAGCTCCTTGGCAAGCCCGCGTTCAGGGTCTAAATCGGGATTTCCAATCTCAAAAGAGTAGGCTGCCAAATGGGGGCCCTGAGAATATAACTCTTCAATGGATGGAGCACGGAAGGAGTGCAGAAGCGTGGATCCCACAGAGAATCCGGCGCCGAGATTATAGATAACTGAAGCAGAGGATGCCAATGAATAAAATTCCCGCTGACGGATATGCCCGATTCTAGAATCCGGATTTTCACGGTCAGGCTTGGCAATTACGGCATCAAAACGGGTACCGAGTTCCAGGTGGAGTGGCCCAAAATCTGCCTCCTGTATGGTGTAGGCTGAACCGCTAAAACTGTTTGCAAAAATATTGAACCGATCCAGTACCTGGTAATCCTGGTACTCACCCCAGATTCCAATCACACCGTCATTAAAAACCGAAAAATTCCTGTGTGTTGCTTTCAGATTAACATTCGACGTATTGGTTGTGTACTCTGTGCCAACGGTTTCGTCTGACTCAAACTCTTTGTGGTGGTAGTAGCGATAGGAGAGTCCGCTCTCAACCATTTTGAAGAAGTGATCTTCAATTAAAAATTCACTTCTTGATTCAACCTGATACTTCTCCATCTCTACTTCAACACCATTTGGGTGGCCGCCTTCCGGGTCGGGCGGAATACCGTAACCGGAGATAAACGTTGAGGCAGCGATACCGCTATATCCCCAGGGGCGGATGTAGCTCACTCCAACTGCATTGTTGGTTGTGAGATAATTTGAGTTCTCGATGGTGCCAAGTGGCGATCGATAGTTAGCTCCGTATCGACCGCTTACATCTACATTAATAACAAAATCATTTTTGGGTACGGCTACTCTTCCGGCTGCCGAAAGGCCGCTGTTAACGGTTGCGCCCTGCAGTGTTGCCATGCCATTGATGGAGGATGGTTTATTGTTTGCGATCTGATTGCGGACAACATTTATCACTCCGCCGATGGCGTTTGATCCGTAGGCAAGTGCTGCGGGACCGCGGGCAATTTCAATCTCGTCGGCGCCCATTGGGTCTACAGTTACAGAGTGATCGGGGGAAGCCCCGGAAACATCTCCGGTTCGTTCGCCATCCTGCAGGATGAGTACACGTTCATCCCCAAGCCCTCTTATAACAGGACGTGCCGGTGCGGCGCCCATCGTGCGCTGGTCAAAACCAGGCTGATTTGAAAGGGTCTCGGATAGGGTGGTGCCAAGGCTTTCGCGCAGCTGTGCTCCGGTGACTTTCAGGGAGGCATGCTCCAGATTTGAACCTCTCATATCCCCGGCTTCAGCTACTACTTCAAGACTTTGACCGGAGAGAACCGTAGGGTTCAGTTCAATGGTGATGTTGGTCTCTTCACCATGAGTAATTTCAATTCGTTGAGTTTTACTTGAGTAGCCGATTCGGTGTACATACAGGCTGTATTCTCCTTCCGGAACATTGTGAATTTTGAAATAGCCGTGCCGATCGGTAGTTCCGGTTCGGTTAATCTCTTCGAGGTGGAGATAGGCAAAGGGTACCGGCTCTTCTGTTTCTGAATCTATAACAAATCCTGCAACCGACCCTGTGGATTTGGGATGGCCGGTTGCATTCATTGCCATAAAAAGTGAGAGAAGAACTGCAGTTAACAGATTTCTCATGCGATTAAATTAATAGGAATTGCTGATGCTGTTGAATTATGATTCTTGATTTTCAACCACAGTTACCGAAATTGGCAGTGATTCAAAATCTGAATGGCCTTCATGCATAAGATCAATAGTTACCTCTACTTCACCTTCACTTTCACCGGTTACCTGAAAACTCCATTCATCACCGTTTAACGGATGTACAACAGAAATTACGTTATCTGCCGATAGTGAGTACTCCAGGCTATACTCGCTGCCTTCGGGAGTGAATCGGTCACCATCATCAGCGATAAACTCAATACTGACAACGTTTTCAGATCCCAGTGGAACAGGAATGGTGCTGCCTGCTGTGTAAGTAAGGGTTCCGCTATCCTGCATGGCTACCATATTACCATTTGCTGTAAGAACAAAACCAACGGGTACTTCTCCGTGATCGTCATGATCGTCTGAATCACAAGATACAGCAGTAAAAATTAATGAAATTACTAATGTTAAGGGGATTAAGTATGATCGAATCATAGTAGTATGATTTATCTGTTTTGGGATTGAGATAGATTTTTCCCGCATAGGCAGGAAAAGGTTTATAGAAATGGTTAAAGCGGTAATGCTCGATTAGAAGGTAACGGGTGGAGCTCTGCCGTCGTAAGAAGGGTAGGTGACTGAAGTGTAAGAAATACTGTTATGAACGAATCTAACCGGTGTGGATGAAACAATAACTTCTGACTCAATACCGGTTTGCGGACTGAATTTAAACACGGATCCACAGATAACACACTGAAAATCGTCTTCGACGAGTTGATGAACTGTTTCGGAATCAGAGTAGTTGTCGATATGGAAATGAGAAGACGACAGTCCCGTTCCAATCAGAAGGATCAGTCCAAAAAATAGCGATATGAGAACTCTTTGTTTATCCAATCGTGTGTGGTAGTTAAGTGTGTATTCGAATATACACTCTAAAAGATGAATCGATCAAATGAAATTTTAGATTTGTTGTTTCAACATGTAAACGTGTATAAAAAGCAATTATTTGAATAGCTTTTAAGGGCCCGATAATATTTAGCAGATAGAGTAAGCCGTATGGAATATTTGAATGAAGTGAAGATTTGGTTTCTCATCCTGGGTGATGCCTATGGGGTGAATCCCATTATTTTTGGGGCAATTTATGTTGGAGCCATTCCTTTTTTTACACTTTCTGTTGCCTGGATTGTGAAAAACTTTCGGCAGGATAAAAACTTAGTGATTCCGGCTCTGAGCGCGTCATTCTTTTTTGTTTCAGCCTATCTCTATCTTATGATAGCCGGTGAAAATGTGCCGTGGTGGGTGTACCTACTTGTGATTGGGATGCTTTTTTATGGCGGATGGTCAACATTGAAAAAAGTAAAAGGAAAATTAAACAGGGTTGATGATGAAATATGATTTTGATGCAGTGATTATTGGGGGAGGAGCGGCAGGGCTGACCGCATCCGGAATTGCCGCAAACTTTGGAGCCAAAACCATGATGATTGAAAAAGATCGGCTTGGCGGCGACTGTACCTGGACAGGATGTATTCCCAGTAAAACATTGATCAAAGCGGCTTCTATAGTCCATCAAGCTAAGAAGAGCAGCCGGTTTGGTGTAGATATTTCTATAGAGGATATCAATCTGGAAACACTTTTAAAACATGTGGATGATGTTCGTACTGAGGTGTATGAGGATGCCGATCGCCCGGAGATTTATGAAGAGATGGGAATTGAGGTCGTCTTCGGGGCAGCGAGTTTTAAAAATCAGCACATCGTAGAAATTCAACTTGAGAACGGAACTGTACGAGAAGTTACATCAAAGTATTTTTTTATCTGCAGCGGTTCATCCGCTTTTGTACCGGATATTTCGGGATTGAATGATGTTGATTATCTGACCAACGACTCCCTGTTTGAAATCAATGATATTCCTGACTCAGTAGCGATTATCGGTGCCGGGCCTATTGGCTGTGAAATGGCGCAGAGTTTTGTGAGGCTGGGGAGAGAGGTTACGGTCCTGGATATAGAGGATCGGATCATGCTGAAAGATGACCCTGAACTTGCAGCGATATTGAGAGATAGTTTGGAAGCAGAGGGGGTGAAATTCGTGTTAGGCAGTTCCATTCAAAAAGTGGATCAGAAGGGGGCAGAAATTACAGTTCATTATGAGCAAAAAGGGGTAGCCGGAGAAGTAAAATGCCGGGCACTCCTCATGGCAACCGGCCGCAGAGCCAATGTGTCCGATCTAAACTTGAAGAATGCCGGGATCAACCATTCAGCGAAGGGGATTGACGTAAATGACAGATGCCGAACAAATTTGCGCCATATATATGCAGCGGGAGATGTGACCGGCCGTTATCAACTTACGCACATGAGTGAGCATATGGCGAAAATTGCGGTTACCAATGCACTTATAAAAGTTCCCATGAAAATTGATCATAAGCATGTTCCGTGGGCTACTTTCACCGATCCCGAACTGGCTCATATTGGCTCTTCAGAAGAAGATCTGAAGAGACAGGGGGTGGATTTTGAGACCTACCGGTTTCCATTCAGCAAAATCGACCGGGCAATCACAGACGGTAATACAAACGGTTTGATAAAAATTTATGCCAAGAAGTGGAGCGGTAAGATTTTGGGAGCATCTGTGGTTGGAGCTCATGCAGGCGAGATCATTTCAGAATATGCACTGGCTATGAAAAATGGTGTGTCGCTCCGGGATTTTGCCGACACGATTCATCCTTATCCAAGCTATGGACTGGGCGCGCGCCGTGCAGCTGATCAGTGGTATATCAGGAATCAGTCTGAAACTTTGGTGAAATGGATTAAGCGAATTTTCAGGTACAGGGGGGAAATTCCGGATTACAGCGATCCGAACAGAATTGTATGAACCGATTTTGTTTGTAAATCGAACCTTTTAACGTGATATTCCCAAAGTAAATACACCCGGCCGTTCCGCTGATTGTTGTAATTCCAAGAAATCGTGGAACGTTGACCACATGAACAGGTTATACTACACGAAAGCTCAAACCCAAACCCATTTCAAATGTATACAGGTTTTAAACATCTACACTCATATTTAGCCTATGTATTGCTGGCTGCACTTGTTTTTTCGATTATCTATGTAACGATTCAATTTGTCGGAAAGAAATCATTCACTGAAAAGGTCCGGAAAATTGCGCTCATCGGATTTATTGCCACTCACCTTCAACTTCTGATCGGATTAGTTCTCTATGTGCTCTCACCGGTTGGGCTCTCTAATTTTTCCGGCGAAGCGATGTCAGAATCTCTTAGCAGACTCTACATTTTGGAGCATCCGCTAACCATGATTATAGCCATTGTACTGGTATCGGTTGGATATATTAAAGCGAAAAAGCCCGGTGATGATGCCCGAAGATTTCGCACGATCATTATTTTTTACGGACTTGGTCTTATTCTGATGCTCTCCAGAATTCCCTGGTCTGTATGGCCTTAATATGAATATCGATTCGTGGCACATTCCTTATATGTGTCACAATTCGTATTGTCACTGCTGTCCTGAGCAGTCTTTCCGTAAAAACGTTTAAAAAAGAACAGCGGTTTTGGTTTACGGTTTGTATATAGAGTTTTGAAATGTCATATTTGAGGCTGCAATCACTTACTTACAATTTGAAAACCTATAATCTACCACCACATGCTCGATCCGTTACGCACTGCCGCTGCCACAATTTTTTTCGTTTTATTGTCTCTATTGATATTTCTCGGGTGTGAATCAGCCGAGGAGAGCAGGGTAACCTATTCAATTCCGGAACAGCCTGAAATGAGCACTGGCTACACGGATAAACCGGGCTGGGCAACGAATGAATTTGCCGTAGCTGCTGCGAATCCGCTCGCAACAGATGCCGGGTACCAGATTATTCAAGCGGGTGGATCTGCGGTGGATGCTGCTATTGCTGTTCAGATGGTACTGACCCTGGTTGAGCCACAATCCAGTGGAATCGGAGGCGGTGCATTTCTGCTGAACTGGGATGGTGAAAGTGTTCATGCTTATAACGGCCGGGAAACGGCGCCTTCTGCAGCAGATGAAAACCATTTTTTAGATGAGAATGGCGATCCTATGCCGTTCCGGGATGCCGTTAGAAGCGGCAAATCTGTGGGTGTTCCCGGAACCATCGCCATGCTGAAACAAGCCCATGAACGGCACGGAGTTCTCCCGTGGAGTGAACTATTTGAACCGGCGATTACATTGGCCGAAAATGGATTTAAATTGAGTCCGCGGCTGCACGAACTTCTCGAATCGGACCAATCATTCAGGGAAGATGATATCG
Source organism: Rhodohalobacter halophilus (assembly GCF_001715195.1). Taxonomy (GTDB): domain Bacteria; phylum Bacteroidota; class Rhodothermia; order Balneolales; family Balneolaceae; genus Rhodohalobacter; species Rhodohalobacter halophilus. Next base: position 8,458 of record NZ_MDWE01000026.1, read on the forward strand.
CATCTCAGTTCTACTATGATGAAAACGGGGATGCCCGGGAAATCGGATATAATCTGAAAAACCCGGCATTGGCCGAAATTCTCAGAAATGTAGCAAGTGAAGGCATTCAGACATTTTATGAAGGAGCTGTTGCAGAAAATATCGTAAATCGGATTCAGGCTCATGAGCGGCCGGGCAATATGACAATAGAGGATATTGCGAACTATCCAGCCATGGATTTTGAAACCGTAGCACTCTGCAATGACTGGAAAAACTATAACATATGTGGATTTCCGCCGCCATCGTCGGGCCATCTCGCTGTCATGCAAATTTTGGGTATCCTGGAGCATCTGGGTCCCACCGAATCTGACTTTTCAAACGGGTTGATGACGCCGGCTTGGATGCACAACTACTTGGAAGCTGCAAAACTGGCGTTTGCCGATCGGAATAAATATATCGGCGACTGGGATTTTGTGGAAGCTCCCGCAGGTGATTGGAATAGCCTTGTAAACTCGGACTATTTAGCATCTCGTGCGGAACTGGTTGGCGAACAGAGTATGGGTACGGCAGAGCCTGGGAACCCCGGAGAAATGCAGGCAATGCTTGGAGTTCAGCCGTATCAGCCCGAGAGCGGTACAAGTCACATCAGTATCGTGGATCGTGAAGGGAATATGGTATCGATGACGACCACCATTGAGAGCGGTTTTGGCAGTCGAATTATGAGTGACGGCGGAACCGGCCTGCCGGGCGGTTTTATTCTTAATAATGAACTTACCGACTTCTCTTTAAGCCCGGTGGATGAGGATGGAAACCCAATGGCCAACCGGGTTGAGCCTAATAAGCGTCCCCGTTCAAGTATGAGCCCCTCGCTTATTTTTGATAGAGAGTCAGGGGAAATTCTGGCAAGTGTGGGTTCACCCGGTGGAGCAGCAATCATCCACTATGTGGCCAAAACGATCCTTGGCATGTATGAGTGGGATCTGAATGCACAGGATGCAATTAACCTCCCAAATTTTGCCAACTACAACAGCGCGTCTGTTCTTGAACAGGAGAGGTTTTCCGAAGAGTTTATTCAGGCGCTCATAGACAGAGGGCATGAGGTAAGGGAACAGTCGCTGACAAGCGGTATTCAGGCCATTCAGGTAACGGAAGATGGTTATTTTGGTGGTGCAGATCCGCGCCGTGAAGGTGTAGTCATGGGGCAGTAACTCCTGCTCTTTTTGGTAGAATTCATTGTAAACATCAATTATAAAGGAGAAAACAATGGGATTTTTAGAATTTTTACTGCTGCTATTAATTGCCGGTGTTTGCGGTTCAATCGGACAGGCCATTGCCGGCTACTCGCGTGGCGGGTGTGTTGTATCCATTGTCGTTGGATTTATCGGGGCACTGCTTGGCAGCTGGATGAGTGAACAGATAGGATTGCCTGAACTTTTTAATGTTAATATTGCTGGCAGCTCCTTCCCGATTATATGGTCAATCATCGGGTCTGTGGTGTTTGTGGTAATTGTCGGCCTGCTAACCAAGAAGAGATAAAACATGATAAACAGTCTGCTCAAGGTATTATTAGCAACTCTACTCTTTACTTCCTTATCTGTTAACCTTAATGCACAGAGTGTTCCTATTGATTTTAGCCGGGTCGATACGGCTGAAGTGGATTCAATTTTTTCTGACTATACGATTGATACACCGGGATGTGCATTGGGCGTAACACATCAGGGTAGTCTGATCTATTCAAAAGGTTATGGAATGGCCAACATGGATTATGGAATTCCAATTCAGCCCGACTCAAAATTTATGATTGCTTCCATCTCTAAACAGTTTGCAGCTGCAGCCCTGTTGATGATGGAGCAGGAGGGACTACTTGACCTGGATGAGAACCTGCAGACATATATACCCGAACTGCCGGATTATGAAATTCCCATTACTTCCCGGCAAATGATTCATCACACCTCCGGAATGAGGGATCTGTTCAGTTTACTGGCACTCAATGATGTGGGGCTGGATAATACCACAACACCGGAGGCGACGTTTGAGTTGCTTACCCGAATTAGCCGGTTGAACACAGAGCCTAACACCAAGTACAACTACAGCAACAGCACCTACTTTTTAATGTCTGTCCTGGTTGAAAATTTGACGGGTAAAACACTCCGGGAATATACCAAAGAGCACTTTTTTGATCCGATTGGGATGGATGATACCCACTTCCATGATGATACCGGAATGATTGTAAAAAACAGGGCAGAGAGCTACCGGCCCACAGGAAATGGAGTCGGTCGTTTCTACCGCGATAACCTTGATCGGGTAGGTGCACGCGGTCTTTTTACAACGATTGAAGATTTTGCCAAATGGGACGCCAATTTTTTGGAGAATCGGTCGAACCTGGAGAATTTCAGAGAAAAGATGTTAAGTGTTGGAGTATTTAATGATGGTACAGAGATGGATTATGCAGCCGGCATTCGGTTAAGTGAGTACCGGAAAATCGACACGTTTGGGCATGGCGGGAACTATATGGGATTCCGGACCAACTATATGCACTTTCCTGACTATGAGCTCGGGATTATCGTTTTTTGTAACAGAAGTAATATCAGCCCGGCAGCGCACTCTCGTGAAGTGGCTGATGTGTATCTCCGAGACGCTTATTCGGAAATTTTCAACGAGTATGTTGGAGAGTACCACAATGACTCATTTCGCACCTCATTTGATGTGATAAGCGAGGACGGTAAACTATATTTGCTGAGAGGGTTACGCCAAAAAGAGGAGTTGAGCTGGAGCAGAAATGATGAATTCAGGGCCGGAGGATTTTCCGTCAAATTTATCAGAAACGGGAATGGAATCGAGTCGATGAAACTGAGTTCCGGTCGAACGGCCAACATAACTTTTGAACGAAAGAACTGACAGATCAAACCTATGAAACGATATTTACAACTCTCACTGATAGCGGTACTGCTCGCTTCAATCCATACGGATATTCTCTGCGCTCAAACGGTTTCTAATGGACTGAATGATAGAGTGGATGAAATTTTTTCGCAGTACGACGGAGATGAAATTCCCGGCTGTGCGGTTTCCATATTTCAAGACGGTCAGTCAATTTTTAACAAAGGATATGGTATTGCAAATCTCGACTACGGAATAGAAATCAGTGATTCCACCCGGTTTTATATGGCGTCTGTATCGAAGCATGTTACCGCATCTGCGGCTCAGCTGTTGATTATTCGCGGCGAGCTCGACGAACATGCTCCGGTTGGCGAATATGTTGAGGAGTGGCCGGAATGGGCATCGGAAGTTCGCGTACATCACTTGTTTAATCACACCTCTGGTCTGCCTGATATTTACGGTTTGATGCGAATTGGCGGGATGGATATTAACGACGTGATGGATCTTGAGGATTACATTGAAGTGATCAAAAAAGGGGAGGAGTTAATGTTTGAGCCGGGATCGGACTACTCCTACACCAATAGCGGGTACTCTCTGCTGGCTTATCTGGTTGAGGAGATAAGCGGATTGAGTTTTCCCGAATTTGTACATGAAGAGTTCTTTGAACCGTTTGGCATGAATGCTTCTCATTTTCACAACGACCGGACTTTAATTATTCCAAACCGTGCGATCAGCTACCAGGTATCCGGTGGAAACATCCGGCGATCATACCCCGGTAATTTTCAGGGTGTAGGTGGCGGCGGACTCTACACTACCCTTCAGGATTGGGAGAAGTGGGAGCAGTTTTGGAATGGAAGTTTGAGCTGGGAAGGCGGTATTTCACAAGATGAAGCTAATCAACTGAAGGAGAGTTTATTGGCCCCTTCATTTGCCGGTGGTGAGGAGATTCCGTACCGAAGGGGGCTGCGTATGGAGGATCGAAAAGGGGTCAGAAATGTTAATCACGGCGGATCTTTTCAAGGATTCAAAACACACTATTCCCGATATCCTGATGCGGGATATTCGATGGTTACGGTTTGCAATCGCGGTGATGCAGACCCCGGCTCACTGAATGGCGATATCGCAGATTTTATTCTTCAGGAACAGTTTGAAAACTACCTCAGTGAATATACAGGTCGATTTGTGAATGATGAGCTTCCTGCTGAGTATCTGTTGAAGGTAGAAGATGGTAATCTGCATTTAGAAAGAAGGCTGAGCCCAAATGGTAGAATGAACGAGGTTGAAAGAGATGTTTGGGAAGCAGGATCGTGGGATTTTGAGTTTTTTAGGGATGAGAACGGTGAAATCGCGGGCTTTTTAGTGACAACCGGACGGGCTGAAAATGTGGAGTTTTTGAAGGCTGATTGAAAGTATTTTTTTAAAGATTTTGTGACAAAATGGAACCCCGCACCGAACTGTTTCGATGCGGGGTTTTGATTTTATAATAATGCGAAAGCTTAGAACCGAATGCTAACCTCTGCAAAGAACCGTTGTCCGGGTTCCGGCAAGTAGCCGCCGGATGGATTCTCCATGGTGTTAAACTGACGATTCAGGTGTTCGTAGTAATTTTCATCGAACAGGTTGCGAACACCGCCCGAGAGCGTAACTCCGTTAATCAGTGGAGAGGCAAAGGTGATGTCTGTTAACCAGAATCCCGGTGACCGGTTTTCCCCAAACTCTTCATTATAGCGTGTTTGCGGGAATACTCTTCGAATGTTCAGTACCGGGAATATCTTTCCTGACAACATAGAGCCATTTAACTGTAGTGTGGTTTCAAGTGGTGGAATTTCCGCTACAGCCTCACCTGAATCTGTGTATTCGGCATACGTGTAGGAGCTGTTGAAACCGGCTGACCAGCTTTCAGAGAATTGATATTGAAAGCCCAGTTCAAATCCTGTAAAAAGAGCATCTCCCCGGTTATCAAACTCACGAACTCCAGGGGCGCCCATTCCTACAGGAGTCAGGTCGGGGTTGATGACTGCAGATATGTAGTTTGTCATATAGGATGCAAACAGTGTCGATTCAACGTTAAAACGTCCCAGGTTTGATTTGATGACCAGGTCGGCCTGATTGTTGGCTTCGGGGTCCAAATCCGGGTTGCCGGCATACTCATAACTGTCTCGGCCAATGGTTAGGTAGTTGATGAAGCGCTCGGTTACGTCAGGACTGCGAACACCCCGGCCCAGATAGAGTCCCATACTGGTCGATGAACTGATTTGACGTGTAACCCCCAGGCTCAAACTAAGATTGAGATGTTCTGAACGGTTATCAAGTCCTGCAAAACGTGGAGCAGGATCATTTGAGTCCGCCCGGTTCAGGTCCAATCGTGATCCGGCAGATAGCGTCCACTGGTCGATAAAATGTTCAATACCTGCATACAGACCCGCGTTAAAGACCTCGGCATCCTGCCATAGGTTATAGGTCATGCTACTTCCGGCCTGTGGCCCCATTTTAATGTCTACATAGCGGGTTCCGGTCACATCGAGCTGATCGAACCCACCCGCAATGGTGTACGAACCGGACTCGTAAAGACCTTTGAAGGATCCGTGTACACCGTATGTTTCTGTTTCGGCAAGAGCAACAGCATCCCTCATCTCGAAAGAAGAGCGGTCATGGTTATTCATTTCATGATCCACCAGACTCCAGTATCCGTTTAGTTCAAGCGAAGAGACAGACTCATTCTGAGCCGGTTTCCACTCGTACCCGCTTTTGAACTTGTAGGTGTCATCTACAGCCATATCCATCATTAGAGCAGGGAAATCGGCGTCTCTGATAAAGGATTGAGACCAACCTGCTGTGATTCGATGTGAAGGTGCGATACGTAACCCGCCTTCAATACCGTAATCATACGATTCAAACCCGGAGGCGACTTCCTGTCCGTTACCCCCGGTGTAGTTACCGGTTGAGGAGAGTCCACCACTCAGCAGAAAGTTCCATATATCGGTTCCACCCTGAAGCCGGGCATCGGTTTTTCTGTGATTGGTGTTACTTTCAAACCCGGCTCTAACGTCTCCGTTCATTCCAAAATCGATGTAATCAGGTGTCGGGTGACTCACAAAATTGACGGTTCCGCCAAACGAAGGACCATACTTTAAGGCGTGTGGCCCGCGATGAATTTCAACCCTCTCTATATCACTCAGGCGAATGTGAGAGGTTGGCGGGTCCATACGGTTTGGACATGCCGCAGCCGTTGCAGTCAATCCGTCCAAGCGTACATTCAGTCGACTCCCGCTCAACCCTCGGAGAACAGGATCGATACCAAAACCGCCTTTTCGGATTCCCGATGCGTTGCCCGCATCTCGTAGAAACTGTCCCGAATCGATGGGTAAAGATGCTGCTTGATCTGTTCCCATACGGTTTGAGGGTGAGTTCATCACCCGGTGTGAGAGAACGGTGATCGGACTCATCATTTCAGAGGCCGGTGAGAGCTTAAAATGAAGTGGATCTCCGGAGTAGAGTTCACTTTGGGAGAGTGATCTTGTTAACGGACGAAAACCGATATGAGTGATCCGCACGGTTGCTTCAGTAAGATTTTCGCTTACGGTTAACGAAAATTGACCATGTTCATCAGAAACTGCAGAAAGCTGTTCACTCTCTATTTGAACATGAGCGCCCGCTACCGGCTGAAGGTCATCAGCCGAGAGGATTAATCCGGATATGATTCTGTTGTTTTGTTGATTGATAGCATCAGATAATGGGGTTGTCGCAGCTTCAACTCCAAACATGGGGAGCAGAAACAGGACAATAAAGAATTTTAATAAAGACATAATTCATTCTTGAATATGTTAGTGAATGGCTTCCAGTTTTGACGGAAAGATCCACCGATCCCAACTGCGGAATGATGAGCCCGTCAAAAATTAAAAGCTGTTAAATAGTTGTTTGATATTACTTCAGCCCTTTTTTTTTGCTGAAGTTTTGAGGATGGATGAATTAGCTTTGTGGAGGATGAAAAATATCTTTTTGAAAGAAGGAGAGGTTTGACTGATGAAGTTGTTTAAAAAATCGTTTGTCAAAAATCAGTTTAGCATTGCCGGATTCGGCAAGTAAAGCAGTCTTGTCCAGCGTATTGAACAGGATGTGCATTTGGCCGGGCGCGCCTTTCTGGCACCCGCAGACAGATTCACCGCTGGCGGTTTGAGTCATATCACAATGAGCCGGCTTTTCTTCGCTGCCGTGCTTCTCCGCGCTGTGTGATGAATCATGACTCTTGTCCATCTCCATATCGATGGCGCAGTGTTCCGTTCCGCTATTCGTATCGTGAGAACATCCGATACAGGTACAAAAATGTGCGACTTTTTCTCCATCGGTAAACAGCGAATACCCCACAATAGCAACCTTGCTGATCTCCGTCATGGAGAAGAGCAGGGTGAGCGTGAGGAATATGGAACCAATGGACTGCTTCATAAAATCTTGAAGTTTTATTAAAGATAATGTTGTCCGAAATAAAGGTCAATCCAAATTGGATAAATATATCTGAATAAGGAGTGAAATTACAGAATTGATACGATCAGATGATAAGTTTTATCAAGAGTGAAGGTTTCGTATTATCTAATGGAGAGATGGGATGGAATTAAAAGTAGATATGAGAACAAATCGATATACTCTATTTGCGATATTTTTATTGATGTTATTTGTAAACAGCAGGGACTCGCTACATGCACAACAGAGTAGCGGGTTTGCCACACTGATAGAGTGGGAGCAGAGAACCCTCAATTTTATGCTCGATCGCAGCCACAATTTCGGAGCCACGCATTACAACCGCGGACTTTTCAGGAGAACCATCAATCCAATGAGTCCGGAACACGAAATTGACCTCCTCACGTACCGATATACCTACTTGGATGATTACCGATGGCACACGGCTGATCAAGCCTACCGGCTTTCTGTTGGCAGCCTGAATGCGACCAATTTTGCCATTGAGAACAAGATAAAGATGAACTACCGTCCCGGGGATCGCCATCTTGTTAAGGTTGATGGTTTTCATGAAGAGAATTTGCGTACAGACCGGTTTCTGTTTCGTTTGGGATATGAATATCAGCTAAAAAACCGTCATCAAATAGGTGCAGAACACACGCTTAGCCGGGATAAAAGTGATCTCGACATAACGCTATATTACAAATATGGCGACATCGAAAATGGAATGATCTATGCCGGGTTTACATGGATGGATTGGGGTGCAGGCGTTGTGCAGGACTTGGCTGAAGGAAGCGACAACGAGTGGAATGACCGTTACGAACTCGTTTATGAATACGGCAAACATCCTTTTCTTTATAACATCAAAATTGTTTCGCCTGAAATTGGAAATTTCAAAGCAGAAATTCTGGCCGGCATCCAGACAAAATTAGAGAAAGAGGTGCGCTCTACATCCGATCCGGGTCAAATATTTTCTGATGAAGAGTGGGCTCACTATCTGGGAGCACTCGCTCAATACAGCCATCCGTTCGGTTTGATTGGTGTCACCTATCAGCGAAGGTTTTCAAAACTGATTCGTCAGCCGGTTCCGGGTTCAGATTTTATTGAGGATTTTAGCAATCGGCAGTACAGCGATCGGGGAGGTTTTTTTGTGACGGGAACGTACAGAAACTTCAGTGCAGAACAGTGGATGTGGCTCGAACGGAATGTGGACAGTCTGCAAGGGGAGACCGTACCCGGTGATCTGGCTCCAAACTACAGTAATGTAGGCAGACAACCCTTCCATTTTGTTGAACAGAGATTGAAAATGAAGAGCAGAATTCTGTATGGCTCCGATCGAAAGGGGATTCAGCTCGGTCTGGAGTTTCATGCGGATTATCGCTATCCCGAAGGGGATCCCCATCCCGATAATGGAGTCAGAAATCTCGATTTTCGAAGAGTGTATCCTACCGTCAGAAACAGAAATGATCGGTTAACCTTTACAATCGGATATCGGGTGAATGAAAAATTTCATTTCTTAGCCGGTGTCTCTTACGATATAGATCAGGATAAGCAGTCCGGCATTGGGTATCCAAGAGAACCGGGCAGCCGCTTTGATGGAGGATTTGGAAGACTATCCGTAGAGTGGTGAGGATGTAAATTTGTCCGATGTCAGCCGGTCTGAATCTCTTTCAGTTTACTGAGTGCACGTTCGTTCAGGTTGGTAAACTGTTCTTCAGGAATGTCACCCACTGTGTATTTCATCCGTAACCAGACGATGTAGGTAGCCATGACATCTTCGTAGCAGTAGTGCTCGATTTCGGCCAGCTTCTTTTCACGATACATTGCCAGTACTTCATTTCCCTCCGCTGTTTGCTTGAAGGGTACATCAATCAGATACCCAAGATGTTTCAGTTTAGGATAGGAGCTGGCTCCGTAATTACTGAACTCATCCATCAGATCCACATTTTCCTTGCTGAAACGGTATCGGATGTCGTAGTGGTTTAGGCGGACCGGTATCTGCATGTTGTGTTTCATAGCCCGATAGGTGAGAAGGGGCAGATCGAAACCGCGGCCATTATGGTGTACCAAACCGAAATCTTTGTACGTCAGCAGAGTGTTGAAAATAGCCTGCAGACCTGCCTTTTCATCTTCTCCATTCCAAGCAGCTTTTTGAACCGGGTTACCGCCGTTATCGACCCAAAGTCCGGCCCAGGATACCATTCTGTGGTACATCGGTGGCAGAAATCCGCTATTGTTTCGTGTGAGTTCCTCGCTTGCTTGTTGAAGCAGTTCCTCGTCTTCAAGATCGGGCTGATTTAACACCCTGCGAAGAAATTCAAAATCCGGAATGGTTTCGACATCAAAAATAAAGATCATACGATAGATTCGATTTTTTAAAGGTATCTGCTCAATTCCAATTAACGTTAATGTATAAAAATGAGAAGATAGAAGTGTGAGGAATTCCACCCCGACTGTCGATTGCATTTTTCGACGGTCGGGTTGAAGGGAAAAGGTGTTGGGTTCATATTCGCCGGTCAACTGAAAGTGATGAGCTGAAACTTCATGTTTTGAGGAAGTCGACAGGCGAGGTTGTTACCTTTCCCCGGATAGGCTTGCCTCGAATTTGGTTCGGAATTCCTGCTCATTAAAACCAAGGCCAAGCAGAAACATAGCTTTGGTTACGGTGGCCTCCATGGTCATGGGGCCGGCGCTGAGTGCTCCGCGTCTTTTTGCTTCTCGCCCGCTGGAGTATTGATCGAGAGTAACCGAATCATATGCCGCCTGAGACGTAATGATTACATGTACGCCGTGGTCTCTGCATTTATCAAGAAAAGGCAGCAAATTGTAATCTCCTTTTATCGGCATATTCCCGCTCCCAAACGCTTCCAGAACCAAAACTTTAATGTGATCCAGATCAAGACAATCTAAAAAGGAAGGTTTCAGATTAGGGTGTAGCTTCAGAACAAAAAGATCATCTCTGAATATGGGTGAACAGATCAGATTATTTTCCTTTTTTAGAATGTGCTGTGAAAGTTTTATTTCCAGTCCAACTTCAGCAAGCGGTTCAAAATTTGGGGATGCAAATGCGTCAAAATCACCGATACTCATTTTGGTACTCCGATTTCCCCTGAAAAGGTGATCATTAAAACAGATCGCTACTTCGGGTATAGGAAAGGTGGAGAGTTCTACGGCATTTACCAGATTTCGGCGGGCATCACTTCGCAGATTACTCATTGGAACCTGACTTCCGGTAAAAATGACCGGCTTCCCTAAATTTTGCAAAGCAAAAGAGAGTGCCGATGTGGTATAAGCCATTGTGTCTGTTCCATGCAGGACAACAAACCCATCAAAATTCTGATAATTTTTTTGGATGGTTTCAGCGAGGAGTTTCCAGTGGGTATGATTGACGTCCGAACTGTCTTCAAAAAAGACATTTTCTGTAGTCAGATGGGCAATCTGTGATAGTTCAGGGATTTCATTGTGCAGGAGTTCATTCCAGCTCTCCGAATCCAGTTCGGGGCCTCCGCTCTCCAATTGCATGGCAATCGTACCGCCGGTCTGCAGTAAAAGAATTTTTTTCATATTGATTTCAAACTGAAGCCTTATAAATTAAGAGGAGAAAGATAGCGAAGAGAAGTTTGGAAAACATAATCGGTAAAGCCGACGAGAGAACAAACAAGCCGGCTGTCCGGATTAATCACAAAAAGAGGAGTTTATATGAAGAACTATCCTACCGGTAAGATTCGAAATGTTGCTCTGATGGGGCATGCGGGATCCGGTAAAACCACACTCGCCGAAACCATGATTTTCGAATCGGGTTCATCACATAAAAGAGGTTCAATTGAAAAGAAATCAACTCTGTCTGATTACCACTCACTGGAAAAGGAGAAACAGAAATCAATCTTTGGATCAGTTCTCAATCTCGACTGGCGGGGGACCAAAATCAATTTGCTTGATACACCCGGTACCCCGGACTATTGGGGACACGTGTCGGATTCGCTGCATGTAGCTGATTCTGCCATGATTGTGCTAAACAGTGAATATGGTGTTGAGGTGGGTACGGAAGCGTTCTGGAAAGCCGCTGAACGCAGAAAGCTCCCAACGATCCTTGTGGCCAACAAACTGGATAGCGAGCAGTCTGATTTTCAGAAAACCGTGGACATGGCCAAAGAGCGATTTGGGCGAGGAGTGGTTATTGTTCAGTTTCCTTACAGTGAAGGCGATGACTTTCACGCCATTGTAGATGTACTGAAAATGACCATGTATGAATTCCCTGAAGCGGGAGGAAAGCCCGACAAACTGCCCATTCCCGAGTCGCTGAAATCTCAGGCCGAACTTCTGCACAACGAACTTGTGGAAACCATTGCCGAAAATGATGAGAGCCTGCTCGATCTCTATTTTGAACATGGCGAACTGGATGAGTATCAGATGCGGGACGGGCTGAAAATTGGAATGCTGAACCGGGATATTTTTCCACTATTCTGCACAGTAGCAGATCGAAATATGGGATCCGGGCGATTAATGGGGTTTATCAGCAATGTATCTCCGGACCCAACCGAGAGGGAACTCCCTCTGAAATCCGGTGACGTTCATCGTGTTCATTCGGATGGAGACCCGGCAATGTTTGTTTTCCGGTCCACTTCAGAGAATCATGTCGGGGACCTTACCTATTTTAAGGTGATGGATGGATCCATTGAGCACGGAATGGATCTTGTTAATAAACGAACCGGGGATTCTCTTCGGCTGGGCTCACTTTTCGTTCCACAGGGAGAAAAACGAACCGAAGTCTCTACCCTGGAGGCCGGTGACATTGGTGTTACCGTAAAGCTGAAAGGGGTTATGTCTGGCGACACGATTGCCGGAAAATCCTCTGATGTAGAATTTGAACCGATTAAATATCCGGAACCAACAATACGGGTTGCCCTTCAGCTTCTCAATGAGGGGGAAGAGGATAAGCTCAGCAATGCGCTTCATCAAATAGAGAAGGAGGATCCGTCAATACGGGTAGAACATAGCCAGGAGCTACAGCAAACAATATTACACGGGCTGGGTGAAGAGCATCTTAATGTGATTCTTCACGAGCTTCAAAACAGGTTTAACCTCAATGTTCAATTCATCACTCCGCGAATTCCATATCGCGAGACAATTACAAAGAGGTCAGATGCTCATTATAAGCACAAAAAACAGAGTGGTGGAGCCGGGCAATTTGCTGAAGTTTATCTATCTATTGAGCCCTGGTACGAAGGAATTCCGGACCGAAAAGATCTGAATGTTCGGGATGTGCAGGAGATTACCCTCGATTGGGGTGGAAAGCTTGTGTTTCAAAACTGCATTGTTGGCGGTGTGATTGATAACCGTTTTATGCCTGCTATTTTGAAAGGGATCATGGAAAAAATGGAGAACGGACCGATGAGCGGTTGCCGGGTTCGGGATGTAAGGGTTTCGGTTTATGATGGATCGATGCACTCGGTGGATTCGAATGAGGCAGCATTTAAAACGGCGTCGCTGATGGCTTTTAAAGATGGGTTTCTCCAGGCATCGCCACAGCTACTGGAACCGCTCTATGAAATTGAAGTGACGCTTCCGGCTGATTATATGGGAGATGTGATGAGTGATTTGAGCTCACGCCGCGGCCAGATTCTGGGAATGGATTCAGAAGGATCAATTCAGAAAATAAAGGCGATTGTGCCGCTGCAGGAGCTGGATAAATACACAACACGGCTCAAATCGATGACGCAGGGAAGTGCCACCTATACGCGTCAATTTCACGAGTATGGACCTGTTCCGCACGATATCCAGAAACGGGTAATGGAAGAGACACTGAGTGCAGAAACCGCTTAACGGCAATATCACTCTATCCAATTCTATAAAGGCCGGTATCATCGGCCTTTATTGGTTATAGCATTTGAATTCATATCCTTACAACTTTTATCAAAATCCGGGGTTGCTTCTGAGTGATTATCTATTTAGAATTGATCTAAATTAATTTTTAACACAAAAAGACAGCAATTACGTCATGAAACAGCTCATGGTACTTATCGTCTCTGCACTGCTATTTTTTTCTTGCAGTGATCAGGATGAAGTGAACATCTACTCTTCTCGCCATTATGATACAGATCTTGAACTCTACAGTCAGTTTACGGAAGAGACAGGTATAGAAATAAATCTCATTGAAGGCTCAAGTGATGAACTTATTGAGCGGATGCGCAATGAAGGGATAAATAGTCCCGCAGATGTAGTAATAACCGTTGATGCTGGCAGACTTTGGAGAGCCAAGGAAGCCGGAGTTCTTCAGCCTCTCAATTCGGAATATCTGAATGAAGTAATTCCTGCTCAGTTTCGCGATGTAGATGATATGTGGGTTGGATTATCAGAAAGAGTTCGTGGAATTATTTACAACAAAGAGAGTGTAGATCCCGCCGATTTACGCGGATATCTTGATCTTGCAGAGGAAAAGTGGAACGGCAGGGTTTGTGTTCGTTCGTCCAACAATATTTATAACCAATCGCTGGTAGCGTCTTTGATTGAAAGCCATGGAGAGGAGCGTGTGGAAGAGTGGGCCGAAGGTTTGGTCAACAATTTTGCTCGTGACCCGCAAGGCGGCGACACAGATCAGATCAGAGCCGTTGCTGCCGGACTCTGTGACGTTGCTTTAGCCAACCATTACTATCTCGCGCGATTGATGCAATCGGATGATGCTCAAGATCTTGAAGTGGCCGGAAAAGTTGGCATCTACTTCCCGGATGCGGAATATGGAGGAGCACATGTTAATATCAGCGGTGCCGGAATTGCAGCAAATTCACCAAACCGGGAGAATGCTCTTCGATTTATCGAGTATCTGGCTACCGATGATGCCCAACAGCTCTATTCGATTGGCAACAATGAGTTTCCGATTCTTGAGTCGATGGAGGTTCCCGGAGTACTCGGCGACTTTGGTTCTTTCGACAGTGATGCCGTGAATGTTACTTCCTACGGGGAGAACAACCCGCTGGCCATTCGGTTAATGGACAGAGTGGGTTGGAGATAATATTGACTTCTATCTTTCAGAAGATTTCAGATAAGGAAATGAATATCCGTTTGACCGCTTTTAGCGGTCTGACGGATACTTCTATTCCCAGCCCGTCAAGATTTTCTGTTTTAGCCTTTTCTTCCTCTTTCTATCTATAAAAGCGTGTTCTATTGCTTCGAGGTTACACTTTAAAAGGTAGGCTTTTTCCCAGCTAAACGTTTTTTCGAGCATCTCATACTCATCTTTTAGAGTCACATTCGAGATCGTGCGTCCGTCAGTATTAATACTCATCGATACCCCGGAGTTGTAAATCTGATCAACCGGGTGATCTTCAATTTTCGATACGACTTTAGTCAGTACATTACTGGTGGGGCATATCTCAAGGTGAATTTGATCTTCTATCAAGCGCTTCATCAATTCAGAATCTTCAATGCTCCGTACTCCGTGTCCGATGCGCGCCGGTTTGAAATAATCCAGTGTTTCGCGAACACTTTCGGGTCCGGCCGCTTCACCGGCATGTGCCGTTGTTGAGATACCGTGGCTTCGTGCATATTCAAATGCGTTTTTATGATTGTCGATCGGGAAGCCCGCTTCATCCGCCGCAATATCAAACCCGACAACTCTGCTGCCTTTAAATTTTTCACACAGCTTCACCGTTTCCATCGACTCCTCTTCAGAGTAATGCCGCAGGGTACAGAGAATGATGCCGGTTTCAATTCCCGTACGTTGAATACCCTCCTCAGCAGCTTTCTCAACGGCCTCAACCACTTGATTGGCAGTTAGACCCTGCTTGATATGTTCAAGGGGAGCAAACCGGATTTCTGCATAGATAACATGATCCTGCTGAAGCTGATCAAACAGGTCCAGCGTAACCAAACGTAGGGCTTCCTTACTCTGCATGAGATCGATAGCGCGCCCGGCTTTTTCAATATACTCGTTCAAATTCCGGCAGTTGACGGTAGCCTGAAATTCATTTTGATACTGTTTTTCAGTAATGGTCGGATCAAGCGATTTTACCACAGAATAGCTTAGGGAGCAGTCGAGGTGGAGGTGCAGTTCGATTTTAGGAAGCTTCGAGTAGTTTGTCATAGGGAGAAGAAAAAATTGGGTCAACAGGAATCAAAGTTAGACATTTGTTTCTATCAAATCAGATTTAATTCGGTGTAACATATATCAAGTGGAAATGGATTCATGAATCGGAACAAATCAGGAATCGACATTTTCCCAAAAAAAGGGTACTGTTTATACTGAAAAGTGAAAAGATGATACAGACACTCTCATGAAGAAACGGGCAAATAACGTAGCAAAAAAAATTCAGAGCTTATTTCCGGCTAATCACCGGCATCGCCATGTAAGAAAGAAGCCGGGTGAGGTTCCCGGAACAGCTATTTACACCGGGATTCAGCGCATGGATGAAGTGCTGATGACTGTTCACGATTTTGACGAAACACATTACGATGTGATACCGATCAAAAAAATTGAGAAATCTGAACCTTACATTCAAAATAAATCGAAAACCTGGATTCAGGTACGAGGGTTGCACGATATTGAGAAACTGAGAAGTGTTTGGGAATATTTTGACCTTCACCCGCTCATTCAGGAAGATATTGTAAGCACCACACAACGGCCAAAAGTAGAGATCTATCCAAATGCGGTTTTTATTGTTCTTAGAATGATCAAGCAGCAGGAAAATGAGAAGGGAGATCTAAAGGTTCACACCGAACAGGTGAGCATCGTGCTGGGTGAGAACTACGTACTCTCTTTCCAGGAGAGCGATGAGCCGTTATTTGATCCGGTTTTAAAACGCCTGGAGCTGACAACCACCCGCCTGCGAAAGTTTGGACCGGACTATCTTGCTTATGCACTAGCTGATAATATAGTCGATCACTACTTTTTTGCACTGGATGTAATTAGTGAAAACATTGAGAAGATTGAAGAGGATATACTGGATAACCCTCGAAGTGATCAGCTTCATAAAATCCACGCTCTGCGTCGGGATATCATCTACTTCAGAAAATCGGTTTGGTCGCTGCGCGATGGGATCAATTCACTAATTCGTGATGAGGTGCCGCTCATATCAACAGAAGTTCGGGTATTTTTACGAGATGTGTACGACCATATGGTTCAGGTACTGGACAGCCTTGAAACCAGTCGTGAAATGGTTTTCGGACTCTACGATATGTATATGTCGGGCCTCAGCAACAGAATGAACGAGGTAATGAAGGTTTTGACCATCATCGCTACAATATTTATTCCCCTTACTTTCATAGCCGGAATTTACGGGATGAATTTTGATCCCGAGGTGAGTCCGTTCAATATGCCTGAACTGAATTGGTATTTTGGTTACCCTTTTTCTCTCGGGCTGATGTTTCTGATGAGCCTTGCAATGATTATCTACTTTAAACGAAAAGGGTGGTATTAAACATTGAATGGTAATTTCTATACCGGAATTCAGTCAAAATTATTACAAATAAACAGTTTACAATGAAACACGCAGTCGTTACGGGGGCCAGCCGAGGAATTGGCAAAGCAATTACCGATAAGTTATTGAAGGAGAAGTTTAGGGTCACCGGTACACGGAGAGGCTCAGAGTTTCCGGTTGATTTTCAAACTTCAGACCATTTTCACGGTGTGCAGGTTGATCTGGGGGATTTTGAACAAATAGAGTCGAAACTCAAACCATTATTTTTTGCAAACAAATACTTTCCGGATGTTTTGATAAACAATGCGGGTATTTTTCAGGATGCAGATTTTAAGGTCAGTGACACAGACTGGCTGGCAGTTTGGGATCGTACGATGAACGTCAACCTTCGGTCTTCAGCCCTGCTTACCAAATGGTTTATCAATGCTCATTCAGAGAACAAAAGCGAAGGAATTGTGATCAACATCTCTTCCCGAGCGGCATACCGGGGCGATACCCAGGAATATGCCGCATATGCTGCATCTAAAGCGGGGATGGCCGCTTTTACCAAAAGCATTGCCAGAGATTTCAGCAGAAAAGGAATTGTAGCTTATACAGTTGCACCGGGTTTCATCGAAACGGATATGGCGAAGGAATCGGTTGAGATACTGGGCGCCGAAGCTTTGACTAAACGATCAGCTTTTGATGAAATCACGCAGCCCGAAGAAGTTGCGAATCTGGTAGCTTTTCTGGCTAAAGGTGAGGTAAAACACATGTCGGGATCGACGTTGCACATCAATGGCGGTTCGTATATGGTATAGATCATAATCAGAACAGGGAATCAGAATTTTTACTAAACTAATAACACTATGTCGATACAGGAGCGAAAAAAAGATCATGTAGATCTGACCGCTTACAGTGACGTTTTTTACCGAAAAACTACCGGTTTTGAAGCATACGATTTTATGCACAATGCTCTGCCCGAAGTGAATCCGGCTGAGGTGGATGTAACGGCATCACTCTTGGGGCGTACATTTTCGCTGCCTCTGTTCATATCCTCGATGACGGGTGGGTATACTGAAGCGGGATCAGTTAATTCCATCATCGCGAAATGTTGCCAGGAGAATAATCTGCCGTTTGGGGTTGGCAGCCAGCGGGCCATGCTCGAAGATGAAAGGCAGATCGAGTCATTTTCTGTAGTACGGGAGCATGCGCCCGATGCATTTATATCGGCAAATATTGGCGGCGCACAGTTGATCGGTGGTTTGAACAGTGATAAACTGAACCTTTTGGTTAACTCCATTCAGGCCGATGCTATCATTGTGCATCTTAACCCTCTTCAGGAATTAATGCAGCCTGAGGGAGATCACGATTTTGCAGGTATTGAGAAAGGAATTGAGTATTTGATTGCAAATAGCCCTGTTCCTGTTATGATTAAGGAGACCGGAGCGGGAATATCGGGTTCGGTGGCACGCCGGTTGCTGGCAATGGGTGCCGACTGTATCGATGTGGCCGGAGCCGGTGGAACCAGCTGGGCCAAGGTTGAGAATCTTCGTGAAAGGCAAAAAAACCCGATGCATCAGTTTGATGACTGGGGAATCCCAACCGTGGAGTGTTTGAATCAAATTGCCCCGCTGAAAGATGAATTTCGTTTTGATCTGATTGCATCCGGAGGGATCCGTTCTTCCTTTGATGTAGTAAAAGCGATTGCGCTGGGGGCTGATTTTGCCGCTACTGCTCAGCCAGTTATACACGCCATCAAAGAGAAAGGGGAAGAGGGTGTACAAGAGTTGATTAGCAACTGGAGTCGGGATTTAAAATATATCCTGGCCCTGTTGGGGTGTAAATCTTTGAATGAAGTACACTCAGGACTGTTGAGAACGGTTTAGTTTTATACAATCATGCAGGATAACGTTAACTTAGTTGGAGGGAATAGATGTACGGATTGATCGGGCAGATGAAAGCCAAAAGCGGATCACGGGATGAACTGATAGAAATTTTGCTGGCCGGTACTCAAAATATGCCGGGCTGCATCCAGTATGTGATTTCAAAAGATGTGGACGATGAGAACGGAATCTGGATTACAGAGATCTGGGAGACGAAAAATGATCATGAAAACTCACTTCAGCTTCCTGAGGTGCAATCTGCCATTGCAAAAGGCCGTGAGTTTATTGCCGGCTTTGGTGCCCGGCATGAGCTGGATCCTGTTGGTGGGTTCGGGTTGAGTGACTGATCGGATAAATCATGGCAACATATTGTGCGGAAATTAAATGGGAGAGAAACGGAGCGCCGTTTCAACAGTCGGATTACAGCCGGGTTCACAGATGGTTGTTCGACGGCGGAGATGTGATAAAAGCAACTGCTTCGCTACATATCGTTCCGGAACCACATGCTATCCCAAACGCCGTAGACCCTGAGGAGGCATTCATTGCATCCATTTCAAGTTGTCACATGCTTTGGTTTCTGGCCATTGCTTCAAGAAAAGGTTTTGTGGTAGACAGCTACTCCGACTGTGCAGAGGGCGTAATGGAGAAAAATGAAAAGGGAGAGCTGGCTATTACGAATGTGGACCTTCATCCGGTTGTTTCATACTCACCAGAGAAGGTTCCCGATACGGAGTCAGATCAAAAAATGCATCAAGAAGCACACCAAAAATGTTTTATTGCCAACTCGGTAAAATCGGAAATTCGTATTTATTCAAAAATAGAGGTGTCGTAACTCCTGTTGTTGAAAATTTCCTGCTCGCTACTCTCTTCCTCAAAATAGATTGATCTTTTTTGACAGTCTTTATTGACAGGCTGCGCTTATATATCTGGAATATCGTCTCAAGTGGCGTATCAATACAACAGATTAACGATTACAACCAGATATGAAAAAGCTATTACTACTAATTACAGCTCTATTACTTTTAGGGTGCAGCGCAACAACTGAAAATTCAGAAATTTACACACTTAACACAAATGTGAATCCCGAGGATGCAGGTTCTGTTTCACCGGCTCAGGGGGAGTTTGATGAAGGTACCGAGGTGACAGTTAATGCATCTGCCAACGAAGGATGGGTGTTTTCCGGTTGGCAGGGAGATCATAACGGATCCTCCAACCCGGCCACAATTGTGATGAACAGCGATAAAAGCGTAACGGCGATGTTTGAGGTGCGCGAATATGATCTGACACTGAATACCGAAGGAAGCGGATCCATTCAGGAGCAGATTGTCACTTCCAAGACAGAAAGTTACCAGGAGGGCACTGCAGTTCAATTGACAGCCGTTCCTGATGATGGGTGGGAATTTGTGGAATGGACAGGGGATCTGACCGGATCCTCAAACCCGGAAACCATTACCATCGACAGTGAGAAAAATGTGACTGCAGTTTTTGCAATGTCCACCTATGAAATTACAACAGAGACAGTGGGTGAGGGTGAAATTGTTGAGCAGATCATCTCATCAGAATCTGAAGAGGTTGAATACGGAACAGTGATCGAATATACGGCTGTTCCTGCAGAAGGGTGGGTGTTTGTCGAGTGGTCCGGAGATATTTCAGGAGAGGAAAATCCAATAGAGGTTACGGTAGAAGGGAATATGAATATCGTTGCCAATTTTGAGGAGGAGCCGGCTCCTGCTAATGCCACGACCTGGTACGATACCGGCAGCAGTGCCCGACTGAATATTGTGGACTTTTTATCAGATGATATCGGATGGGTTGGCGGTGAGGGCCTGATTGCCAAAACGACTGACGGCGGGGTCACCTGGACCTTTCAGATGGAAGATGATTTTGTTGTTACCGATCTACAGATGATTGACGAAAATGTTGGTTTTGTAACCGGTACCGTATACGGTGATTTTACAGGAGATGAGGGAATTTATCGCACAACAGATGGCGGTGATAACTGGGATCTGGTTTTTGCAACAAGCGAAGAGCCACGAACTCTGTTTTTCATAGATGAAAATACCGGGTGGGTTGCCGGTGTAAATGATCTGATTCTAAAAACAGAAGATGGCGGCGATACCTGGACAGTTCAGGATCAGTTTGTTGGAGCCTTTGGCGGTGCCGAATCGTTCTGGATCAATGATCTCTTCTTTATGGATGAAAATATGGGCTGGGGTGCAGGTCACTACTCACCGGCTGATAATCGCCTGATTATTTATACAGAAGATGGCGGTGATACCTGGGAAGTTGTGTACGATTATCAGGGCGGTCCGTTCAATTTTATCTATATGACGAACGAAGAGGAGGGAGTAACAGGTTCGGGGCGATCCGTTTTTAAAATTTGGAACAACGCTGAGAGTACAAGCTTACGGTTGACTCATCCTGTTTTTTCTTCTGCACAAGACGTTACATTCAAGACATTCCGACACGGTTACGTGATTGGAAGAAATTTTGAGAATATCTCTGAAAGCTTTTTATATGAAACCACGGACGCCGGCGGTACATGGACTCAGGTAGAAACGGAAGACCTTATGGGAGGTTCATCGATCGATATCGGGACCGACTATCTCTGGGTTGCCACCGGACCGTTTGTGGTGAAAGTTGAAATGTAATCAGATATAGAATATGATTAAATCAAAGGTCAGGCCGGTAAATCGGTCTGATCTTTTTTTGTTTGAACTGAATCGAAATCAATTGCTGAGTTTTACGGTATCAGAAAGAAGCGATTGATCAAAAGAGATCACGGATTGCATCCCGTATTTGTTCAGCTCCACTTTGGGCAGCAGCGCGCAGCGAGTTTTCTACAATTCTGTCTGCAATGGTTTGAATGACATCTTCAACTGATTGACGAGCTCCACCCCGACCAAGATCTTGGAGTTCTATTTCTGAGATCTCTACCTGGGCCGAACGCTCCCCACCTATTTCGGTATAGAGATCAGCAGTGCCGTCGGTCATGCGAAACTGTTCAATGACCAGCATCGACTCGGAAGCTGAGTCTGAAGAGCTTTGGTTGATGGAATTCATAATCTTCCGGAGATTATTATCAGGCATCTGCTGCTCAACAATCACAGAGGGTGAGATGACTTCAAGCTGTTTAACCACCATTTCATCAGAGAAGAGTGAGCGAATGTCTACCTCGATAGAGATTTCATCTGCAGTAAAGGCGTTCTCCTTATCGAACCCGTCTGGATTTGCAACCTTCAGTCCGGTAATGGAACCTTTACCTGAAAAGAGTGAGATGGAGACACCATCTACTGAAACTTTGGTTTGAGTCATTTCGGATCCGATATTTTCAATACCTGATTTAACGATGGAATCGACCGATAAAGTGAGTATAACGGCTGCAGCAACGAAGACGAAGATGAACCCTGTAAGACCGAGCTTGATGGATCTATTCATGAAAGTGGGAGTTGATTTAAAATTTTACTGTGAAGGCTTTTACCTGAATTCCCGAAAACATGTTTCCAATGCGTTATGAGGACTTATAACGATAAAATTCTTATCCAATATGTATTAAATTCAGATGAAATCGAAAACATGATCTTTTAAATTAATTATGAACATCCGTACAGCCATTGCAGCTGATCTGCCTGCGATTGATATAATTTACAACGAAGCGATTGAAGAGGGCTTTAGAACTGCACACACAGAGCCAATGGGTAAAGATGCTCGGTTAAACTGGTTCAAAAATTTTAATGAGAAGTATCCGCTTTACGTGTCTGAGGAAGAGAGTGAAGTGACGGGATGGCTATCCATATCACCTTATCGTAAAGGACGTCAGGCACTGTCAGAAACCGCTGAGGTTAGCTTTTATGTGTCTCGTAATGCAAGGGGGGCAGGGGGTAGGTTCTGCACTTTTAAGCCACGCAATCATTCTGGCAGATCAGCTGAACTTTCATGTATATATTGCCATACTGATAGAAACCAACCGGGCGAGCATAGCACTCTTAGAGAAACATCGATTTGAAAAGTGGGGATATCTTCCGGAAGTTATCAGTATGGTTGGGGAGAGGAGAGGGCAGGATATATATGGGAGGATTTTATAGTTTTTGGTCGTAATAAAGTAGTAGTAGGTATTATTATTTCATAGAATTGGTAAAGATTGGGTAAAAAACTTCATTATCTGCATTAAAATGCGAAAAAAACGATTTTTTATTTGCCCATTTATAAACCGTTCAATAGTTTAGATGCGAATTCCAGCAATAAATTTGCGTAAACGTTAACTAACTAAAGGAGTTATAATGAGCAGAATCGATCAGATTAAAAATATGGTTGCTGAACTGGAAGACGATATGAACAAATTTTACGAGAAGGGAAATAAGGCAGCCGGAACAAGAGCTCGTAAGCAGTTACAAGAACTGAAAAAAGTATCTCAGGAAATTCGTCTTGAAATTCAGGATATGAAGAATTCAGGAAAGGTTTAAAAACCCGCTCAAATGAATTTAAAAGCCGCTTTTCTGAAGCGGCTTTTTTTGTTTTAAAAAAGATTAAAAAAGTTCATTGATCGGCTTGACATAGGTAACTGCAACCTCTTATATTTGTGCCCGTTCGATAAGAACAAACACTGATTCCTCGGTAGCTCAGTGGCAGAGCAGTTGACTGTTAATCAATTGGTCGTAGGTTCGAATCCTACCCGGGGAGCTGATCAAAGCCTGATTCACATATGTGGGTCAGGCTTTATTTGTTAGTAGGACTTCTCAGCCAATCTATATTCTGAACGCTTTTGGATAGATCAAACTCAAATGAATGAAACGATAATATTCTATCCGGATTTGATGGAGTAGATGACCGTATTCTCCAAACGGTCTCAGATTCGTTCTAATGATTACCATATTTTGAACTAACCGGAATGTAAAATTTCGAATTTAACTTTGAATTTCTATAGTTAGATCTTACATTCATCGTAAAATTACGATATACGATTATGGCCATTACAAAAGCAGATCTATTTAATAAAAAACAGGTGAGGCTGGCAGAGCTGGCGAAAGCGCTGGGCCATCCCGCACGCATTGCGATTCTGGAGATTTTGTCTAGACAGAACACGTGTATCTGTGGGGATATCACGGATGAGCTGCCACTGGCACAATCTACAGTATCCCAACACCTGAAAGCGCTCAAAACGGCCGGAATCATCAAGGGGGAGGTCGAGGGAGTGCGCACCTGCTACTGCCTGGATGAGGGAAATCTGGCTGAAATGAAAAGCTTATTTGAAGAATTAATCGAAAAACTATCACCCCAAAATTCAAACTGCTGTTAATATTTATGAAAACACGTATGAAGACACCTGAAGAGCTCAAAGAAACTGTTCGAAGAAAGTATTCCGAAATCAGTGAACAGGACAAAAATTACAATGCCCGAAGTTGTTGCGGGGCAGGGGGCGATTCCACCAAGGTGTATAACATCATGACGGATGACTACAGTGAACTGGAAGGCTACAACTCCGATGCTGATCTTGGACTGGGGTGCGGGCTTCCCACTCAATTTGCACATATCCAAAAAGGAGATTATGTCATCGATCTGGGATCGGGAGCCGGAAATGACTGCTTTGTGGCTCGGCATGAAACTGGTCCGGAGGGAAAGGTATTGGGTATTGATTTTACAGAGTCCATGATCCGCAAGGCCAGGGAGAATGCCGATAAGCTCGGATACAACAACGTGGAGTTTCGATTTGGCGACATCGAACAGATGCCGGTTTCTGATAATGTGGCCGATGTAGTTGTGAGTAACTGTGTCCTGAATCTGGTTCCAAATAAGCCAAACGTTTTTTCTGAAATTTTTCGGGTTCTGAAGCCGGGCGGACATTTCAGTATATCTGATATTGTTCTGGAGGGTGATCTGCCGGATGCACTAAGAGAGGATGCTGAAATGTACGCAGGATGTGTTGCCGGTGCCATTCAGAAAGATGAGTACCTAAGCTACATTCGGGAGTCCGGATTTGAGAATATCACCATCCAAAAAGAGAAACCGATTACCCTGCCTGAGGATATTCTGTCTCAATACCTGAATGAGGCTGAGATTGCAGAGTTCAATGAAGGCGGTGCGGGCATCTTCAGTATTACGGTTTTTGCTCAGAAAAAATCGGAGCGTCTGGAAAAAGATAAAAAGAAGCCGTTTACGGTGATTGCCGGTAACGATTCAGCGTCTTGTGATCCGGAATCGGGGTGTTGCTGATGCGTTTTTACGAACCCTTGGAATCAACCATCAACTCACTGAAGAAGGATATTGAATCCATACCGAATGATCGAAAAAAGGTACTGGAAGAAGTATCTGACTACGTTCGGAATCAGAGAGACTCCGGTAACCGTGTGAAGCTCAATTTTATTTGTACCCACAACAGCCGAAGGAGCCATCTCGCGCAAATATGGACGTCAGTAGCAGCTCATCATTTTGGCATGGATAACATCGAAACCTATTCAGGTGGGACTGAAGCGACGGCCTTCAACCCGAGAGCGGTGGCAGCTCTTGATCGGGCAGGATTCAGGATTGAAAATCCGGGGGGAGACAATCCGCGCTACAAGGTACACTTTTCCGATGAAGCAGAACCGATAACCTGCTTTTCGAAAACGTTTGATGATGGGTTCAACCCCTCTGAAAACTTTGCTGCGATTATGACCTGTTCCGATGCCGACGAAAACTGTCCGTTCATTCCCGGTGCTGAAAAACGAATCTCGGTACCCTATCGAGACCCCAAAGAGTCGGACGGAACACCTGACGAATCAAAAACTTATGCTGAACGCAGCCGGCAGATCGCCGCGGAGTGGTTCTACATGATGAGTCAGGTATAAACTCTCAATTAAAATCTGAATTGAATATTTAATGTAGGGGAGGGGATACCTCTTCGAACAACAGAATTATGACAAAATCATCTGAAAAACGTATGGACTTTTTTGAGCGATACCTTACACTTTGGGTCGCTTTGTGTATAGCCGTTGGAATTGGGCTTGGATATCTGGCCGGAGACTCCATTCAGATTATCAGTAAATGGGAAATCTATAATGTGAATATTCCGGTTGCAATTCTGGTGTGGCTGATGATCTACCCGATGATGCTTCAGGTTGATTTTGCATCATTAAAAGAGATCGGGAAATCCCCGAAAGGTGTCGTCTGGACCGTCATCATCAATTGGGCTATCAAACCGTTTTCGATGGCCTTTTTTGCCTGGATCTTTTTCAGTCAAATCTATTCTGCCTGGATTACCCCGGAGCTGGCTGATCAGTATATCGCAGGTGCTATTTTGCTCGGAGCGGCTCCATGTACGGCCATGGTTTTTGTGTGGTCTTACTTGTCTGATGGTGACCCGAACTATACTCTTGTTCAAGTTTCGGTGAACGACCTGCTGATTTTGGTTTTGTTTATCCCGATTGTGGGGCTGTTGCTCGGAATTACCGATATTACCATTCCGTGGAATACACTGGCTGCCTCCATTATTGTGTTTGTGGTGATTCCACTGGTAGCCGGATATTTGACGCATAAGATCGCGATTAACCGAAAAGGGCAAGAGTGGTACACGGCTACATTTCTGCCCATGTTTAAACCGGTATCGATCTCTGCATTACTTATTACATTGATTCTTCTTTTTGCCTACCAGGGTGAACGAATCGTAGCTCAGCCGCTGGATATTCTGTTGATCGCCATTCCGTTGATCATTCAAACCTACTTTATTTTTGCGCTTGCATGGATTGGCGGAAAAAAGATTGGACTTCCGTATCAGGTCTGCGCCCCGGGCTCAATGATCGGTGCGAGCAACTTCTTTGAACTGGCGGTAGCCGTTGCCATTGCACTGTTTGGACTTCAATCCGGAGCAGCACTGGTAACCGTAGTCGGGGTTCTGATCGAAGTGCCAATCATGCTGTCACTGGTTCGGTATGCGAACCGAAATCGGAAGAGTTTTGCTTGATGATTCGCAAACCGACACATCATCGGTACGCTGTGAGCTTTGCTAAAATTTTTACTTCAGCAGGTCCACTTTTTTAAGCATCACCATATCGTACACGGCATGCGCGGCCATGGCAGAAATCAAACCGGATGTTTCATAAAGAAAACCGAGCATCATACTGAGCCCGAACATCATAAACCCAAACAGCAAGTGTCCTTTCGATTTGAACTTGAAATAGCCGTGTATGGCAATGAAAAATGCGGATGTAATCCATATACCCACTACCGGCTGAAGAGCACCCCTGAATAGAATCTCCTCGCCAATACCGGCAAAGAGGGAGACTTGAACCTTGTCGAAGTTGGAGAAGTTTGCTTTGGAAATGACCTTGAAGATGGCAAAATCGTTCAAGACTTCTTTAATTGGCGGCCGGGTGGAGAGAAACAGTACAACTGTAGCGGATCCCAATCCCGCTGCTATTCCAACCACCAGCTGTGTTGTAAATCCAAACCCATGGCTGAAGAGGTCTGAGAACGAGCCCTCGTGAAAGAAATAGATGATAACAAGAGCAACCGTACTGTAGAAACCCAGTGACAGGAGAGACATCCCCAGCAGATTTTTCGTATTCAATTTATCAGCCGTGATTTCTTCCGGATCTGAATGGTGATCTTCAGTTTTTGGCTCATCAATATTCATTCCTATGGCCTACTCATCCCCGCTGCCAAAAGCATCAGGTGTGGTGATGACCACTTTTTGTGAAAAATGATGAAAACTTCCGGGTACATGTTTTTCCAAAAAGTCAGCTTCTGTTTCGTTTGGAATGATCTCTTTGGGAAAATCACCTTTTATGACTGTTGAACTCTCATCCATACTGAACAGATGAATGTTTTCGATATTGAACTGCTGTTGAAAAGTATAAGCCATCTCCGGAAGGGGGAGAGGAGCCGGCTGATCAGACTCTTCAGAAACGGCTAAACCGGATATGAGTAGCATAGGCTGGGATGGAAATCGTTGAACCTGCTCCCGGTTGATTTCAATTTTACCTTCATTGAGTTTTATCAACGATTTTTGATGCCCGTTTACGCCAATAGTTGAAACTCCTTGATCGGCAAAAAGGGCGATGAGTCTGTGGTTCAGGTCTTTGATGGCACGGAGTCGGGCATCCTCCCGCATCATACCGGTCTGGATTAGGCGGTCGGTGTATTCACTGTCGCTGTGAATAATGATTCCGCTTTTCTTTCGCCGTGAAAGGGAACGGGCAAAAGCGGTCAGGAACATTCCGTTATCGAGATGATCGTAATCAAGTACTGCTATAAAATTCATGATCGTTTTCTTAGTGAGCTGCCGGTAAAACCGTAGGGCAGCATATCTTTTACAAAATGGGTTGATGTAGTTTGATTGGCGTGATGCAGAACAATCTGATTCCGCGGCATAAACTCTGCCAAAACCTGTCTGCAGGCACCGCAGGGGCTGCTAAACTCTCCCTTCGGAGCATAGACATGAAGTTTGCGTAGACGGGTTTCATATCCGGCAGCAACCGCCCGGCTGATGGCTGTTCGCTCAGCACACAATCCCAGACTCCATGCGCTCACCTCAATATTCACTCCCGGAATGTAACCGTCTTCCGTTTCGAGCAGAGCCGTGACCGGGAAGCCGGAGTGGGGGATGACGCAGTTATCCGATAGTTTCTGAAGAGCAGGAAGTATCTCGGTTTCCGGGGGGAGGAGCGGATTAAAAATATTTGGGGAAGCGGGCAGCGTTTTGAGCTCCTGAAGATCAAACTCATCTTTCCAGTAGTTCATGAGCTCCGACTCCGGTTGTTCCTGATAGAATGAAACCGGCCGGTCACCGTTGGCCAGGCAGCTGCAGATCGCCCCGTGGATGGCTGAAATAGTCAGTGGAAAAGAGATATTCTCGACCCGTACTCCGGGATAGAAAACCCCCGACTCACCTTGAATCAGGCAGTATTCATCTTGTTCGGAATAGGGAGCGTAGCTGTTCATACTTCACTTTTGTGGTTATTCTTTGTTGATTGCTCTCATCACGGTGTCGGCAATAGTTGCCCGAACCCGGCTGATAGTGCTTCCGTATGACCGGTTGGGATACGTTCGGTTTGTCAGCAGTATAATAGCAATTTCCTCGTCCGGATCGATCCACAGACTAGTCCCGGTAAACCCTGTATGGCCAAATGAGTTGGGACCTGTCAACTCTCCGGCTGTGCTGAAGCCTTCGCTTTTCCGGTCGAACCCAAAAGCCCGCTGGTTGATGGGAGAGCGTTTTTCGGTAAAATAGTGAATGGTCTCTGACCTGAGATATTCGCGACCGCCATACACACCGCCGTTCAGCATCATATAAGCATATTTCCCGATATCTGCGGCAGAGGAGAAGAGTCCGGCGTGGCCTGCTACACCATCCATAAACCAGGCGCGCTCGTCGTGTGCCTCGGCCCGTACGGCACCGTTGCGGTAGGTTGTGTCAATCTCTGTAGGTGGAATCCGGTTGCTCAACCAGCCGCCAATCTTCTTAGGGTTGTAAACGGTGGTCTTCATTCCCATCGGGTAGAAGAGCTGACTTCTCACAAATTGATCAATCCGCATACCGGAAACCTCCTCCACAATTTCTGCCAGAAGGATAAACCCAAGATCACTGTAGACGTACTCTTCACCCGGCTTGTTGATCAATGGTTCATTCCGAACGGCATGGATGATCTCTTCGCGGGTTTTCAGCTCATCAACATAAACCTGAAATGCGGGGAGGCCGGAGGTGTGAATCAACAGCTGTTCAATGGTAATCTCCCGTTTTTCATCCGTATCAAATTCTGATATGTATTTTGAGACCGGATCGTCGACATCGATTCGGCCCTCATCCACAAGCTTCATGACAGCCGTGGTTGTGGCAACTACTTTGGTGAGCGAAGCCAGATCATAGATATCACCCGGTTGTACGCTGCGGGTCTTTTCATAGTCGTGGTAGCCGTATCCCTGATTCCAGACCATCACTCCGTTTTTCATCACGCCAACCACACCGCCCGGAAAAACGGAGTCATTGATCGCCTCCTGCATCACCCTGTCGATGTCGAGCAGTTTTTCGGTACTCATTCCAACAGATTCCGGAGAGTCCTGCCGTACAATCGACTGTGTTTTTTGAATTCCATCCCCGATATCGTACATGCCGGGTATCCGAATTGGGAGAGTGCCGGTTATATCTGAGGCGCCAAAGAGTGCGGGAACTGTTTGGCGTACCTGATTTGTATTCGCTGACCACGCCATTACATGGGCATCCGCATTTGGCAGATCCCGAACCACATAAGGATTTCCGAAAGCGACCAATACAGACGGACTCGGACGACTGATAATCTGCCTTAATAGCTGAAGCTGTTCAGGCTGAACCTGGATGGGTTGATGGGACCGAACGTAGATAAATGACCCGATGATGATCAGATCGGCTTCATCCGCTGCCTGTAGAATGTCTGCGATCTCTTCTTGTCCTGTTCGTCTGTCGAGCACATGAAAAGCTACATTGTCGTGGTATTTACGAAGCTCCCGTGCAAATGTGGATCCGGTTGATCCCGACTCATCATCCGCCAGCGCAACGGCCAGAACTTTTTGGTGGGTTGTTTCGCGAATGGGAAGCAGATCCTTGAATTCTTTGAGCAATGTAACAGATTGGCGGGCAATCCGGTTTGCAATATTCTGATATTCGGGCGTATTGATTTCATGAGCGAGCCGATCCAGATCGACAGAGGGGGTGTCGAACGCACCGTGCTCTTTTTTGAGCTCCAGAATTTTTCGTACGGAGTGATCAATTCTCTCCGGGGAGAGTTCACCGCGGTCTACCGCTTTATGGATTTCGTCAATGGCCCCCATAGCGTCTGGGCTGATCAGCATCATGTCTGCACCTGCCTGAAGAGCCTTGATGACCGCTTCGCCGGGGGAGTAGTGATCGGAAATTCCCTTCATCTCCAATCCATCAGTGACAATCAGACCATCAAAGTTCAGCGAGTCGCGAAGTATATCATTCAGAATGAACGGGTCCATTGTGCCGGGAAGATCTCCATTCGGGCTCATGTTGGGGTAGGCGATGTGGGCGCTCATCACGCTTCGAAGTCCGTTGTTGATGTTAACTCGAAACGGATAGAGCTCCAGGGAATCGATGCGGGCAAAATCGTGGTTGATGATCGGAAGTGCAAGGTGAGAATCGGTGTCTGTATCACCATGGCCGGGAAAGTGTTTTGCGGTTGCCAGCAGTCCTTCGCTTTGAATGCCCTGAATCATGTAGTGTCCATACTCTGCAACCATCTTCGGGTCAGCAGAAAATGATCGTACATTAATTACAGGATTTTCCGGATTGTTGTTCACATCCAGCACCGGCGCAAAGATTTGATGAACACCCAGCGCCTTTGCTTCGCGTGCGGTGATCTTTCCTTTTAGATAGGAGTTTTCGGGATTGCCTGTTGCTGCAATACCCATTGCCGGTGTGATGCGTGTGGTGCCGCTGACCCGCATTGCCGCTCCGAATTCCATATCCTGCGAGATCCACAGCGGTATATCAGAAATGGACTGCAGCGTATTAGTTAACATTGCCTGTCCGTACACATCACCCTGCATAAAGATGATTCCGCCAATGTGGTAGTTCTCAATCAGACGTTTCAGACGCAGAAATCCGGGGTCTTTGTCGTTTGTAAATCGACCATAAGCGGGTACGACGAACAGCTGCCCGATCTTCTCATCCAGGCTCATGGTTTGAATCAGTGAATCAACATCGACATCCGTATAAGTCATGACGCTCTCCCGGTCGATCGGTTCCGGAGACTTTAGCTCGGGCAGTGTTACCGGCCGGGTCTCCTGCAGTTCGGTTGATTTACAGGATGAAAAGAGTGCTACTGAGGATAGTAATATCAGAAAAGAATAAAACGAACGGCTGTATTGAATACGGTTGAACGGTAATTTCTTGTGCATCTGTAAAATGGGTGAATTCTTTTAATTGAATGATTAACGCGTTGGCTCCAATCGCATTGTCTGATAGCTGGTTTGCTGAAAAAAGGTGCTGTCCTGATAAATATAGCGGTAGCGCCCCTCAAGCCACATCTCAGTTTGATCTCCAAAGTGTGTGGAGAGCGGGTTGCCCGATTGTCCGGTTGGAAGTATTGAGAGGCCGCGACCCGGATTTGAAAAGTCGATGATTCGCCTGATGGACGGACCGAGATTGACCTGAAACGGATCGCTCCAGTCGTACTGAGCCTTGTTAACCGTAAGAGCATTTCCACGAACAGGGTAGGGACCTTTGCTAAGCAGATTGTTGACAATCATTTTAAGAGCAGTCGAAGCCTCTGGATTTTCAGCAGCTTCTGCAAAAAGAGGAGGTTTCAGCGTTAACTGGTTTACATTTTCCCAGCGCCAGCTAATTGGCTCATCACCATACTCGTTTTGAAGCTGCTCAATGGTTTGCAGCATGCTTTGTCGAATGATCGTCTCACGATTTTCCGGCTCGCCCGATCCTGAGATATTGAAAAATCCACTGTCTGTAGTGATCAGCCGGCTCATAACCTGAATCGGGAGGTAGTTCAGTGAAATAAATGCCTCGTACGCCTCTTCTCCAACTTCATCAGCGAGTGTGTTTCGGCTCACATTTAGGAAGAAGAGATCAAAAATGGTAGCTGCTGTGGAAGTGGGGGTGTAATTAAAATCCCAGTTTTGCAGGTAAGTAAGGGCAATGGAAAAATCGTTAACCGGATCGGACCGGAGGATGGGCAGAATTTCTTCCGTAATCTCACGTGCGTGATCGGAAAAGGTATCGTATTGAAGCTCCTGCATATTTGTTACCGTGATGGAGTCGGCCTGCTCAAGATAGCGACTTATTCGCGTAATCCTTGACGGAGGAGCCCAGAAAGAACCGATGTAGTGTCCGTATCTGTCGGTGTGAATTTTGTTGTTGGCGTGGGCTACAAATCCGGTTTCAGGATTTTTAAGCTGAGGCAGTTCGTTATGCGGAATCCACCCGTTCCATCTATCGGAAGGGTTTGAACCGTCACGAAAAAGAAGTGGATTACCGGTGCGAACAGGGATGTTACCGGCACTGAATATGGCGATATTTCCTTCAACATCTGCATAGGTAAAGTTCATTGCCGGTGATTTGAACTCTTGAACGGCTTCCTCAAACTGTTCCATCGTTTCTGCACGATTCATCCGGTAGATGGCACTCGCTTCCCGGCTGAGCTCACGCCCGGTCCAGCGCATCGAAACCACCCTGTCTCCCAGCAGTTCGTTATTTTCAAACAGATCACTGATGACAGGGCCGTTTTGGGTTTGGCGAACTCTGTGAAGTACATCATCACCGTCTTTGACTTTGATGAGCTCATTTCTGAACTGAAACTCTTCTGTCTGAGACGAACCGCTGTTTACTACATACTTTCGGCTGTCTGACGAGTCGGGTGTTTCGACGTAAAAATCGAGGACATCGGCCATCATATTGGTGATGGACCAGCCATGTCTGCCGTTGTTGCCCAGAATGACGAATGGAGCGCCGGGTATGGTTGCCCCGGTGATGGACCGATCCGGAGTGGATTGATTCATTTCAAACCAGAAGCCGGGCATGCCGAGTCCCATATGAGGATCTCCGGCCAGAATTGGAAAACCCGACTCTGTTTTATTTCCGCTCACGGCCCAGGCGTTACTTCCCCATTGAGAGCCTTCCATACTCAATAAAGATCTTCGCTTTTTCTCCAGATCGAGTGCGGGCAGAACTGATTCAGCAATTGACCGGCTTTGAGTATCGTTGAGTAGTGTTGGGTAACGATCGCTGTACTCCGGGAAAAGCTCCAGCAGGCGATTGGTGCTCAATTTTCCTTCCAGATAGGCATAGGCCAGTTCACTCCACCAGTAAATATTCTGATCCCACGCCATGAGCCGGGTAACCGCAAAGGAGTGAGTTGGTGTCCACTCCATGGGCTCCATGTCCAGCAGGGTGAATTCAATCGGCAGGTCTTTTTTGTTGGCTTGAATATACTCGTTTACACCGTCGGCGTAGGATTGCAGACGGTTCAGGATTTCCGGTGAAGCTTGTTCGTTAAGCTTTTGAGCCGTTTCCCAAAATCCGAGTGTGCGCTGGTATTTGTCAATCTCCACGAGCTCTTGTCCCAGGAACTCTGCAAAACGACCCTCTGCGGCAAGTTGCTGTAGTGTCATTTGCCACAAACGCTCCTGAGCATGAACATAGCCGACGGCAAAGTAGAGATCCTCCTCTGAGCCGGCATGGATATAGGGAACCCCATATGGATCCCAATGAATATCGACGGGCTCATTGATTCCCTCAATGGAAATCGTGGCACTGTAGTCTGGGAGGGGTTTAATAATGGTCCAGTACACCCCAATCACGGCAAACCCAATGATCAGAACAAGCAGCAGAAGCAATATCCGTAAGATTGAT
This sequence comes from Rhodohalobacter halophilus, assembly GCF_001715195.1. Classification (GTDB taxonomy): domain Bacteria; phylum Bacteroidota; class Rhodothermia; order Balneolales; family Balneolaceae; genus Rhodohalobacter; species Rhodohalobacter halophilus. Next base: position 42,381 of record NZ_MDWE01000026.1, read on the forward strand.
CTCATGTCAGCTGGTAAAGAATTGGAAAGTTTTCCCAATTTGATTGAAAATTCCGTTCAAAATACATACTCTCAAAGCCATATGAAACGAGTTTCAATCAATAAAAAAGATGAAGGAGCTATACCATGAGTGAGATTAAAAAAGTAGCAGTTATCGGTGGCGGAACCATGGGTAACGGAATTGTGCACGTATTTGCCATGAACGGATATGAAGTTCATTTAATAGAGACGAAAAAGGAGTTTGCCGAGCGTGCTCTGAACACCATAGACAAGAATTTGAGCCGAATGGTGAATAAGGAGAAGATTTCTGAAAATGATAAAGCCGCAACGCTGGATAGAATTCAAACGTTTCTGGATGTAAATGAGGGCGTTTCGGATGTTGACTTGGTAGTAGAGGCCGTGCCTGAAGTATTTGACCTGAAGAAGAAAATTTTTGAGGCAGTGGATGAGAGTGCACCGGACCACGCTATTCTGGCAAGTAATACCTCTTCGATTTCTATAACCAAGCTGGCCGCTGTCACCGGCCGGCCTGAGCGGTTCATCGGAATGCACTTTTTTAATCCCGTACCGGTAATGAAACTGGTTGAGGTGATCAACGGTCTTGAGACGTCAGAAGAGGTAACCAAAACCATTATGGAGATCTCAAAAAAACTGAACAAAGTGCCGGTTCCCGCCAACGATTTTCCCGGATTTGTATCTAACCGCGTGCTGATGCCGATGATCAACGAGGCGATCTTCTGCGTTCATGAGGGTGTGGCTGAGCCTGAACACGTGGATGAGGTGATGAAGCTCGGAATGGCTCACCCGATGGGACCGCTTCGCCTTGCTGACTTCATTGGGCTGGATGTTTGCCTAGACATTTTAAACGTGCTATACGAAGGGTTTAAAGATCCGAAATATCGTCCTGCACCGCTGCTGGTAAAAATGGTGGATGCCGGTAAACTGGGGGATAAAACCGATGAAGGGTTTTTTAAATACGATTAAGTTTTAATCAAACGAACACTCCAAGGGTTCCAAACCTTTGGAGGGTTGAGTTTAAAAAATCTCCTCTCGAGGGGGGTGGCTGCAAAAGCAGTCGTGGGGTGTAATCCCCTCTCGAGAGGGGATAAGTGAAAACAGAGTGGCGAAGCCGTCTCTGTTGAGCAAGGGGTGTGTTGATTTAGACAATGAACTTGAAGATTGTTTAAAATCATCAGCCAAGCTCAGGATTATCGTGAACACACCTCTGAAGTTATCGCTGAACGCTCAAACTTCTGTTTCCTCTCAAGAGGAGAATTTCAACATATAATATGCACAATTCAATTATCAAATAATGATCGACCTTCGAAGCGATACCGTGACCAAGCCGACTCCCGAAATGCTCAAATTTATGACAGAGGCAGAGGTGGGAGATGATGTCTTTGCATCTGATCCGACTGTCAATGCTTTTGAGAAGAGAATGGCTGAGATGTTTGGAATGGAGGCGGGACTGTTTGTGCCCAGTGGCACGATGAGCAATCAGCTTTGTGTTTCGGTTCTTACGCAGCCGGGGGATGAGATCATTATTGATGAGCTTGGGCATATTTTTAACTACGAATCGGGAGCAGCAGCTCACCTCTCATCCGTTCAGATTCGTCCGGTGAAAGGTAATCGGGGGAAAATCAATCGTGAACAGACCGAAGCTGCCATTCGGACCTATAACGACTGGGATCCGCATACGCGAGTCATTGCCGTGGAGAATACCACAAACAAGGGCGGAGGTGCCTGCTACAGCAAGGAGGAATTGATTGAGTTGAGTAACCTGGCCGATGAGCACGATCTCTATTTTCACCTGGATGGCGCCCGGATCTGGAACGCGATGACGGCTACAGGAATTGAGCCCGAATTTTATGGGTCCGTGGCCGATACCATCTCCATCTGCTTCAGCAAGGGATTGGGCGCACCGGTCGGGTCGATGATGCTGGCATCAAAAGAGCATATCAAAAAAGCGAGAAGGTTACGGAAAATGTGGGGAGGCGGAATGCGACAGGTCGGGTTGCTTGCGGCAGCTGCCGATTACGCCGTGGAGAATCACCTGCCGCTGATGGAAGAGGATCATAAACGGGCGATGCAGCTTGCCGAAGCTGTTTCAGGAAATCCGGCATTTGAGATCAATATCGATACTGTGGAGACAAATATCGTGATTTTCGATACAGCGGACGAAGCAGCTGTGGATGTGTTGAAAAAGTTTGAAGAGCAGGGAATTGCCATGATTCCGTTCGGCCCCAAAACCATCCGTGCTACATTCCATTTCCAGGTGGGGGATGAGGATTTGGAGAAAGTTCTGGACGTGGTGAGGAGTTACGGATAGACGGGTTAAAATAGGTGACGGTTTGGCCCGGCATTTAAGACGCGCACGCAACGTTTTGGCTTAAATATCAGATCTAGCAACCGGTGAGTTCGGAAAACAATACCTCAAAACCTACTTTAATAAGCTTTTAAAAACGATTCACAAACTTTCTTCTCTCTTCCGATCATACAATCCGAAATCCGTATGTACACTTAACTCTGGAATTGGAACTTTTAGGTGTTTGATGTTGGGGATGATAATCCAATGATGTTTTACGGCCGTAGCATACTAGATTCTTCTTCTTGAGGATTGACTGAACAACTTTGTTAATAAATAAGGAACGATAGGCAGGCCTGTGACCAATCTCTTCTCCGCCTGAAGGAAGAATCAAACATCTTTGCAATAAATGATGAAATCTTAGATATATTTTATAAAACAAACATGCAGTTATTATCCTGTAACCATGGAATCGTTTTCTCATAACAGACTACTGGGTATCACCCTTTGGATTATCATCATCTTTATGACCGGGTACGTACTGGCCATTGTCTTAGCCCCCTAAACAACTGGAGGAAAATTCTACTTTAAGAATAATTATCTTAACGTATGAAAAAACGAAGAACCTGGACAGCGGAGCAGAAGCTGTCCATCCTTAAAGAAGCCGAGCAGCACGGGGTAACAGCGACGATTCGCAAGCATAGTCTGTACGCTAACACCTATTACCAATGGAAGCAGAATTATGAGTGTGAGGGGATCGGTGGATTAAAGAACCATCGAAGGCGCATTGAACCTGAACTGCGAAAGCTTCAGAAAGAAAACCAGCGATTGAAGCAGCTGTTGGCTGATAAAGAGCTTGCCATCAGTATTCAGGCGGACCTTTTAAAAAAAACAACCCGAAACCGGAACACAAACGGATGATTGCCGCTCACTATATCGCTCAGGGATACCCGGTGGGCAAGGTACTGGCCTGTTGCAGCCTTTCCCATAGCAGTTATTATTATACCAAACGCCGTGGGAAACCGGGACGAAAGCCCAGCCGTTATACGCAGTGCATCGATGGCAGGTGGGTAACCAATGAGCAGGTTGTAGCAGAGATTAAGGCTTTGTTAAAACAGCCATTTGTTGATTACGGCTACATCAAAGTAACCTGGTGGCTTCGCTATAACAAAGGATATATCATCAACTTTAAGAAGGTATACCGGTTGATGAGGGAGCATCATCTGTTGAATCCGGTTCGGTACAAATCCCGCTTTCCGCGCAACTGGGCCAGCTGGGACGGGCCAGATCTGCAAGGCCCGCTGTGCTATTGGCAGTTTGACATCAAGTATGTGTATGTGGGCGGTCAGGGCAAAAATGCCCTGCTATTATCGGTCCTGGATGTGGATTCACGGCTGGTGCTGGGAACCACCCTGCGCTGGAGCATTTGCAAAGAGCAGGTCAAAGAACTGTTTGCCGATATTTTGAGCCGTTACAGCCTTTCGCTGCCGAAATTAGTTACGGTTCGCAGCGATAATGGCAGCCAT
>NZ_MDWE01000027.1 GCF_001715195.1 Rhodohalobacter halophilus
TCCATTCCGGAATCGGCTATAAGAGCCCTAAACAATATTTGATGGAAAATGGAATTGACCTTTATCAGGCCAATGTCGAAACTAAACTACAATGTGAACTCTCTAAAGTAGAATACTTATCCAGTTAATAGGGGGTTAGACCAAATTTAATACTCTCCTAAATAGCCCATCAACATATCCATCCTGCTCTGGAAAGTAGATATTCATTTCGTTTAATTCTGCCACAGACTGAACTGAATTATTTTTCTTCACTTCATCTAAATCGGTTTGCGAAATGATGAATGAGTGGAGCTGAACCTGTTCATTTCCTCTTTTATCATTTAGCTGCTTTTCGTAAGACTTTATTTCTTTTGAGAACTGTACTTTATTATTCTCATTCACATTGATCTGATGCTGAAGACCTTTCGGATCCATGAAACAAATATGCTGCTCAACCTCATTTTTTACCCATACGATAAAGTCAGGGAAATACCGCTCTTCTGCCAGAAGAAATCCTATACCGTGGCCGCGTGATTGATTCCGCAATACAAAGACGTCATAACCTTCAAAAAGCTTTTCAGCATGCGTACTTTGGAAGTACTTCTTCATATCCTTTAAAAACTTCCATTCGCCTTCATTCAACCCAGGTGGTGTGGATTGAATTATCTCATTTTTATCTTCAATTAGCAATGGCAGGTAAATGTGCCGGTCAAAATAGATTCGTGGAATACTGCCATCTTTTCCTTTGAACACATCAGTTTCAAATACTTCCGTATCACTGAATAAGGCTTTAATTTCCTTTTCAATCTTATCTACTGCGGTTTTCTTCACGCGTAGCTGATAACCTTGTTCATCTTCCGAATAGTTAGGTATGTTTTTATCGTTCTCCTTAAAGGGGTGATACTCTAACTGGGTATATTCCCATTCCTGTTGCCTCCGTTTATACCAGCTATCTACATATTTACGGAGAATGATTAAGGCAATCTCTTCCAGGCGCTTAACATCTGAAAAGCTTTTCACTTCCAGCAGATCTTCATCACAGTAGAGTTCATATGAGCGCTCTTGAATGATAGATCTGAGAGTATCTATATCAAAAGACAGGTTTCGATATCCTTTTTGGCTTCGGTAGCGCCATGCTTCCCGGTACAATCGCTCAAAATCCAATAAGGGTATATGATCATTACGAATGAACATCTTTTGCTCTGTTTCCCCTGCTGCCGGTTTCTCTTGTACACGATCATCAGAGGCTTCAACCTCAATGGTGCTTGTTAAATCAATTTTGGGTTTAATTTTTTCATCATTTCTTAAAACAAGCTGTACAACATCCTGAAACTCTTCTCTGATTTTGGGCTTAATTACCAACAATCCCTTATTCTCAAATGAGTTTGGAAATTGAATTTTCAGGTTGATATTCACTCGCTCCTCAACGTCAATGCCTTCTTCTTTCAAGTATTTTCTGAATTGCTCCATGTAGTTGGCCTGTAATCCAAAAATTTGAAGTGTTTCAAGCAGTTCAATATGGTCTGGCTTTGGGATATTGGTCATCTCGGATGAACGCATCAGGCTGCGGTCTTTCCCAAGTAGACGAACACCACGCCCAAATAACTGTATAATTTGAGGGCCTTCACTCTTCCCGATGTTCATGAGTCCCATATTGGCTACCCGCCAGGAACTCCAGCCTTCAATAAATTTTCGGGAACCAATAAGCATGTTTATTGGTGAGTGCTGTTTATTGATTTGTTGAAAAAGGGAGCCTTGAAAAGTGTCGCCTTCCTCTACAATGAGATCCGGCAGGTTTTCTTCCACAAATTGCAGAAATACGCTGTCTTCACCAATGTTTATCACTCCAAAATAATGATCGCTGTTACCGGCTCTTAGGCCAATTTCACCCTCGGCAGACTTGATGTTGCTCAATTTTAAAGGTGCCGAAGCTTTTACATGAAAAAGGGTTTCCAACAGGTCTGAATAAATATCATCCGCTTTTTCTTTAAAGCGTTCTTTAAGTACTGTGAAGCTATTTTCAAAAATATCGGAATCATCAGGCCCTGTTATGCCTGATGTTCCACTCAATAAATCCTGGATCGTGTTTTTGGTCCAATCGTTTTCATTTTGAAGCACAAGGTTTAAAAACAGAACTATTTTCTGCACATCAGATACCGTACGTTTCTCATCCTTAGCCAGACTTGATTTCGTCTTTCCGGCTTGTACGCTGTGACCAATAAAGGTGAGTAATGGGTCATGGAGATTCCAGGTTTTATAAAAAGTTTCAGCATCCTGCCCGTACACGTATTTTTGCTCATAAAAGCTGAGCAGGTTCGCCATCAAATAGACATGACGCTGATCTTTATCGTCAAAATGCTGCTTCTTTCTAAGATTTAATATTTGATAGTTCTTGCCGTAGCCATCTTCATAGAAACGGGGATAGGCATAATCAAATACAATCGCTTTTCCGTATTCATCCTGAACAGAAGCGGCAGCTTTATTTAAGGATTGACCAAAAGTAGCACTGTATTCAAAAGTAAAGCCACTTTCTGAGATTGCTTTTCTTCGGGCCATCCATTTTGAGTCTTCCGTGCTTGAACCTTTGTGGCCTTCATCCACAAAAATCAGGTTGTTTCCTTCAAAAGCGGAAACTTCTACACTGTCTCCATCGCCCTTTTTCTCATCGGTTAGCTTGGTGATTTCGATTAGCTTTACAGTTTCCGGTTCTATTCCCGAGGTGCCGTTCCCATCCAGATAATACCGGTTGGGAATACCACTCATATTCAGCTCCTTTTGGTGCTGATTGGTCAGTCCGGCATTGGGGGTAATTAGTAAAATGTTATCCGGTGCCTCATCCAGCCGTGGCATGTAATGCTGAAACTGATAATAGTTGAGATGAAGAATGAGCGTTTTTCCGCTACCGGTAGCCATCCAGTAGGCCACTTTATTGAGATCGGATTCCTCAAATTCAGCATATTGAATTTTAGACCCGTTGTTTTTCTTTTGTTCTGCTACAAAGGCGTTGAGTTCCTTCAGGAACGCAGGCTTATCTTCTGTTACCCGGTCGAGATAATACTCTGTGTAAAACCCAGCCAAAAACTGAAAATACTTAAATACAATCTGGTCTTTGGTTGCTCTGTTTTTGTTGATCTTTTCTAAATGGGAGCGAATGTTCCCGTCGTATTCCAACAGCTTTTCTTCAGAAATGGTAACACGGGGAATGGTTTTTAGAATGTTACACACTTTGCTAATCCCGTTGGCATCGTAGGCCGAACCAGAAGCATCTTCTTTAAACCGTTTGTAGTACGCTTTTACACTGTTCTTATCGTGAATGTCGGATACCCCGAAGATTTTTCTGAGATAGCCGGTCAGTGCCAGTCTTTTCTCAAATTTCATGCGATATCCTCAAACATTTTTTCACGGAAGGTGAGCTCAATGGGTTCTGCGTCCTTCACTTTGTTAATGCCGTTTATGTAGATGCGATCAAAAGTCTCGTCCTTAGTTATATTCTCCTGAATCCATTCAGCCTCTTTGTCCAGATCGAGGTCTTTGGTGTTGCGCCAAATAATACATACATCTTCCACCGCATCTTCATCCCGAATTTGGCCTTTACTAACTACATACTTTCGGCTTTGGTGCTCGTACCGGCGAAGTGTCTGCACCCATAATCCAATGAGATAATGGAAGGTCTCCACCATATCTACGGTTTCTGGTTTCGGGGAGCCGTGGCCTCGCTGTATATTGAGTTGATAATCGAAGGGCGTATCAAATGCCTCATCCTTCAAAAGCGTAGCGCTTACTCCCTGTGTTTCAAAATCCAGCATGTAGTTGAGCATATAATCTTCAAACTCCATGGCTTGTTGGGTATCTTCTGGATTTTTGAATTCAATATTGTTTAGGGCGTCTTCATACGATTCTATGAAATGATATTTGAAGGAGTGAGATTGTCCGTCTTGGTCTTGAGGCACGCCGCCTTTCCAATTGTTGGAGCATACTACTTTTTTGATTCTTGGAATTATGATACTCTGAAATTGATTGCCAATTTCTACTAATATATAATTTGCATCAATGTTATTTAGCTTAATACAGCTGTGTGCTGTTGTTCCTGTACCCGCAAAAAAATCTAAAACTACTTTTTTCTCAATAGAAGATTGTTCGATTAACTCCTTAACTAAATCACTTGGTTTTGGAAAGTTTGAAGTTCTCTTTCCAAAAAGATTATCCAGTTCTACTGTGCCGTCTCGTGTATAAATGTTATCTGCTATTATAGATGAATAGCCTGTAAACTCATTTTGAAGCTCGGATACAAACTTTTTCCTTCTTGGCCTTCCTGTAGGTTCAGCTGGCCATAGTATTTTATTCTCCTCAATAAGTTTGTTCATAGTATTTTGATCATATCTCCAACCCATTTCAGGCTTACCATAATTAATACCTGTTTCAGGGTTAATTAAATCAAAATGACAGTTTGGTCTCTCTTCTTCTGGTAGCAAACCTACCATATTTGCACTTGTCCAATCCCCCCGGGGATCATTATCAGGATTTGAATATTGTTCTAAATTTCGAGTATCACCTCGTACCTTTGAACCCAAACTAACTATATACTCATGATCAATAGATATATTAGAAATATTTCTATTATCTTTATTTTGTCGGCTTTTCCAAATCAAGTTTCCTAAGTAATTGTCCTCACCAAAAACTTGCTTTGATAATTGTTCCAAGTTATTTAGTTCATTCTCATCAATACTTATAAAAATGTTTCCATCACTTTGAAACATTTTTTTAAGTGAACACAACCGGTTTTCCATCATGGTTAACCAGCTGGAATGGAAAAATCTGTCTTTATATAAGAATCCATCATTTCCAGTATTATAAGGAGGATCTAAATACACCGTATTTACATTCCCCTTATATTTATTAATCATCAAGTTTACAACCTGGTAATTTTCACCTTTTAGTAGATTCCCTTTAAGTAATTGATCTAAATCGTTAATCGAATTTAGTAAATCAAACTTAAAATCCTCACCAAAAAACTTGGTATCCACCATCATAAAAGGATGCTCCTTGAGGAATTCTTTTGTCCACTTCCCATCCCATTGCAACTCACCATCCCATTTATCCATAGCATACAATGATTCCCAGGATTTCAGTTGGTCTTCGTTTTCAAGAATCGTGTCATACAAATCTTCAGGAATCATATCCAGAGTAAAGCAGTAATGGGTATCCACTACAAACTTCTTTTTCTCGAAAAGCTTTTTTTGGAAGTTCTCAATCTGGCTGAGGAAGGCAATAATCTTTTTCCCAATTTGTCGCACCACCTTGGCACGGGTTAACGCCACTTCCATTGCCTGTTGGCTTTGGTCTTCAATAAAATCATCTACACGTATCACCTCGTTTTTCAGGTAGTACTCCAGTTCCCGCTCAAGAAAAGACTTCAGATCTTTATGGATGAAATAATCAGTGGTATTTTTCCCGGTATAGTGATTCAGTTTTTGGTATAGAAGGGAACGGTCTTTGTTTTTGGGAATGACGGATAACAGATCCCGCCATTCTTTATCTACTTCATTTAGCACAAATTCATTATAGGCTACACAGAGTACAGAGCGATCGACCGTTTTGCGTGGCTTTTCTACCTTTTTATAAATATCCAGCCATTTCTTTTCTTCTTCATCCGTTAATGGTCGGTACTCAAACCAAAGCGTAAGCTCGTTATCATTAACCTCAATGGGATTGTCCGGCCGCAGTACAAAAGAACGATCTTCCTCTTCCTTTACATTATCCCTATCCGTTTCTGCCTGAGCCACCTTAAACCAAACCGCTTTTTTTCCGCCCTCCAGTTCAAACTTAAAGCTTGTAAACTGTTCCCCTGATTTAATGTAATACTGATCCTTATTGGCCCAATGAAGCAACACTTCTTCGCCATTGTAAGGCACAGCATATTTGGAGTCCCTGGTGCTTATCCGCCGCTTAGAAAGGAAATCCCCATTATCGTAGTACCTGGAGAAAAAAGTAAACAGGTCGTTGTAGATTTTCTTTTCGGTGTCGGCCCCAACCTCCTGCTTCTCTGCCTTTTCCAGTGCCTCTAAATAATCTTTACCAAGTTTGGTGTTCTCATACTTCACCAAATTGCCTTGCTCATCAAAGGCATCATCCGAAAGGTTTTCCATAATCTGCTGTTTAATATCGTCAACCTGTGAGGCATCCTGCTGCTGATATGCTTCAAGGCCTTTATTAACTGCATCCAGTAAATCCTTTTCAATAAACTCTTCAATTCTGTCTTTTTTACGGTTCAGAATACGGTAAATCCCAAAATCGAGGTCAGATACCTCAAACTGGAATAGTTTGCGGAGTTCGTCCTGGAGCTTTTGACGGGCTTGCTGGTTTTCGGTCATTATAATTAAAGTGATTTGAAATGTTGCCTAAAAAAATTCTGCTTACAAATTGTAAGGAAAGTAATAAAAAAGAGTGACACTTAGCGTCAGTCTCTTTTACATAAAATTTGCTGAACTAAGAACTCCGTTTCAAGGTAATCTATCAAATATCGTGACTCGACAACCTCACTAAATAACTCCCAAGATTTCTCTCATGTGAGAATGCCCTGAACAAGATTGTGTACTCTTTAGTAAGCCTAAGCTCTTTCTCCGTCATTTAAAGCTGTTTTATGCTGAAACCTATTTATAGTAAGAGCAATGAAAAGGGGAGTCCTTACAGCTTAATTTTATATGATTAAATACTTGATTATATTATTCTTGTGAAAATTCTATAACCTTAAAACAAAGCCTATGTCAAACAAACTCGCGCACCTTCCCAAACCAAAGTTCAAAGAGCGCCAATATATAACCGATGGGGAAGGGCAGTCGTTTCTTAGCCCTACGGCGAATATTGAGCTTCAGGGCCGTATAGACCCGATATATCCGTTTGTGATTCCAACGGTGGCCCATCGATCGAATCCGATGATAACTCTGCCAGAAGCCAATGGCCGGGTGTTTGGAGGTTAGCTCCAACAGCGTGTCAATAATCATCTGATCGTTTTTTGGCTTAGGCTTGTAACTATAGCTGCTGCGTGGGAGGTTTACTGCTTTGCAGCCCTGACGAAGGCTTACCTGATGTTCACTGTGCATCAGGTCAACCATCTCCCGTTTTACCTCAGGACTTACAGCTTTTTTTCTACAGCATCTTTCAAGGCGTGGTGTACCAAACTCAGGTCGGCATACATCCGCTTGAGCCGGGCATTTTCTGCCTCCAGTTCTTTGATCCGGGCCAGCTCACTTACACTGAGTCCTCCATACTTGGCTTTCCAGTTATAAAAGGTCGCATCACTGATTCCATGTTCTCGACAGATGTTTCGAACCTTCAGTC
>NZ_MDWE01000028.1 GCF_001715195.1 Rhodohalobacter halophilus
CCTATCCGACAGACAAACCGCTTTGTGTAATTCGTCAGACTGGAAACGGAAAAAACATCACATATCGAATATCGACAACATGAAATCTCAAATCGTCGATGGTACCATTCGATTCCAACGATTTATTTTCAGGTAGTTGAGGAGGATCTGGAGTAAGTAGCCCGTAGCCTTACTTATCGACCTCTTTTATAGATTCCACCAGCACATCAATTACCGTGTCAATCTCCTCTTTGGATATGATGAGCGGCGGGACGATCCGAATCACAACCTCTGAGGCGCAGTTGGAGAGCACGCCGCGTTTCAGCATTTCATTGACCACCTCGCGTCCCGGAAAGCTGAGCTCTACACCGATCATCAAACCGAGCCCGCGCACTTCCCGGATGGCGCTCCAGTTTTGAGAAAGATCCTTCAGGCGCTGCATCATGTAGTTGCCCCGAACGCGCGCCTTATCACAGATCTCCTCATCTTCGATGGTTTTCAGGGTCTCAAGTGCGGCCGCGCAGGCAAGCGGATTTCCTCCGTACGTTGTGCCGTGGTTGCCGGGAGAGAACGCCTTTGCAAACTTCTCTTTAGCGATCACGGCTCCGATCGGAAAACCCGAACCGAGTGCTTTGGCGGATGCAATGATATCGGGCACTATGCCGTAGTGCTGAAAGGCAAACATCTTACCGGTACGGGCAATGCCGGTTTGAACTTCGTCCAGGATGAGCGGGATATCATACTCATCGCAGAGGCCACGTGCTGTTTGGAGAAATTCCTTCGTTACGGGAGTGACACCGCCTTCGCCCTGAATCGGTTCGAGGATAACTGCTACAATATGTTCGTCGATCGCTTTTTTCAGAGCCTTCACGTCATTGAAGGGTACTCTTGTAAAACCGGATGGAAGCGGTTCATACCCCTCACGGTATTTATCCTTACCCATGGTGATGGTGGCCAGCGTGCGGCCGTGAAATGCACTCTCCATCGACAGAACGGTTCCGGTCTTCCCTTTCAGGTAAGAGTACCTCCGAGCGAGTTTGATGGCACCTTCAACGGCTTCGGCACCGCTGTTGCAGAAAAAGGCACGGTCCATACCGGATACGTTCACCAATTTTTCAGCCAGATCGCTTTGCGGCTCATTGTAGTAGAAGTTGGAGATGTGCATCAGCTTGGCCGCCTGCTTCTGAATCGCTTTCACGATTCGTGGATGGCAATGGCCCAGGCTGTTCACGGCAATGCCGGCCAGTGCGTCGATATATTCGTTACGCTCATCATCCCAAACTTTGGCGCCTTTACCTTTTACCAGGGTGATCGGGTATCGGTTGTAGAGGTTGAAGTGGTATTTATCCGCTTTTTTTTGTGCGGACCGCTTACCAAGAAGTGTTTTTACTGTTTTAAGCACTTTTCCGGGAATATTGGCAGACATAAAATCAAAATTGGATTCTTTTCACAACGAAATTTCAGTAGGGCTGACAAGATGAAATCGCAATTGATCGGCCCTTCACTTCAAAGTATAAAAGAGCTTGTTTAAACGCTATCCGGTTTTTCTGCTCCTAATGAGCCGGTTCTGAACTATTTATGTTAGAAGTGAAAGTATTTCAAATAACTCTGCGCTTATAAAGGAAACCTTACGGTAAACTAAAAACGATCAAAACGATAAACGATGGAAAATATGTCACTAACTCTGCTATTATCAATACTAATATTTTCCTTTTGCGGAGGCTGTTCAGACTCCACATCCAACGACGATTTGGATGAACTTGGAACCGTCACGTTTGAAGTGAGCGGAGCTTTGGAAGGAGATAAGGAGGGGATGGCCGATTTCTACTCCATGTCTGCTTACAGTCTATACACCTGGGAAATTTCTACTCACGACTTCAACCCGCAAAGTTTTTCACTCCAGTTTCAGAGAACATCGCAAAGTGAAATTGAAAATCCGGAACCCGGCACATATTCAATCGGTGGGGGCCCGGACGACTACCTGGCCATTTTTACGGATACCGAAGCCGGATTTGCCGATGCAGTTGAGTACTCCACATTTAGCGAAGGAACCGGCGGTACCCTGGAAATTACGCACTCATCGGATGATCTGATACGCGGTACGTTCAGCTTTACTGCTTCCAGTGAAGGTGGAGAAACGGTTACGATTACAAACGGCCAGTTTGAAGCAAAACCAAGACAATTCGATTAATTAACGTGTACCCGATCAAAAAAAGAATATAAAGGCATTGATAAAATCCCCTCCTTTTCAAGGAGGGGACATAGGGGGGGGTATATCAAATTGAAATTTGTTTTAAAGCCTCAAACCTGCAGTACGTAGTGCTGCGGGATTTTTTGTGATCTAATCATTCGGAATCATAATCAGCGGCACGGCGGCAACCTGAGCCAGAACGCGTGCATTGCTTCGTGTGATCAGCCATTCGATGAATCGTTTTTTGTGGCGTGTGGTTACCAGGATGGTGTGCTGGTCCCCGCCAATTCCAACGATAATCATATTAAATAAAGATTTAAAAATTAGTCGGGTTAAATTGCTAGTTATCCCAATCTGATTATCTGAAGTTTGACATTTTCTTTTTTGACTTTACGCATATCTAATTGAGCAAACTATACCTCTAAGAGATACAACTTCATCTATGAAACGATTACGAAATCAATTCATCACATTATCCATAGCTATATTTTATCTGACCTCCTGCGGAGATTCGGGACCGACCGGCCCGGAGAACGGAGAACAGGAGCCGGAATCTGAAACTTACACTGTATCGGTTGACGTGAACCCATCGGGTGCCGGTACGATTACGCCATCAGACAGTGAAACCTATGAAGAGGGTGACACTGTGGAGCTGCAGGCTCATGCTGAGGATGGGTATGTTTTTAACGGTTGGACCGGTGACAAGGAGAGTTCTCAAAATCCGCTGACGTTTACTGCCGATGCGAACTACTCACTGACGGCCAATTTTGAGATTAGAAGTTATGAGCTGACGGTCAATGTTGAAGGCGAGGGAGCCGTTACCGAAAAGGTGTTGCAGCAG
>NZ_MDWE01000029.1 GCF_001715195.1 Rhodohalobacter halophilus
ACCGAGTATGAGTATGGAACGGTTGTAGAGCTGACTGCAAATCCTGCCGAAGGATGGACGTTTATAGAGTGGCAGGGCGACCTGGATGGTAGAGAAAATCCTGCGCAGATTACCGTAGAAGATACAACTCGTGTGACGGCGTTTTTTGAAATTGATCAAGTTGAAAAATCATTTTACCTCGGAGATAATGGAGTCACAATTATGTGCCCGGATGCTGAGGTTGGTGATACAGGCACAATAAACGGTTTAGAGTACACCAAACGCAGCCGTGACATGATTACCCCCGAAAATGCATCCGCTACTTGTACGAGCGGGATTACTTATATGAGTGATATGTTCAGGGATGAGGCAGATTTTAATGAAGATATCAGCCATTGGGATGTGAGTAATGTGACGTTAATGACTGGAATGTTCGCTAATGCAGGTTCTTTCAATCAGAATATAGGTGAATGGGATGTGAGTAATGTCACAAATATGCGAGAAATGTTTTTACATTCAACCTCTTTTAACCAAGATATTGGTGGTTGGGATGTTGGTAGTGTCACGAATATGGGCAATATGTTTTCTGAGGCCTCATCGTTTAACCAGGATCTAAGTAATTGGGATTTAAGAAATGTTATGAGTACGTGGCAGATGTTTAGGCATGCTACATCCTTTAATGGAGATGTTAGCGGC
>NZ_MDWE01000003.1 GCF_001715195.1 Rhodohalobacter halophilus
CTGAACCCGTGGAGGGTTACTTTTACGGTACTTGCACTTTCTTTACATTGAATCATGAATTGTCCAACAGGTAAAAATCAATACAGTACAAAGCTCCTCGCGGAAACATCCCTGATTGATGTTCATATTCACCGGAATTTCCAACCGGATCAGGGTCCGCAAGATGTCTATGAATGTGAATTTTGCGGAGAGTGGCACTTTACCAGTAAATCTCCAAAACGAAATGAGCGTCTCCAGAAGATGATTGACTCCGGTGAGATGCGCCGAATACAGCAGGCAAGAGAGTGGGAGTGATTCTATCTGACAATAAGAGACAACCTTAACCTAAAGTCCGACTGCTCAATCTTTCCGTGTTATCAAAACGTATATCCCAACAGTATTGAAATTGCAGTGTTTCGATTGGGCCTTGAAAATTCACTGTTGCTTTCGGGATTGAAACCCGAATCATAAACTTCTGATAAACCCCGGCTGAACCGGAGTTCGAGACTTAATCTTTCTGAGAGAGAGGGTGCCTTTAATTCCAATCCGGCAAGAAGACCGAAATCCACATTGTTCGTCATATCTTCAAGGTCCATATCGCGGGATGACTCTGAAAACTTTGAGCGGATCAAAAATGAAACAGAGGGTCCGGTAAAGAATTTTGTATGAAGTTGCTTGAATACGTCCGGCGAGTAGGCAATTAACAGCGGCACTTTGATGTAATCTGTACGATATGTTCCTGTATATACAATGTCATCAGATTGAAAACTTGATTTTGAACCGTTCCGGTAATAGAAAACTTCAGGCTGAAAACTGAAAGGAGTGCTTCCCAAAGGTACATTGGTAAAAGCTCCGATTCGAAAAGTGGAAATGGCATCCGCATCAAATTGGGCATCGTAATGAGTTGTAAAATTCACTCCTCCCTTCAGTCCGTAAGAAACATCTTGTGCCTGAACGTTAATGGATGTAAATCCAATAATTAGCAGCAGAGTTAAGAGGGATAGAGTTCGCTGAGTAAATTCGTAGACAGTTTTGATCATGTTGATTAATGGAGTTTCTGATGAATGATAATGTTGTTATTCAATAATTTTCACACACTATCCTGTTACTAAAGAGTATATGAAAAAAAAAAAATAATAGAAACCCCCGAAAAGAAGATAATGGAAAACAAGCGGGTATCGTCATCCTGAGATTCTAATTTTGCCTAACCGCGTGGCAGCACTCTTGAAGAGTTGACTGTCCGAAAGTCCCCTCATACCTGTTCCGAGCGATTCGGGGAGAGAGGATTTAGGGGTGTGATTGAACAGACCAAAAACGTTGATTCAAACCAATAAACATATATTTTACGAAATCCCCCGGCTGAACCTCTCTCTCAGTTCTACAATGTAGATCCCCAGTTCATCACGAATCTCTTTGGCTCGGCCATAATATTCGAGATATAATTCACGGTCAAACAGCTCCTTTTCACCGATCTTATAAAGTGCATCCAACACTTTATTGGCGGCGTTGAGGCCTCGCTTACAGTTTGCGATATTGCCGCCGATGCTATCCCGGTCAAAACCGAAACCAAAACCTCCGGCAATTTTTGCGGGTGGAATCGTTACGTAGCGGGAGAACGTTTGAATGGATTCGTCATCCCGATCTGCAAAACTTTTGTTAAGCATCTTTTTGGCATCAACCGCAAAATCATGAGCTTTCTGATAGAGCGGCAGATCTTCAAACTGATCAAAATCGGTGGGTTCATAGCCGGTCAAACGTTTCCATGCGTCTCCCTCCTCAACCTCATCCATATCAAATTCGTCTAACCATTCCTCATTTTCACCATCATTGTCTTCAAGCAGGTGAGTCCAGCCCATCTGCTCAGCAATAATCCTGTCTCGATCGGGATGATCCATGTACTGTTCAAGCAGCAGAATATATTTATCCGTTCGTTTATCCGCCTCCCTGAAAAACTGCTCCTAGCGGTATTCATCCCAGATTTCGGGTTCGTCTCTCTCTTCATTTCCAAAATCCCTGTTTTTCTCACTCATGATTTTTGCTTTATATGGTTGAATAGATATGACTTAGATGCCTATTCATTATGGGATTTTTTGAGAAAGAAGTCAACGGAGGTAGAGGAGAAAACCCTCCAAGGGTTCTGAACCCGTGGAGGGGTTGGTGTTAACTAATCCCCGTAGTTCTTTATGGACGATAAAGAAAGAGGTAAAGACATGGTATTTTTATGGATTCACAAATATATTTCAGTTATCAATACTAAAAAAGATTGAAGAATAGAGTAGGTCTGGCGAGTAAAAATACCATGTCTGAAATGATGTGTTATCAGAATTCCCCATGATGTTTTTGATAAAGCTCATCCAGATCTGAACAGCTGAATCCAAGCAGTTTCATATCCCGGTAGAAGCGGGGCAGTTTGTCGCGAATAAACTCCTCTCGTTTTAATTCTACAACCTGTTCGTACGCATTCTCAGATATAAAATACCCAACGCCGCGCTCATTGTAGAGCACGTTCTCATCCTGCAGATAGTGAAAGGCGCGAATGGCTGTATTGGGATTGACTTCCATCTTGACGGCAATCTCCCTCACCGATGGAATCCGGTCGCCGGACTCCCACTTTTTGCGGAGGATTTGATCACAGAAGTGATCAGCGATCTGCATGTAAATCGGCTTGTTATCTGAATAGTCCATCACGCAATCTGCCGGTTTTGAAGTTGACGGTAGGAGAGGAAGAGGAACAGAGCAGCTACGGCAATTTTGCCGAATACAACCGAAAAAAGCATGTTTTCGGGTGAATGTACGAACTGATAGCTGAAATTAAAGTCATTAGCTATCAGAATGGTGAAAATCACAGAGATGATTCCCAATCCTATAAAGAAAAGAACAATGGCCAGCAGTGTTTTTAGGAAATGGTTTCCATCAAAATAGATGGAGCCGAGAAAGAAAACGCTGTGTAAAGCTGTATAAGTTAGCAGTGTGTCCAGAAAGTAGAAGTCGGACGCGTCAACAGTTGATTCAGAGAATGGTGGTGTGGTAAGGATCGGATTGACTTCAAGAAATAATCCGATCAAATAGAGCAGGCCCATGACTACAATAGTATAGAGGAAGTAGGTAAGAAACCAGCCGGCGAGGAATTTTTCCAATGTACTGGCAGGTAACGTAAGCATTTGTGAGGCTGAACTTTTTTTGCCCAACTCATTGAAAATTCCGGATGTGAGAAAATAGCCACCAAATTTATAGAGAGTTAAACCTACCCCAAGAACCGCATATCCTGAATTTCCATAACCTGTTGGTTGTGTCGAATTGAGTAGGTATATGAGAATCAGAATACCCACACCACCGGCAAAACCGATCAGCCATTTCTTCTGGTTCAGTACCCAAAATCGTTTCACTACTTGCAAAAACCGCTCTTTTGAAAATCCGTCTACCTGATTGATCGTTTTCATTTTTCTCCTCCGTTAAACTGTTGATTGATCTTCTCCGGCTGCTGAATGACCCCGTTGAACAGCAACTCCAAATCAAACTCATTTCTGGCTCCATCTTTGAACGGCTGAATTGTGTGCAGTCCTCCGAGAATTTCTTCTGCATAGATAACATTGCCGGGCTGTTCAGCCTCCGTTTTGATGAACGAGAGATGCTCAAAGATCTCGTCCAGAGAGTGATTGAATAGGATCCGTCCATCCTTGAGTATCGTCACATGGTCAATCATCGAGCCGAGATCCCGCACCTGATGTGTGGAGATCACCGTGCAGCGATCGGGCTGATCGAGAGAGGCCTGCAGTTTCCGGAACTGACTTTTGGATGGTATATCCATTCCATTGGTCGGCTCATCCAGCAGGAGCAGTTTGGTGCGTGTTGCCAGGGCAAACGAGAGCAGAAACTTCTTCTGCTGACCAAACGAGAGCTCTGAGATCTTCTTTTTTGAATCGACCTGAA
Source organism: Rhodohalobacter halophilus (assembly GCF_001715195.1). Lineage (GTDB taxonomy): Bacteria > Bacteroidota > Rhodothermia > Balneolales > Balneolaceae > Rhodohalobacter > Rhodohalobacter halophilus. The sequence goes on from NZ_MDWE01000003.1 coordinate 3,910, forward strand.
GTTCTGAGAGAGCTCTCTCCATCAGCTGTTCATCAAACCTTGGATAGAACGGTGCATGAAGCTGAGTATATTGGTCGCCGCTCATGGGAGGAAGTTCAAACTGTTCCGGTACAATGAATAGCTCACTTAAGAATTGTGGATGTCGTTTTCTGACGACGTTTCTATCAAACGTACACTCTCCATCCTTCGGGAAGAGCATTCCGGATATGATGTTGAACAGGGAGGTTTTTCCGGCGCCGTTCAATCCGAGGAGTCCATACGTTTTTCCGGGCTGAAGTGACCAGTTTAGGTTGTTGAAAAGAGGCTCCCCTTTTTTAAAAGAGAAAGAGATGTTGTTGAGTTCAATCATAATTTCTGTAGTTTATTACTGTATGAGTTTACTAATACACTATGATAAATCCAAACGTTTATCGATTAAGAAATAACATTCCCGATTTGTAACTTATGCAGTGGTTCAAATCCTATGACTATTAAATCAATCTCGACATATATGAAAAAGCTTATTTGGCTTCTGCTGATACTTATATCCACTACTCCAATTATGGCTCAATCCCTTGATGAATCGATGGGTGAGTCGGATGAGGTTCGGGAGACGATCATGAAACTTTTTGATGGAATGGAGGCGGCCGACGGTAATGTATTGCGTTCTGTTCTGGATGAGGGTGCAACATTTCACACGGTCAGATCTTCTGAATCAGGGACTGAACTTAATGAAACAGATATGAAAAACTTCATTGAATCAGTTGAGGAGTCAGAGCCGGGATCTCTTATTGAAGAGATACTCTACATCTCTGTAAACGTGGACGGAGATCTGGCCACTGCCTGGATGGACTACCATTTTTACCAGGGTGTGGAATTTAGTCACTGCGGTGTGAACTCGATGAACCTGATTCGAAAAAACGGTGAGTGGAAAATTTTCTCCATCGTGGATACCCGCCGGACAGAAGGATGTTTGGAGTAAAAAATTTATTCCGACTTAATCCGGTAATCAGAATTTTCAGTTTCTAAAATCGTTAGCTTCACAGGTTGAATAAGGGTATTGAGAAAGGCTGAAAAGAGCTTATTTTCAGCTCACTAGTTATTTTTAAAAATTAATCGTCTGCCATTATGGAGTCCATTTCAGTATTGGACATGTTTAAAATTGGGATCGGTCCGAGCAGTTCACACACCTTAGGTCCGTGGAAAGCCGCAACCCGCTTTATTGATGTGATTGGAGATCGCGCGGATCAGATTGAGCATCTTGAGGTACAGCTTTTTGGATCGCTGGCTAAAACCGGCCAGGGACACGGAACGGATATCGCTCTGCTATTAGGTTTGAGCGGTAAGGATCCTGTAAATTTTGAAGTTGATCAAATCGATCCGACAGTTGCAAAAATCAAACAAGAAAAGAGGCTCAGTTTTGGCGGAAAGGTCTGGATCGATTTCAACCCGGAAAACCACATCCATTTTCTGAAGGATGAGATTAAACCGTATCATCCCAACGCACTTACATTTATTGCCAGGTTCAGCGATACCACACTCGAAAAAGAGACCTATTACTCAGTCGGGGGCGGTTTCGTGGTTCAGGAAGGGGAAGAGGACCGATCTGAAACTGATGATATCCCACTTCCATATCCCATCAATTCAGCGGCCGATTTACAAACAGCCTGTAAAGAGACCGGTCTGCCGATTTCAGGTGTAGTAGCTTTAAATGAGCAGGAGTGGCGGTCTGAGGAAGAGACAAAAGAAGCGGTACTGAAAATCTGGGAGGTGATGTGTACCTGTATCTATCGCGGATGCCATACCGAGGGATATCTGCCCGGAGGACTTCAGGTAATGCGACGAGCTTCGATTTTAAACAAGAGATTGCTAAATCACAAGAACTACAGTGACTATCACGAGTGGCGTGAAGCTATACGAAACGGCGGGGATGATTTTGCCTACATCCTCGACTGGGTGAGCTGTTTTGCTCTGGCTGTTAATGAGGAGAACGCATCCTTCAGCCGTGTGGTGACGGCACCAACCAACGGGGCGGCAGGTGTGATTCCTGCTGTGCTTCAGTACCTGGTGACGTTTAAGCGTGATCACTGTAAAGACATGGTTAGCAAGTTCTTGATGACTGCCTCTGAGATTGGAAGTATTTTTAAAAAACGGGCTACGATTTCGGCAGCGATGGGTGGATGCCAGGCAGAGATCGGTGTATCATCCGCAATGGCGGCTGCAGGTTTAACGGAAGCTCTTGGCGGATCCGTAGAGCAGTGCCTGATGGCGGCCGAAATTGCCATGGAGCATCATCTGGGAATGACGTGCGACCCGATTGGCGGGCTGGTTCAGGTTCCTTGTATCGAGCGAAATACAATGGGGGCGATTAAGGCGATTACGGCTTCTCAGCTTGCCCTGCACAGTGATCCCGACAAAGCCCGGGTTCCGCTGGATGCAGTGGTAAAGACCATGTGGGAGACGGCGCAGGATATGAATTCCAAATATAAAGAGACCTCCGATGGTGGCCTGGCAGTGAATATTCCGATTAGCCTGAGTGAATGCTAAACCAGTATAACAGTTTTACAGAATTTAGTGGCCAATATCTATAGGCATCATCCTAATGGGTTGAGAACTAACGGATGTAAGGCTCTCTTTAATAGTGATCTACTTCAACGGCATCAGGATAATGTCTTCAAAGTCGAGCTCTGCGATTTCAAAAATGGGTTCGGCTATTTCCACAATCTCATCATTTGAGTAGTCTTGCAGCCCCTCAAGTTCAATGTAGAGAATGTTGTTCTGTTCATCTACGGAGTAATTTGCATCGGTAGACTCAAAACTCTCTTTTAAGGTGTTGACAAAAAATTCGACCTCTTCTTCCCAGGATGATAACGCTTCTTCTTCGTTTTGTTCAGACATCTGTTCCTTATGATCTATATTTTAGAGATTGCTTGCGATATTTCAAGTCCATCGCATTAAACTTTTAAGTGAGTCCAAAATATGAATCCATCCATTAAAAAATTAGCACGAATTGCGGAGAAGAAAACCCGAACGGTTATCGGGCTGATGTCGGGTACATCGCTGGACGGTCTGGATATTGCACTCTGCGAAATTGAGGGTAGCGGTCCTGAAACAGAAGTGAGTTTGCTGAATTTTATTACCAAACCCTATCAAAAAAAAGATAGAGAGAAGCTTCGAAAGGTTACATCAGTAGAGCAGATTTCTTTAAAAGATCTCTGTTATATACATACCTGGCTGGGGCAATTGCATGCCGATATGATAGTCGAGGCCCTTTTTGAGTGGGATATTAAACCGGAAAAGGTGGACTGTATCGGGAGTCACGGGCAGACCATTTACCACCTTCCAAATCGTGACCTGAATGGAGATGAGACACCGCTAAACTCCACGCTTCAAATCGGGGATGGAGATCACATAGCCGTAAATACCGGGATTCTGACTATCAGCGATTTTCGTCAGAAACATACCGCTTTTGGCGGCGAGGGTGCCCCAATGGCTCCGCTTGTGGATGAGTGGCTTTTTCGTGATAAAAATGAGCATCGAGTTCTTCTCAATATCGGTGGAATTGCAAATTATACGTTTATGCCGGCAAGGGAAGCTAAGGAGATGAAAAAGTTTTCAACCGATACAGGGCCGGGTAATACACTGATTGACGCCGTTGTGAAATCGAAGTTTGATAAACCGTTCGACAGAGGCGGTAAAATTGCAGCTTCCGGGAATGTGATCAAACCGCTGCTGAACAAGATGCTGGAGGATTCCTGGTTTCAAAGCGACGAGGAGAAGTCGACAGGTCCGGAATATTTTAATTTGAACTGGATCAAGGAAAAAGAAAATCAGGCCGGATTTTCAGGATCCGATATTTCCGATAAAGATATGGTGGCTACGGTTACGGAACTGACGGCCAGGACGGTCGCTCAGAATCTTCAAAATCACATCCCGGCAAATCTGCCTGTTGTGATCTATCCCAGCGGAGGTGGTGCACATAACGGTTTTTTGATGGAGAGAATATCGCACTATTTAGATCAAGCGGAACTTCGTGAATTTTCAGAGCTGGGTATTTCACCCGATGCTAAGGAGGCTGTTATTTTTGCGGTGCTGGCTAATGAGACGGTGGGAGGCTATGGGTTTAATTTCAGTACGAAATACGGGTCAGATCAAAATATTCACTTTGGGAAGATTTCATTTCCGGTGTAGGCTTTGAGTTAAATTCTTAACTCACCCGCGTCAGCAAATCCCCCAACGCCTCAATCAACTCATTCCGGATTGGCATCGATCGTTCAAAGATCTCAGTCTGCTTGTTCAGATACATCTTTCTCCCCTCTTCTGTCTCAATTTTAATCGGCTCCAGGTCAAACTCGCGGGCGTCATACGGACTCGCCTGCATATCCACTTTTCTGGTTTCAACAGCGTTAAAGAACGCTTTGCGAATCAGTTCACTTGATATCCACGGATAGAATTTATAGGCCCACTTGTAGAGATCCATATTGGTGTGAAGACAGCCGGGCTGTTCCATCCCCTGAAACTTTTCGCGGCTGAGCTCATTCCGGTTCATCGGTTTTGCCTTCTCCGTAAAAAACCGAAAGGCATCAAAGTGTGTGCAGAGCAGCGGGCGGGACTCTACAAATTCCGCTATTTCATCATCGGAGAGCCGAAATGGAATCTGTTCATGGCGAACTTCACCGGCGCGATAGACCATCGCCCACTCGTGCATGCCAAAACAGCCGAAGAGCGGTTTTTTACCCGCACTCTTTTTCAACAGGTTGAGCGTCCATCGAAGAGACTTGATTCTTTTTTTTGGAAAATGACCGGGGTCGAGATATGCAAATTGATCAGAAATTGTCAACTCAGATACTTCCGGCAGTTCTGAAGTCTCACTGAATTCAAGTGAAACCCCGATTCCGGGTGTCCATCTTCTTAAATGGGAAGGGCGAAACGCATAATACTCAAAGAGGAAATCGAGTACAGGATCTTTCTGCTGCATCGATCGTTTTTTAAGATATGGATCAAGCAGCACAGCCAGCTCAGCTTCATGAGATTCCATAAGGCTTTTCCAGGAGCACTCTTCGAGCAGTTCATTTTTCACTTCTATTTTGTCCACATAAATTTCCATGTGCTAAAAATATCACTCTTAGGCTTGCGATGCGAAACCGAATGCTGTAAACTGTCAAAAATCTTACGATTATGGTAAAAGAAATCGCTCATTTTCTGCTACATCTTCGCCTGTACTACCAGTTTTTTATACTGTCGGGTGGTTTTTTTCTCGGCGGACTGATGGCAGATCAAATGAATACTGTACAGTTCTGGCTCCAGTTTTTGAATGTGCATGTTCTGCTCTTTGGCGGCGCAACAGCCTTTAACTCCTATTGGGATAAAGATGAAGGCCCGATCGGCGGATTGAAGAATCCGCCGAAAATGACGGACTGGATGAGAGTGGCGGCTCTTACTTTTATGTATGGCGGCTGGGTTTGGTCACTCACAATCGATTGGCTGTATTTTGTTATATATGGGCTTAGTTTGCTCCTATTCTGGCTCTACTCCACTCCGCTGGCCCGCTGGAAAAGTCATCCTCAACTTAGTTTACTGGCAATTGCAGTGAGCACCGGTCTGAATTCAGTTCTTCTGGGCACGATTGCAGCCGGAGGGGCAATTGCAATTTCCGTAATACTATCTGCTGTTGGCGCATCTTTAATACTGCTGAGTCTCTACCCGGTTTCCCAGATCTTTCAGTTAGAGCAGGATATTAAGCGGGGAGACCGAACCTTCGCCGTGGAGTACGGAGTGGAAGGAGTGAAGTTCTTTTTCGTGATATCGTACCTGTTCGGGTTGATATTTTTCAGTGCCGGTCTTTTACAGGTATATCCCTATCCGGCGGTCATCTTCTTCATACTCGGTTTAATTTCGGGTGTTATTTTACTGCGTTTACTGCTCCGCCTGAAAGGAATGGAAAGTGAGTATAGCAGTGTTATGAAAATGAAGTTTTTAGCCTCACTTTCATTTGTACTTTTTTTGATTCTGCTAAACGCCATTCGGTATGAATGGATCGGTGAAACAATTTTAAAAACCTATTTCTAAACAGATTTATGACTGAAATAAAAGCGTACCCCATCACCCGCGAAATTATAGATGAAGCGCTAAACTATGCAGATTACAGAGAGTTGATCGACCGGCTGATGGCATCGGGAAAGACAACCGGAGAGAACCACTCCGAGGCGATGCTTCACTACACGAAAATGAATACATTTCGGATGCGCAGGCTTGATAAAACCACAGAACTTATGCCGGAACTTCAGACCACGTTAGAGCAAATTAAACGGCCGATGGTATGGTTAGTGTTGACGGAAGCATGGTGCGGTGATGCCGCGCAGATCATTCCGGTATTGCAGAAAATGGCTGATCAGAATGAAATGATTGAATTGAAGCTAATTTTAAGAGATCAGCATCTCGACATCATGGATGAATTTCTGACCAACGGAAAAAGCCGTTCCATTCCGAAACTGATTGTTCTTGATGCAAATACTCTTGATGTTTTGGGAGATTGGGGCCCTCGTCCGTTCGAAGCACAGGAGATGTATGAAGATTGGCGATTAAATGACGGTGAAGACTATCGTGAAATTTCTGAAACATTGCATAAGTGGTATGCGGACGATAAAACGGAATCAACTCAAAAAGAACTTCTTCCCCTGCTTGAAACGTGGGAAAATGCCTGAATTATGACTCAAGATTCGGATTCATTTTACCGCCACATTGCGCAAACCAGTGATGCACCGATGGGATTGGAGATTGATTATGCTGAGGGATGTCATATTCACACCAAAGATGGGAAAAGCTACCTGGATCTGATCTCAGGGATTGCGGTGAGCAGTTTAGGCCATCGCCACCCTGCGGTTATCGCTGCTATCAAAAAGCAGCTCGACAAGCATCTGCACGTGATGGTGTATGGTGAGTACATTCAGGAACCGCAGAGCCGTTTTGCCAAGCTTCTGACAGATCAGCTGCCCGATTCCCTTGACCGCGTCTATTTTGTGAACAGCGGAACGGAGGCCAACGAGGGAGCACTCAAACTGGCTAAGAAATATACAGGGCGAAGTAAATTTGTCGCTTTTAAAAACAGTTATCACGGTGATACTCATGGATCGCTGAGTGTTACCGGCCGGGATGTCTACCGTGATCCATACAAACCGCTTTTGCCCGATGTTCATTTTATCGATTTTAACGATCCTGCCGTATTGAGTGAAATCGATACCGAAACTGCAGCGGTGATCATGGAACCGATTCAGGGTGAAGGCGGGGTGATTCCGGCTGATAAAGAGTGGTTGAAGCAAGTTCGAAAGAAGTGTAATGAAACCGGTGCACTTCTTATTTTTGATGAGATTCAGACCGGATTTTACCGTGCCGGGTCACTCTTTGCCTTTCAATATTACGATGTTGTACCGGATATTTTGTCGCTGGCAAAGGCGATGGGCGGCGGTATGCCAATTGGGGCGTTTGTCTCATCCACCGAGATATTTGAAGAGTTCAAGCACAATCCGCCGTTGAACCATGTAACAACTTTTGGCGGTCATCCGGTTTGCTGTGCTGCGGCACATGCAAACCTGGAAGCTCTGCTGAGTGGCGATTTTGTTTCAAAAGCAGAACAGATCGAAAAATCTGCCCGTACAATGTTGAAAGGAGATGGAATTGTTGAAGTACGCGGACGCGGAGGAATGATCGGCCTGCAACTTCGGGACTCTGATTTGACACAAAAAGTTGTGGAAGCTTGTTTCAAAAAAGGGATCATCCTTGGCTGGACGTTGCACTCCAATTCGCTCATTCGCATTGCTCCTCCGTTGATTATTGAGCAGGAGCTGTTAGAAGAATCTCTGCGAATGATTCAGTCTGCCGTTCAAAGATTTGCTTGATTAGATTCTCGCAGATTATCGCGGACTATTCCGCAGATTATCGCAGAAATTCTACGTAAATCAGCGTTTCATCTGCGCAATTCTGTGAGAAATTAGTCGCAATCTATTTTATTGTGAAAATCTGGTAATATTCCAATTCGCATCTTGATTAAGCTCCGATTAGCTCATACATTGTATATGTATAAAATGTGTGCAAATTATGAGTCAGCCAATCAAAGGGCGTGGATCAGCTCAAAATCCCAAAAACCGTTTTCTCAAAACCAACCTGGAGTATGAGATCGATTCAGAAACCGGTCAGCTCAAGAAGCCAAAAACACAGCTTTTAAAAGATCACACGTCCGATATTATATCCAGAAACCAAAGCCCGGATATTCCATTTGATGTAGGTTTGAATCCGTATCGCGGATGTGAGCACGGCTGCGTCTACTGCTATGCCCGCCCAACACATGAATTTCTGGGTATGAGTGCCGGTCTCGATTTTGAATCGAAAATTGTGGTCAAATACAACGCTCCGGAACTGTTGAAGAAAGCGCTGGCCGATCATAACTGGAAACCGCAGACGCTTGTGATGAGCGGTGTAACAGACCCCTATCAACCAATTGAAAAGGATTTAGAAATCACCCGTCGTTGTGTAAAGATTTTGGCAGATTGCCATCATCCGCTTGGGATCATTACCAAAAACTACCTGGTGACCCGGGATATCGATCACTTGAAAGAACTGGCTGAAATCGGTGCTGTGGGGGTAACGATTTCGCTCACTTCACTCAGGCCTGAGATCACTAACGTGATGGAGCCGAGAACTTCGCGTCCTGCCCGAAGGCTCAAAGCGATTGAAGAGCTTACAAAAGCAGGGATTCCGGTAAATGTGAATATTGCACCGATCATACCGGGGTTGACGGATGATGAAATCGTACCGATGATGGAGACTGCAGCAAATGCCGGGGCTTCATCGATGGCGTATACCATTGTGCGGCTGCCGTACGGAGTTAAAGATATTTTTTCGAAATGGCTGGAAGATCACTTTCCTGATCGAAAAGATAAAGTGCTAAACCGAATCAGAAGCCTGAAAAGTGGGGAGTTGAACAGGTCGGGGTTTGGAGAGCGTTTTCGAAGTGAAGGACCCTATGGGGAACAGATCCGTCAATTGGTAAACATACACAGAAATAGGCTGGGATTAACAGGTGGGGGAGTGCATCTGAATGGTGCAGAGTTCCGAAGACCATCGATGGGGCAACTGAATCTGTTTGGTTGATTCTTTTTCAACCCTAAACTTTCGTTATATGATTTTATATCTTCAGGCGAAATTTATGAATGTATTGATCCGATCATCTGTTTAAACAGCAGAAGATTAACGAATAATTTTCAAAATGGAGATCAACAATGTCTGCAGTAAATTCAACAATGCTTGAGCTGGGTACCAAAGCCCCAAAGTTTTCTTTGACCGATACAGTGACCGGAAAAGAGGTGACGCTAAAAGATTTTAGAGGAAATAATGCACTGGTTGTGATGTTCATCAGCAATCACTGCCCTTATGTAAAAAAGATAAAGAAGGGTCTGACAGAGTATGCAAAAGATTATCTGCCCAAAGGTGTGGGTATGGTTGCAATCTGTTCAAATGATGTCGAAAACTATCCCGATGACAGTCCGGAGAAAATGAGGGAGGATGCCGAGAAGTTCGGATATCCATTCCCATATCTCTATGATGAAGATCAGGAGGTTGCGAAAGCATATCGCGCCGCATGTACTCCGGATATCTTTCTGTTTGATGAACGACATGAACTCGTCTATCGCGGTCAGTTTGACGATAGCCGGCCCGGTAATGATGAGCCGGTAACCGGTAAAGATCTTCGTGAGGCTACAGATAAAGTATTAAACAATGAATCCGTGCCGGATGAAAATCAGAAGCCCAGTATCGGCTGTAACATCAAGTGGAAAAAAGGTAACGAACCGGATTATTTCGGAGTGTAGGTACTAATATGGACATTGCGGATCTTCGGAAAAGATACACCAGAAACGGGTTGGATGAGAAAGATTTGCCTTTAAACCCAATTGAGCTATTTAGAATGTGGATAGATGAAGCGTTAGATGCTGAAGTGCCCGAGCCGAACGCTATGGCACTGGCAACAGTAACCGAAGCCGGCGCCCCAAACGTGAGAATGGTACTGCTGAAAGGTATAGATGAGCTGAGTGCCAGATTTTTCACAAATTATCAAAGCAGGAAAGGGCGAGAGCTGGAGTCAACTCCATCCGCCGCATGTACAATCTGGTGGGCCGAACTGGAGCGGCAGATTCGGTTTAGCGGCAGGGTCAAAAAATTGAGTGTTGCTGAAAGTGAAGAGTATTTCAGGTCGCGACCTCGTGAGAGTCGAATCGGTGCGTGGGCATCAGAACAGAGCCGGCCTGTTGCCAATCGAACTGAATTGGAGGAACGGTTCATTGAAGTTGAACAAATGTTTGAGGGAAAAGAGATTCCCAAACCTCAACATTGGGGCGGTTACAAAATCATCTTTGAAACAATTGAGTTTTGGCAGGGAAGGCCGGGCCGGCTGCACGACCGTATTTTCTACCAACTGAGCTCAGGGAAGTGGAACAGACAACGTTTAGCACCATAATACAAATTCAACCGTAGGGATGGCGAAAAACAAACTTCAGAAATTTGAGGATGTCGATCGATTCTCAAATGTTTTTGAATACACTGATTTTGAAGACGGAACGCCCAAGCCGAAGGGAACCTGGCACAAGGAGATTTTCAAGAACAACAATCCAATTGTGCTGGAACTGGCGTGCGGCAAAGGAGAGTATACGGTGAACCTGGCTCGAAAAAATCCGGATAAAAACTACATTGGCATAGACAAAAAAGGGTGGAGATTGTGGAAAGGTGCAAAAAAAGCTTTGGAAGAGCCGCTGCCTAATGTTCATTTCATGAGAATTTATATCGATCATCTGGCAGATTATTTTGAGAAAGGTGAAGTGGATGAGATTTGGATTACATTCCCCGATCCATACCTTAGAGATTCAAAATCTTCGAAAAGACTGACATCACCAAAATTTTTGGATATCTATCGCAAGGTTGCGAAACCCGGAACGATTATTCATCTCAAAACCGATTCAGTCCCTCTTTTCCGCTTTACGCTCGAAACAATTGAAGCGGAAGGGTGTGAAATCGTTGATCGGGTAGATAATGTATATGCAGAACGCCCCGAAGATCCCGTTTTGTCAATCAAAACGTTTTATGAAAAAATGCACCTCGAAGAGAACAAGACGATCCAGTATGTTGCTTTTAAGCTAAAGTGACAACCATTCAGGACCTTTTCCGGCAACAATTTCTCCCCATCTATTGACATTCTAATCAGATTTGATAAATTAATGCTGTGAACTTAACAGTGTTAACCAACGGTATATGTCTCTCAGAGAAGAAATTTTAGATGTCAGTAAGGAGTTGTTGCTGAAGCATGGATTTAGCAAAATGTCGATGCGGAAAATTGCAAAAAAGGCAAATGTGACTGCCACAAGCATCTATCTGCATTTTAAAAATAAGGATGATCTTCTGCTGGCACTGGTTGAAGAGAGTATTGCCAAATTAAACCTTGTATTGAGAAACTCGCTGGACGAATCGGTCAGTCCTGTGGCGCAGCTTGAATCGTTAGCTGATGCGTATGTGGATTATGCGCTGGAGAATCCGCAGGAGTATGAGATTATCTATATGGTTCGCCCCGAAGAGATGCCAAAATATCCCAGGGAGAAATTTCAGCAGGTTCGGCAGATTTATGAACTGCTTGCCGGAATCATCAGAAAAGGGCAGGAACAACAACTGTTTGATGTGGAAGATCCATTGGTAAGTGCGTATACACTGTGGGCACAGATTCACGGAGTGGTCTCTGTAATTCTGGGCAAACGTCTGGATACCAGGATACCCAACGAACGGTTTCTAAGCCTGGCAAAAGACCACATCATACAAGGATTTATTATTCAAAAAACACCCGCTTAAAAGGAGTCAGTTATGGAAGCTATTATGAGTCAACTTGGATTTTTTAGTGAAATGGAACCGTGGGCCGTTTGGACCGGGATTGTTTTGGTTTTCCTGGTATTTGGATTTACCGGTGCGCCGCTTTGGTTGTGGGCAGTTGCCGGACTGGTTGCTCTGGGCGGACTGGGAGCGCCAACCTGGCTCTTAGTTACTTACCTGGTTTTTGCCATAGTATTTAACATTAAGGCGATTCGGCGCGCTATTTTATCCGGCCCATTGATGAGACTGTTGGATGCCCTGAAAATCCTTCCTGCAATCTCCGAAACCGAGCAGACGGCTATCGATGCTGGTACGGTTTGGGTAGAGGGGGAACTATTTTCCGGTAAACCAAACTTGAAACGGCTCAACAGTGAGAAGTATCCCGATTTGACCGAAGAAGAACGGAAATTTATGGACGGCCCTGTGGAAGAGCTCTGCTCCATGGTTTCTGACTGGAAAGTGTTTCAGCGCAAAGGATTTGATGATCAGACATGGAATTATATGAAGGAAAAGCGCTTTTTCGGTTTGATTATACCGGAAGAGTATGGCGGCTATGGATTTTCGGCAAATGCCCACAGCGCCATTGTGGCGAAATTGGCATCCCGCTGCGGTCCGCTGGCCACAACAGTGATGGTTCCAAATTCACTTGGACCCGCAGAACTTCTGATGCACTACGGCACGCAGGAACAGAAAGATCACTATCTGCCACGGCTTGCGAAGGGTGAAGAGATTCCATGCTTTGCGTTGACCGAACCGAATGCGGGTTCAGATGCAGGCGGGATGCAGAGTCACGGAGAAGTTTTTAAAGGCGAAGATGGCAAGCTTTATCTGAAACTCAACTGGGATAAACGATATATCACCCTTGCCGCCATTTCAACTGTGATTGGCCTGGCATTTAAACTGTCTGACCCTGAGAATTTGTTGGGTAAAGGTGAGAACCTTGGTATTACTGCGGCACTGGTGCCCAGCGACGCTGATGGTGTTGAACTGGGTAAACGTCATGATCCACTCGGCGTTCCATTTTACAACTGCCCAACACGCGGTAAAGATGTAGTTGTTCCCGTTGATGCGATTATCGGTGGAGTGGATGGAGCCGGTAACGGCTGGAGAATGCTCATGGAGTCTCTGGCTGTGGGGCGGGGAATTTCATTACCGGCCCAGGCAATTGGCGGGGCCAAAACAGCGACTCGAGCTGTTGGAGCCTATGCGCTTATCAGAAAACAGTTTGGATTGAACATCGGTAAGTTTGAAGGTATAGAAGAGCCGATGGCCAAAATTGGCGGATATACCTATATGATGGACGCTGCGAGAGGATACATCTGCGGAGCCCTGGATAAAGGTGCTAAACCGGCTGTTGTCACCGCAATTGCCAAGTACAACTTTACCGAGCTTGGTCGTGAGATTGTGAATGACGCAATGGATATTGTGGGTGGTGCCGGAATATCTATGGGGCCACGGAATATCTTTGCTCATAGCTATATTGCCATGCCTATTGCTATCACCGTAGAAGGTGCCAACATTCTGACCAGAACATTGATGATCTTTGGACAGGGAGCAATTCGTAGTCATCCTTACGCCCTGAAAGAGATTGAGGCGTTGATGAATAAAGATGTGAAGCAGTTTGATGATGCTTTCTGGAAACACATTGGTCATGTGGTTAAGAATTCAGTGCGATCACTGATTCTGAGTATAACCCGAGGACGGCTGGCTTCCTCACCGGTTAGCGGACCTGCATCGAAATACTATCGAAAACTGGCATGGGCTTCCGCATCATTTGCATTTATGGCAGACATGGCGCTTGGATCGTACGGTGGTGCTCTAAAAATGAAAGAGAAGCTTGCCGGCCGCTATGCTGATATTCTCAGCTGGATGCTCCTTGCAACAGCTACTCTGAGAAGGTTCGAAGCAGAAGGCCGTAAAAAAGAGGATGAAATATTCCTTCATTGGTCGATGCAGCATGCATTCTATAGAATTCAAACGGCATTCGACGAGATCTACTCAGAGATAGAAGTGCCCGGTTTGAGCTGGCTGTTCAGAGGTCCGGTTGGATTATGGTCTCGAATGAATCGAATTGGGAAAAAACCATCGGATAAACTGGGGCACAAGGTAGCTCAGGCGATGCAAACCAGGGGTGAACAGCGCGATAGATTGACCTCCGATATTTACGTGCCGGAATCAGCGGAAGAAGCTCTCGGTAAGTATGAATACGCTATGAAAGTGATTGAAGAGTCATTCCCAATCTATAAGAAGCTCTACAAGGCAACCAAGGCCGGAGAAATCAAGAAAGCTCATGTCTTAAAGCAGCTCGATTCGGCACTTCAAAAAGGTGTCATCACCAAAGAAGAGGCTGAGATTGTTAAGAAAACAGAAGAGGCTCGATTCGATGCAATACTTGTGGATGAGTTTACCCTCGAAGAGTACAATCGGTCAGCTGTTTCTGAAAATGATATTCCAATGGGATATCGCAAGGATGACGGTGAAACAGTCTTGGTTTAATCGGTAAAGTATAGGATACGGAGTTGAAGTGAGGTTAACTGTACACTCTGGATCTCATTTCCGGATCGAAGAGCTTTTAATATTTCTCATTACACTCTCCATAGCTGCATAAAGTTTGCCTGTTTGGTGAAATATTGATGGAACGGGAATATTCTTGATCGCGTATACAATTGAGATTTTAAATCATAATCAATTACTCTTCAATATAGGCCTCACGCTTAAAAAGAGGGTAATATCAAGCTAGTGGTTCTTCACCCGCCTAATATCTGATACTTCTACGCTCATATTCAGAAAGATTAATTCGTTTCTTAGTATATTGCTGGAAGCCCTTCTATACTAAAGGATGGTTTGATGAAAGATTTTGTTGAACACAGCAGTGCGATTGGGTAACATAAGCAGGTACTATTAACTACGAATGTGAAGGATGAGGATTTTAAAATTTGGTGGGAGCTCCGTAGGAACTCCTGAAGCGCTGGAACGTGTCATCACAATTATCAAGGATAAGCAAGAAGTGGAACGCCTGATTGTGGTAGTATCTGCATTCAAAGGGGTGACGAATCAACTTTTTGAGCTGGCATCCCTCGCTGAGAACAACGATAGCCGTTATCAGGATAGTTTAGCAGAGATTGAAAAAAGGCACATTGATACTATCAATAAGATAATTCCTGTGAACAATCGCAGCGACTCCATTACAGGTTTTAAAATTATGCTCAATGAACTGGAGAATGTTCTCAAGGGAGTATCGCTGGTTCAGGAACTATCCAATAAAACCCTCGATTTTGTTGTCGGCTTCGGAGAGCGTTTTTCAGCTTCCATTTTGAGTGCGTGCTTGCAAAACAGGGGGGTGGATTCTCTCTATACGGATACCCGGCAACTCATCAAAACCGATACAAGTTTTGGCGCCGCCAAGGTAATCACCTCGTCTACGTTCATGAATATAAAAGAGTTCGTAAAGCAGCATGATGAAAATGTAATTGTGGCCACAGGATTTATCTCATCATCGGAGAAAAATGAATCCACAACGTTAGGAAGGGGAGGATCAGACTATACGGCATCACTTTTCGGGGCAGCAACCGGAGCAAAAATGATTGAAATATGGACGGATGTGGATGGATTGATGACTGCAGACCCCAGAAAAGTAGAGCGTGCATTTTCTATGGATTACGCCTCCTACGAGGAAGCTATGGAGATGTCCCATTTTGGCGCTAAGGTTATCTATCCGCCAACAATTCAGCCTGTATTGAAATCAGGGATACCTATTTTAATTAAAAACACGTTCAAGCCCGACCACCCCGGTACACTTATCCAGCAAAAAGGAGAGAAGGAGAATGTAAATGGGAATATAAGGGGTATCTCATCCATTGATAATATCGCTTTGATTACAATTAAAGGAAGCGGTATGATCGGTGTAACCGGTGTGGCCGCAAGGATTTTTAACGCACTGGCCAGGGAGAGTATTAATATCATTCTTATCACCCAGTCCTCATCGGAGCATACAATCTCATTGGCGGTAATGCCGGATCAGGCTCAAATGGCTAAAGCGGCAATTGAATTAGAGTTCAGTGAAGAGATTAAACATGACGTCATTGATGAAGTTCGTATCGAAAAAGAGCTCTCTGCCATTGCAGTTGTAGGAGAAGATATGCGTCAAATTCCGGGTATTGCCGGCAAGGTATTTTATGCATTGGGCCGTAATGGTATCAATGTTATTGCTATTGCTCAGGGAGCATCCGAGAGAAATATTTCTTTTGTGGTGGCAAAAAAGAATGAGAAGAAAGCTGTGAACACTATTCATGACGCATTTTTTCTTTCAGGTGAGAAATCAATTAACCTGTATTTAATTGGCACCGGGTTGATCGGTGGAATGTTGTTAGAACTTCTGGAGAATCAAAAAGAGGAGTTGAGAACAAAATACAAGCTCGACATTCAGTTGAAAGGGGTTGCAACAAGTCGGAACATGTTGATAGGAGAATCATCTATTTCACTTTCTGATTGGAGAAAAGAGATCGAGGAGAAAGGACGGGAAATGTCACTGAGCAAGTTTGTTGAAAAAATGAAATCGGCAAACCTGTCGAACAGTATTTTTATCGATTGTACAGCGAGTCCCGACATTCAAACGGTGTACGAAGATATTTTGAGTCAGAGTATATCGATCGTCTCACCAAATAAAAAAGCAAACTCATCATCGATGGAGTTTTATAATCTGCTTCAGAAAACGGCCGAAAAGCATAACTGTGCTTTTAAATTTGAAACCAATGTAGGAGCCGGACTTCCTATCATTGAAACCATTCATGAACTGGTTCGAACCGGTGATAGAGTGGATCGTATTGAAGGGGTATTATCAGGTACACTGAGCTATATTTTTAATGATTTTGACGGCAAATCATCCTTTAGTGATGTGGTGAAAACAGCAAAAGAGAAAGGGTACACCGAGCCGGACCCGCGTGAAGATCTGAATGGTAATGATGTGGGCAGAAAACTATTAATACTTGCAAGAGTAGCCGGTTATAATGTTGAGATGGAGGATATAGATATTCAAAATTTAGTCCCGAATGATGCGAGAGATGTGGATAGTGTGGACGATTTTTTCAATAAACTGAAAAATCACGACGCTCACTACAATCGCCTGCAAAATGAGGCAAATTCGGAAAATAAAAAATTGTGCTACATCGCCCGTTTTGAAAACGGTAAAGGAGTCGTAAAACTGGAAAAAATTGATGACTCACACCCGTTTTACAATTTATCAGGCAGCGACAATATTGTGGCATTTTACACAACATATTATGATGAGTCACCTCTGATTGTAAAAGGACCGGGTGCAGGAGCCAAGGTGACGGCTGCAGGCGTAATTTCTGATATATTACGTGTTGCAAATACCAAGGCATATAATAACGCGGGGGACTAATTTTGGTAGTTTGCGCAAAGATAAATTCTAGTTAATTGTGATGGGAGAAAGAAAAAGAAAATCAGTTACAGTATTTGCCCCGGCCACTGTTGCCAATGTAGCGTGTGGATTTGACGTGTTGGGATTTGCAATACATGGATTGGGCGACGAAGTAACAGCCAGAATTAGTGATCAGCCGGGGATTACCATTGCGTCAATAGAGGGAGATGGAGGTAAACTCCCGCTCGAAACCGAAAAGAATACTGCCGGACTTTCAGCGACGTCACTTCTAAATGAATTGGGTTACGGAGATACACCCGGAATTGAACTCAGAATAAAAAAAAATATGCCGCTTGGAAGTGGTTTGGGATCCAGTGCTGCAAGTTCAGCTGCAGCCGTTGTGGCGGTTAATGAATTTTTTGGAAAACCTTTTACCACGTCAGAACTATTGCCATTTGCCGTAGATGGAGAAATTGCAGCGAGTGGAACGGCACATGCCGATAATGTAGCTGCCTCACTTTTTGGCGGGTTTATACTTGTAAAAACACATCAGCCACCGGATGTTATTACTTTGCCAACACCAGAAGACTTGCACTGTACGATTGTTCATCCCCATATCGAAATAAATACTAAAAATAGCCGGTTGATTTTGAAAAAAGAGATTCTTCTGGAGAAAGCCGTCACACAGTGGGCAAATGTAGGGGGGTTGGTTGCCGGGCTATATAAGAATGATTACAGTTTGATTGCCCGATCACTGCATGATGAAATTATTGAACCGGTTCGTTCGGTTTTGATACCCGGGTTCGATGAAATGAAATCAGCGGCGATACAGGGTGGAGCTTTTGGGTGCAGTATTTCAGGATCGGGACCTTCAGTTTTTGCCCTTAGCAAATCCAGAAAAGAGGCTCAGCATATTGGTGAAAAGATGGGGGAGTCACTGAAAAAGCTTGGACTGGATTTTGATATCTATATTTCAAAAATCAACACAGAAGGTGCCAAAGTTTTGGATTGACCAAGCCCTGGATGATAAACAGATAAATATCGAACACATGAAATTTATAAGCACAAGGGATCATTCACCGCGGATCAGTTTTTTTGAAGCGATGCGCAAAGGTCTTGCTCCGGATGGCGGCCTTTATATGCCCGAGAAAATTCCTGTACTTTCAGAGAGTTTCTGGTCATCAATTTCAGGCAAAAGCTTTACGGAGATCGCTTACCAAATGGCCAAACCCTATTTGGAGGAAGAGCTAACGGACAACACTTTAAGAGCCGTAGTTGAAGAAGCTTTCAACTTTCCTATTCAGATGAGAAGCCTTGAGAACCGGCAGCATGTGCTTGAACTTTTTCATGGACCAACACTGGCATTTAAAGATTTTGGTGCACGATTTATGGCTCGCCTGTTCTCCGAAATTGCTCAAAAAAAGGAAGAGGAAGTAACGATACTTGTTGCTACTTCAGGGGATACCGGAGGCGCAGTTGCTAACGGGTTTTATAAAGTGCCCGGTGTTAACGTATGTCTGCTGTATCCTAAAGGAAAGGTGAGCCCCCTGCAGGAAAAACAGATGACCACACTTGGCGAAAATATCACAGCTCTTGAAGTAGACGGAGTTTTTGATGACTGTCAGCGCCTGGTGAAGAAAGCGTTTTTGGATAATGAGTTAAATAAAAATATTCAGCTTAGTTCGGCCAACTCGATTAATATAGCAAGGCTTCTGCCACAATCATTTTATTATGCTTATGCTGTTGCTAAACTCATGAGTAGCGATGAACTGACTGATCCGCCGGTTTTTTCGGTGCCCAGTGGTAATTTTGGCAATCTTACCGGTGGATTGCTCGCAAAGCGAATGGGATTGCCGGTAAAGCACTTTTTGGCGGCTACCAATGTGAATGATGTGGTTCCAAATTATTTGAAGAGTGGTGATTTTGAACCAAAAAATTCCATTCAGACCATATCCAATGCTATGGATGTTGGAAATCCGAGCAATTTTTCGAGGATGAGGTTTCTGTTTCAGGATGCAGAATATTCGATGAGAAGCGTTATAACAGGATATTCCTATTCTGATGAAGACACACGCCAAACCATACTGGATGTCTATGAAAAAAAGGGTGGGTACCTGCTTTGTCCACATACCGCTATAGGGTATCGGGCAGCTGATGAGTATCAATCTGAAAATGACGTTGATAACCATATAATTACGCTTGCTACAGCACACCCCGTGAAATTTCGAGACGTAATCGAGCCGGTAATTGGGAAAAAAATTGAAGTTCCCACCCGGTTAAATCGTACTCTCAAAAATGATAAGAAGAGTATTTCAATGGATAGACATTATGAATCGTTCAAGGAAAAGTTAATAGAATTGAATGCATAGAGGATCTTTTGACATGAATTAAGTGATTTCATTTTTACCAATGGATTGCAAAAGCACAAACGATCCCGTATATTTGGTTTCTATAAAAGATTTAATCAACGCCAGACCACGATTATGAAAAAAGGAATTCATCCCGATTATAAAGAAATTACAGTAGTTTTAAGTGATGGTACTGAGATGAAAACAAGAAGTACCATGGACGTTTCTGATGGTATTTACAAGAGTGAGGTAGATTCTAAAAACCATCCGTTCTACAATAAGGATCAGAAAATTACTCAAAAAGCGGGTCGTATCGATCGTTTCAACAAGCGATACGCAAAGAAGTAAAGCCGCTTAATTGTACAAAATTTAAGGATGTAGTGAATTTCATTACATCCTTTTTTTATATAGATAGCTCATGGATGTTAAACAGTATGCTGTCGGCCCGTTTGCCGAAAATACCTACCTGCTCACGCAGAATCATCAATCAATCCTGATCGACCCCGGATTTTTTGATCCAAGAGAGTTCACTGTATTTGAGAGTGACCTTGAGGAGCTGGGGTCGGAACTGGTTGCCGTCTGTTTGACACATGCCCATGTCGATCATATTATGGGGCTGAATAAAGTGCTCAACGAGTTTGATGTGCCGGTATATCTTAACCACAGCGATCTATATTTGTGGAATCAGTATCCGGATCAGGCGCTCAGGTTTGGCATTCGTACTTCAGGATTTGATTTTACCCCGAAAGAGCTGCCTGAACAGGAGTCATTCTCAATCGGTGGGTTTTTGTTTGATGTTCTCTATACTCCGGGTCACTCCCCTGATCATGTCTCGCTCTATTTTCCGGAAGATCAACTGGTAATTGCCGGAGATGCTCTGTTTCGTGAAAGTATTGGCCGAACCGATCTGTATAAAGCAGATTTCGATCTGCTGGCAAAATCCATCCGGGAAAAACTTTATAAACTTCCCGAAGAGACGAAAGTGCTATCCGGGCATGGGCCGTCTACCACAATCGGCCACGAAATGAGCAATAATAATTTTGTGAAAGGGTAGAAGATAGTTACTCTTTACTTTTAGACTCTGCAATCTTCTGCTGAAGCCGAAAGATTTGCTCATCATAATACTCCTTCTTCGAAGAGTTGGACCGACGAAGTTTTTTAAACGTTTCAATAGCCCCTTTAAAGTTGCCCTGTTTTTCGTGAATAACGGCGAGTGTTTCCGTTACAATGTCATCCACCTGATTGCTGTTTTCACTTAAATCCGGCTGATCTTCATCCGAAAGATCCGGTTTGATACGTTTCTTCTCAGCAGAGGAGAGTTTGGCGATGAGTGAGTCGAGATCTTGAATGGGATGCCCCCTGTCTTTATGTTGGTTCCGTTTGAAGGGTTCACGCTTCTGCTCGGGTTCCCATGCATTGAAGTGACGAGGATGAGCCATCACATAGTGCAAGCGCTCCATGAGGAGACTGCCCGGTGCAAAAATTTTAGCTTTCAGTGCGGCCTGAACAGCTTCTTGCTTCTGGCCATTTCGGTGATAAAGCCATGAGAGAAAGAAGTAACCCACTGCACCAATATTGCGTTTATGGATATGGTTCTCCAACCGCTCAATTGCAGTGTTAGGATCAGATTCAAACTGATCGACATATCCCTGCAGGGATTTTGGTATTTGTTCTGCCGATAAATTCATGCCCAAAAGTATTGAAAGACGAGAAGATTTACCAATTACTTACAGCATCATTAAACATATTATTTGCAATCTGCTGTAGGGCAGCTTCCGCGGCCTCAATCTCTCCGTCAACGGGATTTTCGAGTGTGTTGTAAGTGGCACTTCCGCTAAAGTTTTTATTCCATAGCGGTTCGTCATCTTTTTGATATTGAAAGGTAGCCCGAACGGTGATTTGAACTTCATTGATGTTAGCCTGTTCATCCCCGCGTACACTAAAGGGGCGGTTGACATAATTTTGAATTGCCCCCTCAACATAAGCATCTGATGAGGCTTGATCACTGGATAGTGAGAGCCGGCTTTGATTTACAAACCGATTGATCAGTGCACGATTCAAACGATCACTTAAATCGCCCAGTCCGCTTTGAGATTGATCCGGAAAGAATGGAATGTGTATGGTTCGAACATCGGATGGAATGGAGGTGCCTGTAAAACTGTAACTGATGCAGCCGGCAAGGAACAGGGAGAAGAGGATCGAAACCCCGATGATAGACTTACTGAAGGTCATATTGATCCAATTTTCTGTAGAGTGTTCGTTCGCTGACGCCGAGCGCTTCAGAGGCTTTTCTTCGGTTTCCTTCGTAGCGTTTGAGAGCCTGTTCAATAAGAAACTTTTCAGCCTCCTCTATGGAGGGAATCTCTTTACCGGCAAAAAAGCTCTCTACATCATCGTCATCCTTTTCGTGGTGATGATCTGCGGGGGTGGAGATCCCGAGAGATTCTTTGGAAGACTGTGAATCACGATAGATATGACTTGAAATATCATTTGGGTCGATATCCCGAGGCATTGTGCTTGGCAGAGCTTTTAACTCCTTGTCTGAAAATGTGGAGTAGACAAACTTTGCAAGCATCTTTTTCAGGTCGGATATATCTCCCTGCATTTCAAGCAGAGCCCGGTAAATAATTCCCATGTCAGCTCCCGAATGTCCGTCAAAGCCCGAAGACTCCTCCTCTTCATAGTCATTTCTTGAAAGAACCGGCAGATTATCAGCAGAGCCCAGGTGCTGACGCCCTTTTAAATATTTCTGTAGTGTATCTTTGTCGATAAACTGAGATTTTTCCAGTACAACAAGCTGTTCCGCAACATTTCTCAACTCGCGGATGTTTCCCGGCCACCGATAAGAGACCAGCAGCTCCTTTGCTTCATCGGAAAAACCCTGGAAAACGGAGTCGTACTTAGAGGAGAATTCGGTAACGAATTTTCGGAAAATCGGGATGATATCATCCTGTCGATCGCGAAGTGGTGGCAGCTTAATTTTAACGGTATCGAGCCGGTAGTATAGATCTTCCCGGAATTTACCCTGCTGAACCAATTCCCATAAATCTTTGTTTGTAGCGGCGATTACACGGACATCCGCTGTGTACATTTTACTGGAACCGACCCGGAAAAATTCACCGCTTTCGAGAACTCGAAGGAGTTTAACCTGTATATTTTTGGGTGTGTCGCCAATTTCATCCAGAAAGATGGTGCCGCCATCCGCTTTTTCAAAATAACCTTTTCGAGCTTCATGAGCTCCGGTGAACGATCCTTTTTCGTGGCCAAACAGCTCGCTTTCGATAATCCCTTCGGGAATGGCCCCACAGTTCACAATCACCAGGTCATTGCGGGTTCGCTTACTCAATGAATGGATAGCCCTTGCGGTAACATCTTTACCTACACCGCTCTCACCCTGCAGAAGTACGGTAATATCCGTACCTGAAACCTGCATGATCTTATCAACCACCTGTTTGATGGCTGCAGATTCGCCAATGATTCCGTAACGCTCTTGTAGTGCTTCTCTGTCCATAATCAACATTCAATTAACAATGTAAAGGTAAGAAAATTCTGAATCTTGCCATAGAACGGATTTTAAATTCAATCCAAGAAACTGAAGAAAAGTAAAGAGCAGGTTTTATATCCATTTCCGATTCAATTATACTTAATTGACCGTGATGAAAACGATGTAACCAATCAGGCATTGAGTCGTCACACTTTTATTAATGGTAGATCGGTTGACAATATTGGTTAATAAATTGAATGAGTAAATCATCTCAAAATGAAGAGTATCAGCTCATAGAGAAAATTCTGAATGGAAATCAGGATTTGTATGAGGTATTGGTTGATAGATACTCATCCATGGTTTTTTATGTTGTGCGTCGATTTGAGAAAGATCCGGATGAGGTGGAGGAGCTGGCTCAGGAAATTTTCGTTAAAGCCTATGAAAAACTTCACCAGTTCAAAGAGAATTCGAAGTTTTCAACATGGCTTTACACGATTGCCATGAATCACGGCCGTGATTATGCTGAAATTAATGAGGGAATTGTATATACCCTGCTTCTTGATTTTGATGCACTTCGTTCAGTACATAAAACCGGGCAATCACCTGCAATCGACTATATTCTCAAACCTGTAATCCGTGCCTCAAATGAAGCACTGACCGGAAACATTGAAGGTGTGGTAAATCCCGTCGAAGCAAGAGCGGCCGTTTTTGCCATAGCCGGTGAGGATACACTTTCATCTACCTATGCTGATGAGGAGTCAGGATATTTTATGCTGGTTGGCCTTGAGGAAGGAAGTTACAATGTTTCCGTGAATCCAAGGGAAGAGGGGTATGAAGAGACAATCATAGAAGATGTTTCAGTAACTGTTGGTGAATCAACAGATTTAGAGACAGTTGAACTGAATGAATCAGGCAGTTAAGTGTAGATCGAAATATCAGAGTAAAAAAAGGCTTCGTGTGAAAACGAAGCCTTTTTTAATTTTGAAAATAGGCTCGTTTAAACGACTGCAGCTTCGCCAAAAAATTCACCAATTGAACTTTTTCGGATCGGTTTGGCTATCAAAGTAGCAGAGGTAAAGTCGGTTATTTCAACCTCTACATAATCGCCTCGCTGATAATTTTCTTTATCAAACACTACCATTTTATTCGTATCGGTTCGGCCTGAAAGCTGTTCATCAGACTTTTTACTAGTACCTTCCACAAGAATCAGGTGTCTTCGGCCAACTTCCAATTTGTTATTTTTTTCCTGTATAGCCCTCTGCTGGTCAATAATCTCAGACAATCTCCGCTTTTTCACATCTTCAGGAACATTGTCTTCATATTTACGAGCAGCAAGTGTTCTCTCCCGCTCAGAATATGCAAACATATAGGCAAGATCATACTCAACAATCTTCATCAGTGACATGGTTGCCTCATGCTCCTCTTCTGTTTCGTCACAGAAGCCTGCAATAATATCGGTTGAAAGAGAAACTCCCGGAATAATTTCCCGCATCCGGTCAATCAGCTTCAGGTATTGTTCGCGTGTGTATGGACGGCGCATTCTCTCCAGCATGGAATCACTTCCTGCCTGGGCCGGTATGTGGATATAGTTACACAAATTGGGGCGCTCGGCAATAAGGTGCAGAAGCGGCTCCGGAAAATCCTTGGGATGCGGAGAGGAAAAACGGAATCGAATTTCAGGGTTTGCGGCGCTAAGTTCATCCATCAAACGTGTAAAATCGATATCCTCATACTGGTAGGAGTTTACATTCTGACCAAGTACGGTAATTTCTTTGTACCCCTGATCATTTAACTGGCGAACCTCTTCCATGATACTGCTCAGCGGCCGGCTTCGTTCTCGTCCCCGGGTGAACGGAACCACGCAAAATGCACACATATTGTCGCAACCGCGCATGATGGATACAAATGCAGTAACCCCATTTCCACTTGTACGAACCGGTGTGATGTCTGCATAGGTCTCTTCAAGAGAGAGTAATACATTTACGGCTTTCCTTCCGTCATCAACCTGTTTTAGCAAATTTGGGATGTCGCGGTAGGCGTCAGGGCCTACTACAATATCAACCAACTGCTCTTTTTCGATGATATTCTCTTTGATTCGTTCGGCCATACATCCGAGTACGCCAACAGTAACTCCTTCCTTCTCTTTCTTCAGCGAGCGGAACTCCTTGAGGCGGTTCCATACCCGGGTTTCGGCATTTTCGCGGATCGAACAGGTATTCACAAATATCACGTCGGCCTCTTCTGCCGATTGAACGGGGCTCATTCCTTCATTCATCAGAATGGAGTTTACGACCTCGGAATCGGCCATGTTCATCTGGCATCCGTATGTTTCGATATAAAAACGTTTGTCACTCATAACAGCGAATTTGAAAAGAAAAGTAGAGTTAAATATTGCGGACAGGGTTGACCGCAAATGAGCTTGAAAAGATACAAATTTAAATATTGGATGTCATTACCCTTTCTTTTTCAAATACAAAAGTTAGGAGGAGCTACTCAACTTCTCCTGAAGGGGATATGAGTAGTTTGAAGATGTCTCGACCTGATTTTTGAGGTCCGCTGAAATTGCCGTTGTTTGAGAGAGTCCAGCCGGTAAATGCTATATTCCCATTTGACGCACCGACGACCGACTCACCGATTTCATCCTGATCTCCGCCATAGCTTCTCAGAAAATTTTCAGATCCATTCAGCGCTGTGCTCGCCATTATGATATCCCGGTTTCCAAGATTTAACCCCTGAAAATCTCCATCATCCGAACCGGATCGGCCCACGGCAAAAAGGTTTCCTGAATTGGATTCAGTAATGTCATTCAATTCATCCAAATTACTCCCGCCATAAATATTGAGCCACTCTACACTTCCAAATGTGTTTGTTTTGAGGATAAATGCATCAGTTTGCCCGTTTCCGGCTCCCTGGAAAAAGTTATCGTCAGATGTTGTGTAGCCCGCAATAGCAAAGCCGTTGTCTGATGTGGTTGTAATCGAACTAAACGTGTCTGCCCCTGAACCGCTATACGAGTAGAGCGCGCTGAATGCTCCATTAGGTTCAAGTTTCCAAAGAAATCCACCGCGTTCACCGGGATTCCGTCCGCTGAAGTCGCTATCAGAAGAGGTGAAGGAACCTGCCACGGTGATTTGGCTGTTAGAATCGATGACTAAATCAAAAGCTTCATCATTATCGGACCCACCGAGAATTTGAGTCCAAAGGGGCTGTCCGTTGAAATCGGTTCGCAAAACAAATGCATCTAATGAGCTATTGGACCGGGAAGAGAAATTACCGTTAATGGATCGGGTTGAGCCCGCTATCAGATAACCGCCACCGGGATTTTCTGTGACGGTATATCCGTAATCTTCATCATTGCCCCCATAGGTTAGAGCATTGATGAAACTGCCGTTTGCCGAAATTTTCAGAAGGAAAATATCATTTTCACCACGGTTCAAATTTTGAAATTGTCCGTCGTCGGACCGACTGTAACCGGTGATGACATAATTACCCTGTGAATCCTCAATGACGTCCATGGCCCACTCGCTGTTGGACCCGCCGTAGGTGTTTACCCACTGCTGGTTTCCATTGGAGCTAAGCTTGAGTGCAAATACATCTCGGTTTCCGCGTGCAAGACCTGAGAAGAGACCGTCAGATGATGTGGTTGTTCCGATAATCAGATAGCCGCCATCGCTTGTCTGGATAATAGTTTTTCCTAAATCATCATTAGAACCACCGTAGGAGAATTCAGCATCCGGATCGTCAGTATCAGATGGAGGCTGTGTGATGGATTCTGCATCGCAAGAGAGAAGCAGAAGGATGGGGAACGCCATCATCAAGAACATTCGAAGAGTTGAAATGGAATGCTTCATGGGGATGGTGTTTTGAATTTAAGATTAACTGAACAACACTTTGAACTACACTCCGGCCATTAAAAGTTCCACTTCAAACACAAGAACGGCACCTTCGGGAATAGATTGAGGCGGGTTTTCTCCATACCCGATATCAGCCGGAACAAAAAATTCATAAACCGCTCCCTCTTCCATAAGTTGAATTCCTTCAGAAAAACCGGGAATTACTCCTTGCAGGTTAAATTGAGCGCCGCCATCGGGGGACTCATCAAATACATGGCCATTTGTGAAAGTTCCGGTATAGTTGACTCGTACAGCGCTGTTCTCATTAGGGCTGGGGCCGCTTCCCTGTTCTATAACTCTGTATTGCAGGCCGCTTTCTGTTACCTGAATATCCTCGAGTTCTGCATTTTCGGCAAGAAATTCGTCAGGCTGTTGTAGAAACGAATTGAGGGTAATATCAAAAATAAGAACGGAACCCGGACGAATGGAGGTTCCCATTGGGGGTTCATCTCCATAACCGAGTTCAGGCGGCATCACAAGTTCATAAGTAGACCCAACCTCCATAAGCTGAACACCTTCGTAAATTCCGGTTAGAATATCGCTGGTAAGTGCAAAGTAGTCGGGTCTTGTAGTCCGGACAAATACATCATCGTTTATAAGACGTCCTTCATATTCAACAAATACAACGGCACCATCATAAGGGCGATCTCCATCGGCCGCTTCCAGCACCCGATATTGTAGTCCGCTTTGTGTAACGGTGACGCCCTCTTTTTGAGCATTTTCTTCAAGGAAGTCTGTTTCGTCAACAGGCTCTCCATAAGGATTGCCGGGATCGCTTAGACAACCGGTAAGGGTGGTTGCGAAAAAAACAAGGGGAGTAGTAACTTATGAGAGAACATAGAATTATTGAATAGTTAGTAGTATCGATATGTTGAGAAATCAAAGTTGAGCGATTTCCGGAAGTTTGTGAATGTAACGTTCAATCCGGACCACATCAGATGATATGGAATGTTCGATCATGCTGCCAAGCGCATCATTGTAAAAACTTACATCCGTAAAAGAATTCCAGAATGATCGCTGACGGTCGATAAGTGGAATGATACCCTGAATCAGGTTTGGCTCAAAAAATAGAATTTTCCGATGAAGTTCTTCCAGTATGTCATTGATCTCGTTTGCAATTGTAACGACAAAAGGAGAACGATGTTTCGCAGGATCTTCTAAAAGGTTGATCAGGCCAAAGAGATCCATTCTGAGCTTACTGCAAAGCTCGAGCAGCTCAGATCTGTGGATAATCTCGGGTGAATCACCGCGATTTCTGTAGTAACGATGATTTCGTATAAATTTCCGGCTTGATGTGAGGGCTGCAGATGCCGCAGCCGCTGCAAACTCCAGATACTCTTCAGGCTCTAATTTGGCCATTCTGAGGGGTTTTCTCTCCAGGCATTCAGCATCTTCAAATCACTCTCTTTGATGTAATTTTCCTCAAGGGCTACATCAATCAGTGTGGAGTAATCTGTGAGACAATAAACCGGAATATTCAACTTTTCGAAATGATCTACAGCAGCCTGAAAGCCGTATGTAAAGATACTTACCACACCGCGAACATCGGCGCCGATAAACTGCAGTGCTTCGATCACTGAAACAGCCGAGCCGCCCGTTGAAATCAGATCTTCAATGACGATGGTAGATTGACCTTTATCCACGCCTCCTTCAATCTGGTTGCCGAGCCCGTAAGCTTTGGCTTTTGCCCGGACGTAAGCCAGAGGTTTGTCAAGGTTTTCAGCAACCCATGCTGCGTGTGGAATACCCGCGGTTGCAGTTCCTGTAATAACTTCAACATCGGGAAACTCCCGGTTGATGACGTCGATCAGGGCTTTAGAAATTTTCTTTCTGATTTTTGGATACCGTAGAGTCAGCCTGTTATCACAGTAGATGGGGGAATTCCATCCGGATGACCAGGTGAAGGGATCGTTGGGACGCAGGATCACCGCGTCAATTTCAAGAAGATGTTTAGCCAGCTCTCTGGCAAACTCTTTGTCTATAATTCTGTTTACTGATAGCGTATTTTCTGTCATGTTATCGTCTAATCTTAACTCTTGTACATTTTTGTTATGCACACTGCAGCTTGCAAATAATCAATTTACAAAACGTGTATTAACTGTCTGTTATTGAAATAATTAATAGAAAAATTAAATAAGATGTGCTTTAAACACCATTTTGAGCAGTTCCAGGCAAATTAATGCATAGAGACCCGCTGCCAAATCATCCAACAATATACCAAATTTTCCCGGTAATTGCTCCAAACGCTTAATGCCTAACGGTTTTGTGATATCAAACAGCCGAAATAGAAGAAAACCGATCAATAAAATGAAGATATCAGAGGCCGGATGCAGTGTAAATCCGGTCATTAAAAATACCACTGACTGACCGGCGGCTTCATCTATGACAAACTCGCCGGGATCATCCCCAAACTTTTCAACACATGTATCAGTAGCCCAGAGTGAGGCGATGGAGGAGAGGATCAAAAAACCTGTAACTCCGTATGCCGGATGAACCCAATATGCGAGGGAGATAAATGGCAGTGCAGCGAGACTTCCCCATGTGCCGGGTGCTTTGGGAAGTAGGCCCGATCCAATAAAAGTTCCGACTGTAAGTTTAAGAAGTTGCATTTCGCTCGGAATTGAAGAGTATGGAACGGTTCACAAACAGATACTCTATGCCGGAATACGCAGTGACGAAAGCAACGACAATCATCCCCCAATAGAAGATATCCAGACTGAAAACGTTGAGAACAAAATTCCCGACGGCACCTTTAAAAAGCATCAAAAAGCCAAAAAGCAGCGCCACGTAGAGATAGGTCATCTGCAGAGCGGTTTTTGCTTTGGCAGTTTTTCGTGTTTGAAGGGTGATGTTTCTGCGCTTTGTGTAGATCCTCAACCCGGTAATTCCAAGATCCCTGAAAACGATGATTCCGATTGCCCACCAGGGAAACTGAGTGGGATCCAGGAACGGAAGACAGACAAACCCCGCAAATGTCAGAAATTTATCTGCCAGCGGATCCATAAAAATTCCGTATTCGCTCTCTACATCATACCGGCGGGCATAATATCCATCGAGTGCATCCGTAATGGCAGCTATGGCAAACACAACCAGACTGATGCCTCTGAGCAGTAGATCTTCCTGAATAAATAGAAACAAAAAAATGGGCGCCATGCCCATTCTCAATGTGCTGAGTATGTTGGGTAATTTTTCCACACCAAAAGGTAAAGCTCTATTTGAACAAATGATATATTATTTCCCGACAGACGGGGCAAAGAGAATACAAAATTTCATTGATCTCTTGCAAAATCCTATTTTCCAACCCTATGAGAAAGGCGCACATAATATCTATCGGTAATGAGCTGCTGATTGGCGACACAGTAAACACCAATGCATCCTGGCTGGGCGGACTCCTGACCGAGCAGGGCTTTGAGGTGGAGCTGATCTCTACAATTCCTGATGATTATCAAATCATCTATGAAAAAGTTAAGGCCTCACTATCAGGTGCTTCGGTCACAATTGTGACCGGTGGGCTGGGGCCAACCCACGACGACATCACCAAGAAGGTAATAGCTGACCTGTTTGATGTGGATTTGATCGAGAACAGTGAGGTACTGGATTATATAAAATCGATCTTTCAAAGACGAGGCTTTCAATTCAGCCCCTCAAATGCCGCTCAGGCTCAGGTGCCATCAAATTGTGACGTGTTGTTCAACAATAAGGGAACAGCTCCCGGTATGTGGTTTAACGAAGGTGGCCGGGTGTTGATCGTTTTACCCGGTGTGCCGGCAGAGATGAAATTTTTGATGGAGCAACGCGCAATCCCAAAAATTCATCGGCAGTTTCCTGATCGGGAAGTCTGGGCCACCCGCTACTTTAAAACTGCAGGTGTACCGGAGAGCACACTGAGTGAGCAAATTGGTGACCTTGATGAATTTGTTAATAATGGAGTTGGTATTGCATATTTACCAAATGTGGGCGGAGTAACCATCCGAATCAGTTCAAATGGAGTGACTTCAAAAGAGGCTGAGGCTAAGCTGCTAAAGGTGAAAAATTATCTCTATGAAAAGGCCGGTGATGTTATTTTTGGTGAAGGGAAATATTTGTCGATCGAAGAGGTTACCGGTACCATTTTGAAGGAGAATGGGAAGACCATTGCGACTGCAGAAAGTTGTACCGGAGGGCTGCTTTCCAGCCGAATTACCGATATTCCGGGAAGCAGTAATTATATGATTGGCGGTGTTGTATCCTATTCAAATAGAATTAAAGTGGAAGAACTGGGTGTTAGTGAGGCAGATCTGGCCGAACATGGAGCCGTGAGTGAACCTGTTGCGCTTCAAATGGCAAAAGGTGTGGCTGAGAAGATGGGAGCAGATATCGGAGTTTCTGCTACGGGGATTGCCGGCCCGGATGGCGGAACCCCTGAAAAGCCGGTCGGAACCGTTTGGCTGGGTTTTTGGATTGAAGGGGATCACTTTGCACTGAAGGCTGTGCTCAGTAACGATCGGATGCAGAATAAAGAGCGGACGGTGATGATTATACTTGAAACGGTTCGTCGCAGGTTGCTTGGCCTTAACGACTATCCTTATCACCTAAAACCCCACCGGTCTTGATCTATCTTCTGACCATATGGACGGCTCTCACCTTTTCGGTTCAGGATACGATTCCGCCTGTTCAGCAAGACTCACTGCGTGAGGCTGCAATAAATGATACGATTCCGGCAGCCGAAGCAGATACCACATCATTCGAGGAGCCGGAACCGGAAGTTGAAACTCCGGATACCGTTTATGTGTGGACATATCAGCAGAGCCCGGGCCTGGATATTGCAGAAACCGACAGTACGCTTCGTTGGGTGAATCAGGTAAATTTTTTCGATCGTTTTTATGGCGAAAGGGGAGCCATTACCTACCGTTTGGGTACATCCGGTCGTTTGGATGGTGTTGAGTTGCACTCCTACGAAACGCGACACATGAATGTGGAGATGGAAGGGGTGAGTCTGAATGATCCATTGACCGGTGCCGTGAACTGGAATCGCATACCCATCAGAAAGATTAAGTATTATGAAGAAGCCGACTACGGTGCAACGTACCGCAGCAGAATCCGGCTTCAGGATCACTACCTAACCCAGCCTCGCACCTATCTCAATTTTGATGAAAGTAAGTATGATTACCGGAATCTCGATTTTGTATTCACTCAGAACTTCAGGGCAGATACAAACCTTGAATTCTCCTTCTGGGATCGTCGTGACGGAGGCGGCTACAATCGATCGGGAGTTGAGGGCAGGCAGGCATCGGCCAAGGTGTACCATCAGCTGAATGATCAGTGGATGGCTAAACTGCTCTATTTGAATAATGCACTCGATCGGCAGGAGTCTTTCGGGTATAATGTAGATAACCCTCTGCTCTTTCCATTCAATATTTTTACAGCCACTCCGCGCGAAAACAGTGCATCTTCCAATCAAACCTCAAGTGACATTTTCCTGAAGGCCCAATATCGGCCCAATGTGGATCGCGATGTCCGAACTGAATTGGGGCTGCACTATCAAACCGACAACTGGTCGCTTGAATATTCAGCCGATTCCCTTGCAACATCATTCAGCAGGGCAGAGTTATTTGCAAAACAGAACTTCAGAATGGGTCGTACAGCACTCACGGTTCAAGGAAGCGGGACCTGGCTTCGTGAATCGGAGGAGGAAAACCTGACCGAGAACAGTTGGTTTGGAGGGGCAGGGGTTGCCGAGATCGAAAGCAGAATCATACCGTGGGTCAAGTTACAGGGGTATGCTTTAGCTGAAGGCTGGAGTGACGGACGTTTTAGCAGTGAAATCTCCGGGAAGGTGACTCTGTTTCCGGACAACCGGATTACATTAGCAGGATTTGGCGGAGTGTTGGATCGAGCTCCTGATATTCAGTCGGTCTATTGGCAGTCGAACCTCTATTCCGGGAACCCGGATCTGCTAAACGAACAGGAGATGACCGCTGGAGCTTCACTGGAGGTAAAACTTACCGATTGGCTGCTGACCGGTGTGCGAGGAGATATCCGGTTTAATGAGAATTCAATTTTTCTGGGTAATTCCGATCAGTTTGTGAATATCGACTCCTACACTCACTTGAGCGCGACAGGCTGGATCGGCTTAGATAGCAGAATATTTGAGGGGGAGATATCGGCCCTCTATAAAAGTTCTGAGTCAGACTCTCAGAATGAAATCAACCTTGCGATGGCGGAGTCGGGCGAACGTGTTTGGTTAAAGGGAAAACTCTACTGGAAAAACTACCTATTCGACAGGGCAACATACGTAAAAGCCGGGGTGTCAGGTGTTTTTTCACCGAACCCGTTTCGAACGGCAGAGTATATAGCACCCTTGAATCGCTGGCAGCATGGAACAAATTCAACGGTTAATCCATCATATCACAGAATGGACGTTGATGTGTCGGCTCGCATCCGCTGGTTTATGCTTTTGCTAAAGTGGGAAAATGTACTTGACGGTGTGAATCAGCTGGGCTACTTTGAGTCGGTGGGCTACCCCATGCCAGAACGGCGTTTTCGTCTCGGTTTAAGAATACTATTTACAAATTAGATGGCTGCACAATGAGCTTAAGTTATGTATTAAAAGAAGGAGTTGCAGGGCTTGGGCGCGCCAGGCTTGCTGCGTTTACATCTATTTTTTCGCTTTTTGTGGCTGTTCTTCTGGTTGGTGTACTCTCACGTGTGGGGTTCAATACGTATGAAGTTATTCAGCTTATCAAACAGCAGGTTGAGGTTGAAGTATTTCTGCAAAATATTGATGAGCAAACCACACAGGAGATCCGGGACAGAATTGCATCGGAAGAGTTTGTTGAAGAGCTTACTTACATATCCCGAGACAGTGCAGCGAAAATTTTTCAGCAAGATTTTGGGATCGGCAGCGATGCTCTCGCCGACCTGCAGTTTCTGCCGGCTTCCTTTAAAGTGACCATTTCAGATGGGGTGGAAATCGCCCAGATCGACTCATTGGTTCAGCAGGTTTCAACTTATCGCGGAGTGGATGATGTTCGATATAACCAGGCGCTGTTGCAAACACTGGAGTCAAGATCTGAGACACTCTTCCTGATTGGCGGAGCGATTGGCCTCTTTATTCTCTTTGTGGCCATTGTACTGGTGTTCAACACCATACGATTAACGATCTATGCAAAACGGGATTTGATACGCGCAATGAAACTGGTTGGAGCTACAAACAGCTTTATCCGGCGCCCCTTCTTGGTGGAGGGGATGTTCCAAGGCGTGATTGCAGGAACTCTTGCAGCCGGATTGATCATCATCTTATTTGAGTGGATTGTGCCAAACCTGGTTCCACAGATTGGGGTGCTGAGCTGGCCTTTCGGCAGGTGGTACTTTTTAACAGGCGGTGTTCTGCTGCTTGCAATCATTCTCGGATGGTGGGGGAGCCGTTGGGCAGCCCGGAAGTTTATCAAAGAGACGAAGGTCTACACCAACGATTAAGCTTCTTCTTTTTTCAATGACTTGATTTTATCTCCCTCTTTTTTTCGCAACTGGCACGCTTCCACATCACGGCACCGGCCAAAGAGATGAAGTGAATGCCCTTCCACATCAAAGTCATGGATTTGCTCCATCAGCTTCTGAATTTCAAGAATTCGCGGATCACAAAATTCAATCACAACCCCACACTCTTTACAGATCATATGGTCGTGCTGTTGGTAAGCGTATGATCGCTCGTAATAGTATTGGTTTTTGCCAAACTGTTGCCGCTGCACCAGGCCGCACTCAATCAGTAGGTCCAGCGTGTTATAGACGGTTGCACGAGATACACGCGTTCCGGCATTTTTCATGTTAAAGAAGATATCATCAGCGTCGAAGTGTCCTTCTGCCCGATAGATCTCTTCAAGTACCATGAACCGTTCAGGGGTTTGGCGCTGATTTCTCTCTTTCAGATAAGTTCTGAAAATCTCTTTTACCAGTGTGATTGTTTCTTCTTGGGCCGGATGTGCCATAGCGGAGCAGGTTTTAAAACGTCAGTGAATGATTTGAACAGTTTTGCATTTAATATGTATTATCAGAACCACAAAATACAGAAGAAATTGCTACTAAAATTTAAAACCCCAAAAGAATTGGGTAATATGTTATTTTAGTGCCAATCCACAGTTAACAAAATTCAAAGATATGCCAACGCTTGTTGCTTTTGAGACTCTGACTGATTTGTACCAAAATCTGACCAAAAAATATGAAAATTCTACGAAAACTGCTTTCGCTTATAAACCTGCCCTCGATGCAGAGTATAAAACAATCACGTGGGATGAGGTACAAAATGACGTGAATGCGCTGGCAAGCTATCTGATTGATTTTGGTATAGAAAAAGGTGACCGCGTTGCCATTCTGAGTGAGAATCGTTACGAATGGGCTGTTATTGACCTTGCCATTCAGATGGTTGGAGCCATTAATGTATCTCTTTATACCACACTTCCGCCCAAGCAGTGTGAGTTTATCCTTAAAGATTCTGAGGCGAAACTCTTTTTCGTCTCCACCGGTATTCAGCTCAAAAAAGCGGTAGAAGTTTTTGATAACTGCCCCAACCTGAAACATGTTGTAGCTTTCGACAATCCGAAAGTTAAAAAGTACATGGAGCATGGTTTTGTAACTCTTTTTGATCAGGTTTGTAAGAAAGGAAAAGAAGTTGAAGGAACCCATCTTGAAACGGTAAAGAAACGTGCGCTAGAAACAGAACCGGAAGATGTAGCCACACTCATCTACACATCCGGAACAACCGGAAACCCGAAAGGGGCAATGCTTACGCACAGAAATATCGTGAGTAACGTAAAATCAGCTCACGATGCGATTAATATTAGTGAGACAGATCGCTGCTTGTCGTTTCTGCCTCTCTGCCATTCGTTTGAACGAACCGGCGGCTACTATGCTATGATGGCCGGCGGTGCAGAAATCTACTATGCGGAAAGTGTGGATACAGTGGCAAAAAACATGCTTGAGGTACATCCTACCATTGTAATTAGTGTGCCGCGGCTGTTTGAGAAGATCTACAACCTGGTAATGAATAATGTAAAGGATGGATCAGCTATCCAGCAATCTATTTTTGAGTGGGCTCTGGATATTGGAAAACGCTACTGGCAGGGTGAGCGCGGACTGGTCAGCGTTCAAAAGAAAATTGCGGATAAGTTGGTTTTTGACAAGCTAAAACAGCGAACCGGAGGGAAGATTCGTTTTTTTGTATCGGGCGGCGCTGCACTTCCTTCAGATATTGGAACCTTTTTTATGTCAGCCGGCCTCAACATCCTTGAAGGGTACGGGTTAACGGAAACCTCACCGGTGATGTGCTGTAACCGCTACGGAGAGGAGGTGATGGGAACAGTTGGAAAGGTAATAAACGGAGTAACCGTTGGGATTCAGCGATTAGAGGACAGTAAAATTATCGCGCAGTTAAGCGGCGAGGATTATCCGTCCGACCTGACATCCGAAGAGGGTGAAATCCTGAATCGCGGACCCAATACCATGAAAGGGTATTGGAAAAATGATGAAGCCACCAAAGAGATGATTGATGAGGATGGCTGGCTTCACACCGGTGATGTTGGGAAATTTGAGAATGGCCGCCTTAAAATAACCGATCGTATCAAGCACATGATCGTCAATGCCGGCGGCAAAAATATCTATCCCGGCCCGATTGAAGACATGTTCAAAACCAGCCCGTGGATAGATCAGCTTGTGGTAGTGGGAGAGAAACGGAGCTACATGGCCGCTTTGATTGTTCCCGATTTTGAAGCACTCGAGAAGTACGCAAAGGAAAATAATATCAGCTACTCAAACATTGAAGAATTGATAGAAAATGAGGCGGTTCAGAACCTCTACAACAAAGAGATCCGATCGTTCTCCAAAGAGCTGGCATCACACGAAAAACTGCGTGATTTCCGTCTGATACCAAATGAATTTACTGTAGAAACCGGCGAACTGACTCCCACGCTGAAGGTGAAGCGCAGAATTATCGAAGAGAAATACGGTCACCTGATAGAGGACATCTTTGAAGGGGATCATGCATAGTATCCCCTGAAAAACCTGATGTGAAATGCAGGTGACCGACTATGAAGTACTAAGCTATTCCTTTCCGGTTTTTCGGGCATCCATAAACGATTTGATGCCAAAGATCAGAAAGAAAATACAGAGAACGGCCATCACAGCCTGACTGGACGCAGCCGTGAAACGAGCCGGCATCTCTCCTCCAAAAAGTGCGGTCATAATCTGCCTTAACCCCGTAAATGATCCGCCCAGGCCAAGCAGCGCCAACAGCATGGCGGCATGCATTGCGTGTTTCTGGAGATCATCGGACTTTCTGGCTAACAGGCCGAGCCCGACGAATACAATGCCAAATGCAGATGGGATAAGAGCGGTGAGGCTCACCATATCTGATGCGATATATGAGAAGAAACCGAGAATGATAAGCAGAACACCAATATTGATAGAAAGTTTAGCCACTGTCGTAAAATTGAGTTTAAATGTGAATATTCAAGGTTTGTTGAATCCGGTTGAGAATTTTGCCAACCCGTCGTCGATTGACGCCCAAATCCGAATAGCCGACCCGGCTCGCACTTCTTATATGAAGGGATGCTGAATTATGTTCATTTGCAGAAACCAGCAGGTGCACATCGTCTTTAAATCCAAACAGAGGAATTCTGAATACAGCTTTAATTTGCTTTTTTTCAGTCATTATGGTGAGGCTATGGGGATTCAAATCATTGAGTGTTTTTGAAGCCGCTACAAAAAGCTGATTTGGATCAACGGAATATCGTTTTGAGAGTACCACGCAGTTTGGCGAATCGGGGCACGGCCGGAGGTCTGCATGATGAACCGTGTCAGATATAAAATCTGCCGATGTTGAGCCCTGAAGTGGAAATTTCAAAACCATGAGTGTGGCAAGTATCATCCCGGATAGGATGAACCGGAATTTTCGGTTTAGATTACGCTTGCTCACAAAACTTTAAACACTCGTCCAGCGTTTCCGCAACCTGAACTATTTTTCGGTTTTCCGGTTTGATAAAACCGGCTTCAACAGCCTGATCAATCATTTTTACCAACGAATTATAATATCCTTCCAGATTCATGATGGTAACCGGTTTTTTAAGCAGGCCGATTTGATTCCAGGTAATGATCTCGAACAGTTCCTCCATCGTACCGAAACCACCGGGGAAGGCCACAAATGCATCGGCCAGTTCCGCCATGTGCGATTTACGCTGATGCATATCTTTTACAGTGATGAGCCGGGTGATTCCGCGATGAGCCACCTCTTTGCTGAAAAGGTTTTCCGGAATCACGCCAATGACTTCCCCGCCATTAATCATCACAGAGTCGGCAATGGCGCCCATAATTCCGAGGGAAGACCCTCCGTAAATGAGATTGTATCCCTGCTCGGCCATCAGCCGCCCAAACGCTTTGGCTTGTTCAATAATTTTCGGGTTGTTACCGGGTGATGAACCGCAGTAGATACAGATGTTCATCAGGATGCTACTTTCAACATTCTATCCAGAACTCCTTCCAGCTTATCCAGAAAGTAATCAACTTCTTTGTCGGTATTCTGTTTTCCAAAACTCACGCGAATGCTCGAGCTGGCAATCGCATCGTCATCAACCACCTCTTTTAATACGTGGGAAGGTTCGGTCGCTCCGGAAGTGCACGCGGATCCGTTCGATACGCAGATGCCTTCAATATCGAGATTTAGCAGCAACATTTCGCCATCCAATCCCTGTTCGTTACTCGTTTTGAACCCGATATTTATGATATGTGCAACCCCGCCTTCTTTGGGGCCGTTTATGGTAAATTTTTCCTCAAAGCGGGATTCAAGCCCTTCGATCAATTTTGATCTGAGCGCAACAAATTTCTGTGTATTGGTCTCCATGTTGCCGATGCTCAGCTCCATCGCTTTGGCCAACCCCACAATACCCGGAACGTTGGACGTTCCGCCCCGCCGCCGTCGCTCCTGAGAACCGCCCTGCAGCCAGGGAATCCAGGGTGTACCATTTTTTACATAGAGAACTCCAATCCCTTTCGGCCCGTAAATTTTATGGGCGCTGATACTCAACATATTCATTCCAATCTCTTTCACATCCACGGGAATTTTACCCACGCTCTGCACGGTGTCGGAATGAAACGGCACGCCGGCTTCTTGGCAAACATCGGCAATCTCTTTTACGGGGTTGATCGATCCGATTTCGTTATTTACATGCATCAAAGAGACAAGCCCGGTTTTGTCGGTAATCGCCCCTCTTACCTGATCTGCCGTGATGACTCCGTTTGAATTGGGTTTCAGGTAGATGATTTTAGCACCACTTCTTTTCAAAGCCTCGGCAGGGTGAGTAACGGCGTGATGCTCGATCGGGGAGGTGATGATTTCGTTTTTTCCAGCCGGAGACAAAGCAGAGTATACTCCCTTGATGGCTGCATTATCACTTTCTGTTCCGCCACTGGTGAAGATAATTTCCGAAGGTTCGGCATTTAACAGACGGGCAATTTTTTCCCGAGCATCTTCAACGGCAACTTTGCATGTGCGGCCGACTTGATGAGCGGCATCTGCATTACCAAACGTGTTCTTGAAATAGGGGAGCATGCTGTCCAGCACATCCGGATCTACCGGGGTTGTGGCTGCATTATCAAAATAGACTGGATCCATAATTTATTTCTCAGTTACGGTTTTCGAGCTGAATAAAAATATTCAAAATGAGTGTGAAAAACAGTTTTGAATTCAATGTTCTTCAAGCCGCTATGTTCAACTGTTAAGCTGGCAGAATATTTCAGGATTTAGAAAGAACGAATCCTGAACTTTTCTTACCTTTAGCGCACATCGAATTTCACATTTTACAGATCCAAAAACATGTCAAATACATCTCCGCAGGAACCTGAAGTTACTCTCGATCTGGCCATCGAACACGGATTGAATGAAGAAGAGTTTGAAATGATCAAAAACTTCCTCGGCCGAACCCCCACATTTACCGAGCTGGGTGTATACTCAGTAATGTGGAGCGAGCACTGTTCCTATAAAAATTCCATCCTTGAGATTAAGAAGCTGCCGAGAGAAGGGGAACAGCTCCTTGTGGATGCGGGTGAAGAGAACGCCGGTTTGGTAGATATTGGTGACGGCCTGGCGTGCGCATTTAAAATTGAGAGCCACAATCA
Source organism: Rhodohalobacter halophilus (assembly GCF_001715195.1). Classification (GTDB taxonomy): domain Bacteria; phylum Bacteroidota; class Rhodothermia; order Balneolales; family Balneolaceae; genus Rhodohalobacter; species Rhodohalobacter halophilus. The sequence continues at coordinate 44,038 of NZ_MDWE01000003.1, forward strand.
CCCGTCTGCCGTTGAACCCTACCAGGGAGCGGCAACCGGAGTCGGTGGAATTCACCGGGATATCTTTACGATGGGTGCTCGTCCCGTAGCCTCGCTTAACTCACTCCGGTTCGGATCAATGGACAATCCGCGTGTACGCTATCTTCTTGATGGAGTTGTGCGCGGTATTTCCGATTACGGTAACTCTTTTGGAATTCCAACCGTAGGCGGCGAAATCTATTTCGATGAAGCCTATGAGGGAAATCCGCTGGTGAACGCGATGAGTGTGGGTATTGTAAAACATGGTGAAACGGCTTCGGCCATCGCCAAGGGAATCGGAAACCCGGTATTGATTGTGGGAGCCAGTACCGGCCGGGATGGAATACACGGTGCTACGTTTGCATCCGAAGAGATTAGTGAAGAGAGCGAGGCGAAGCGGCCAAGCGTGCAGGTGGGTGACCCCTTCACGGAAAAACTTCTATTGGAAGCCAGCCTGGAAGCACTGAAAACCGGCGCCATTGTTGGCCTTCAGGATATGGGTGCTGCAGGAATTACCAGTTCATCTTCCGAAATGACGGCCCGCGGAGGGCAGGGGATGACACTCGACCTGGATAAAGTGCCGATGCGAGAAGAAGGGATGACAGCTTATGAACTGCTGCTGAGTGAGAGCCAGGAGCGGATGCTGGTTGTGGCTGAAAAAGGACGGGAACAGGAAATTATTGATGTTTTTGAAAAATGGGATCTCAACGCAGTTGTGATCGGTGAAGTAGTGGAAGGGGATAAGCTTACCTACATTAAAGATGGGGAAGTGAAGGCAGAAATCCCGGCCGATTCACTCGTGCTTGGCGGCGGTGCTCCTCAGTATAAGCGTGAAAGAAAGAAACCGGCCTATATTGATGAAGTCCAGAGTTTCGATTTTTCTGCGCTCAAACATCCGGAAGATGTCAATGAAGCACTGTTGAAAGTTTTGGCTTCCCCCAATGTGGCGTCTAAAAGATGGGTTCATGAGCAGTACGATACCACCGTTCGCACCAACACGGTGAATGCGCCCGGTGCCTCCGATTCGGGAGTAATTCGAATTAAAGGCACCAAAAAAGGTCTGGCCGTAAAAACTGACTGCAATGGCAGGTACGTCTATCTCAACCCGAGAAGAGGCGGACAAATTGCAGTGGCCGAATCAGCCCGGAATGTGGTGTGCAGCGGTGCGAAACCGGTGGCGATCTCAAACTGCCTGAATTTTGGAAATCCGTACAAACCAGAAGTGTATTGGACGTTCAGCGAAGCACTGGCCGGAATGGGAGATGCCTGCCGGGCTCTCAATACTCCGGTAACAGGTGGAAACGTAAGTTTATACAATGAAAACCCGAACGGAGCCATCTTCCCGACTCCTGTAATCGGAATGCTCGGTTTGATTGAGGATGTGGAAAATCATACCATGACGCCCCAGTTTAAGAATGAAGGGGATGTCATTTACTACCTGGGTGCGAATCGTAAAGGGCTGGGCGGATCAGAATATATTAAAGCCGTACATGGCCTCACTACAGGTGATGCTCCCGAATTGGATCTGGACCTGGAAGTGAAACTTCAGAAATCTGTTCTGCAACTCATTCACGATAAAGTTGTCAATGCTGCACACGATGTATCTGATGGCGGACTCAGTGTAACATTAGCCGAAATGGCAATCCACTCAGGGTTGGGAGCGGATGTGTCACTCGAAAAACTGAGCGGAGAGATCTATGAAATTCTCTTCAGCGAGGCACAGTCCGGAATTGTCGTGACCGTACCGAAGGAAAATGTAGCGAATCTCGAAAAAACATTAGGTGATGGAGCGGTTCCGTTTTATCCGCTGGGAACCGTTACCGGTAAAACTCTCACCATCAATCGCTCAATTAACCTGCCGGTGGAAAAATTAACCGAAGTGTATGAATCCGTCATACCCAGGGCGATGGAGCAGTAAATAATTTCGTTGCCGGTATATCTGAAACTCTGAACGATTTAAATCTCTTTGGGCTTTTAAAGGTTGAAATTTAAAACCTAAAGAGATTTTATGGACGATAAGATTGTACTCATTGTTGGCGGATCAGGCGGAATCGGACAAGCTTCTGCTGATTTGTTTGCCAAAGCCGGCGCAAAAGTTGTATTAGCTGCCAGAAACAAGGCCAAAGCCGAACAGAAAGCGAAAGAGATTAACGACAACGGAGGAGAGACGTTTGCCATCGAGGTAAATGTAACCGATTTGGGTTCAGTATCCGATATGGCGCGCGAAGTCACCGAAGAGTTGGGAGATATTGATGTTCTGGTAAACGCTTTTGGCCTGGGTATGATTCAGCCACTGCTCGACATCAAACCGGATGATGCCAAAGAGGTTTTTGATGTGAATGTGTACGGTACGTTTCTGGTTACGCAAACGGTTACACGTTATATGGCTACGGCTAAGAAAGGACGTGTCATTATGTTTCCGGGAATCCTCGGCAAAGCGGTGATGAGAAACTCTTCTGTCTATTCTGCTTCCAAATATGCTGTAACCGGATTTACCAAGGCACTCGTAGAAGAGAATAAGAGGTCAGGCGTAAAATTTTCACTTCTATATCTGGGCGGCGTGGCTACAGATTTCTGGGAGAATCCCAATATTGATATGCGGGTTCAGAAAGATAAGATGCTGACGCCGGAACAGGTGGCAAAAGCGGTTTATTACTCCGCATCACAGCCGGACGATTCCGTTCTGAATGAAATTACGATTCAGCCCGAATCGCATCAGATGGTGTAAATTAACTCCGTCAGACCGCTCCACGCGGTCAGACGGATGAATCTGGAACAACCCATCTGACCGGCTTTAGCGGCCTGACGGGTGTAATTATAAAAAGTAGTAATCTAACCCATGGCACGACTTTGAGGCGTGCCACGACTAATAAACTCACTACTCAACTAAACTCACTACTCAACAACGGGGCATTTCTCAATTGCTGTTTTGTAGCTCTTTTTGATGATCTCAATTCCCTCATCAATCTGATCTTTCTGAATGGTGAGTGGCGGACGGAACCGGACGGTTTTTGTTCCGCATCCGAGAATCATCAGGTTGTTGTTCATGCACTCTTTTACGACTTCATTTCGAGCGTGGCTGTTTGGAAGGTCCATCGCGCAGAATAATCCTTTACCTCTTGGGTTGGAGATGTGCTCAAATTCATCAGCCAACGATGCTATTTGTTTCTGCAGGTGCTTGCCGACCGTAGCCGCGTTTTCAACTAATTTATCCTCTTCAATAACCTCCAGAATGCGGTCAAACCGAACCATATCAACAAGGTTACCGCCCCAGGTTGAGTTTATTCGGGATGATACGTGGAAGCAGTTGGTTTCGATATCATCAATTCTGTCGCTTGCCAGAATACCGCAAACCTGAGCTTTCTTACCGAAGGCCAGAATATCCGGCTTTACATAGTATTCGTGAGCCCAGAACTTTCCGGTCAGCCCCACACCGGTTTGTACTTCATCGTAAATGAGAAGTGCATCGAATTCATCACAGAGGTCACGCAGGGCCTGATGGAATTCAACTCTGAAGTGATTGTCGCCGCCTTCACCCTGGATCGGTTCAAGAAGAATACAGGCGATGTCATCTTTATAGGTTTCAAAATACTGGCGAGCCTGAGCCAATGCTTGCTTCTCTTCAAGCTCAACCTGTGCGGTGTTCTCTTTATTCAGGGGGAATTTTGCAGCCGGTGTGTGGATTCGCGGCCAGTCAAATTTCGGGAAATATTTTACTTTGTTTGGATCCGTGTTGGTCAGAGAAAGGGTGTATCCGCTGCGGCCGTGGAAGGCACGGTCGAGGTGAAGCGCCTTGTGGCCTTTTTCAGTGCGGTATCCTTTTTTGAAATTCTTCTGAACTTTCCAGTCGAAGGCAACTTTCAGGGCATTTTCTACGGCAAGTGCACCACCTGAAACAAAGAAAGCATATGGCATGTATTTCGGAATACCCACTCGAGAAAATGTTTCGACAAAATGTGCCATCTCTTCGGTGTACACGTCCGAATTGGACGGTTTGTTGATGGCAACTTGTCCCAGTTTGGCAACAAACTCCGGATCTCCGGCCAGTTTATCATGATTCATGCCAAGGGGATTGGATGCAAAGAAGGTGAAGAAATCCAGATAATCTTTTCCGGATGCAGAATCGTGCAGGTACGCACCCTTACTTTTTTTGAGGTCGAGAACCATCTCATATCCGTCTGCCAGAATATGCTTTTGAAGTGTTGAGCGTACGTTTTTTGGTTGAATCCCTTTCATGTAATAATACGTTTAAGATTTAAATTTTAGCTCCTGTTTGGTCGTAAGTAGAGGCTTTTAAGCTTCAAATTCAAGGAAAGTTTTCCGGATAATTTCGATACATTTTTGAAGCTGTTCCTCATTCATTACAAGGGGTGGGGCAAACCGGATAATGTTACCATGAGTCGGTTTGGCAAGTAACCCGTTTTCTTTGAGTTTTACACACAGATCCCATGCAGTAGAACTGTCGGGTGAGTCGTTGATCTCCACAGCATTGAGCAGACCTTTCCCGCGAACCAAAGAGATCAGTTCACATTCCTCCTTCAGCTTGTTCATGGCATCCCGGAACATTTCACCCAATTTACGGGCATTTTGAGCCAGTTTTTCATCCCGAACAACTTCCAGTGCAGCAATGGCAACACGTGCAGCCAACGGGTTTCCGCCAAATGTTGAGCCGTGCTGTCCCGGCTTGATGACATCCATGATCTCATCATCAGCCAATACAGCAGAAACAGGATAAACCCCTCCGGAGAGTGCTTTTCCAAGAATCAGAATATCGGGTTTCACATAGTGTTCGGGCTGACGTTCACAGCTCCCCTGACATGTACAGTTGCCGCAAACAGCCAGCAGGGAGCCGGTTCGGGCAATTCCGGTTTGAATCTCATCAGCAATGAAGAGCGCATTATGTTTTTTGCAAAGTGCGGCGGCTTTTTTCAGATAGTCGTCATCAGGCACCATCACGCCGGCTTCACCCTGAATCGGCTCTACAAGAAAGCCTGCAATATTTTCGCCCTTAAGAGCCTCTTCGAGCTCGTCCAGGTTGTTATATTCAACCTTTTCGAAGCCCGGAGTGTAAGGGCCAAAGTTTTTGCTTGCATCCGGATCATTGGAAAATGAAATAACGGTGGTTGTCCGTCCATGAAAGTTATTGTTGCAGACGATGATCTTCGCTTCATTTTCAGGGATTCCCTTCACTTCGTACGCCCATTTACGGCAGATCTTAATGGCGGTTTCCACACCTTCGGCTCCGGTATTCATAGGGAGTACTTTATCAAATCCGAAGAAATTGGTAATAAACTGCTCATATTCACCGAGAACATTGTTATAGAATGCCCGGGAAGTCAACGTGAGCGTTTCAGCTTGTTTTTTTAATGAACCGATAATATGGGGATGGCAGTGCCCCTGATTGACGGCAGAGTAAGCCGAAAGAAAATCGAAATACCGGTTTCCTTCAGGGTCCCATACATAAACTCCATCACCCTTTGCCAAAACAACCGGCAGCGGATGGTAGTTGTGAGCTCCATATTTATCTTCAAGTGCAATTGCGTCTTTAGTGGAAAGCATAAAATCAGAAAAGTCATTTAGAGGTTGTCCGTTGAGGATAAGATAGCAAATACCCCGATACAGGGCGACAGGTAGCGATTTTCTTTACAAATTTACAGAGAACCATGCCTATAACTTTTAAAGTTGGAAGTAGGGTGAAAATCGTAAGGATGAAGGTTGGATTTGTATCGGTTCTGCATAACCTGAAGGGTGGGTTTTGAGAGTGGAGGCTTTGTAAACAGAGATGAGATATAAAATAAATCAATAAAATTTATTTGAGGTATCGCTTGACTTCGGGAGGCATTAACCCTTATCTTTAGAGTCTTGTTGGGAGATGGTCATGGCATCACAAAAACTCAACAAAATTTATTGACATCGCGGGGTGGAGCAGCTGGTAGCTCGTCGGGCTCATAACCCGAAGGTCGTAGGTTCGAATCCTACCCCCGCCACTACTTAAAAGGGTTTAAGGCTTGTGAAAACAATGCTTTAAGCCCTTTTTTATTTTGCCGTGGTGAAACTATGGTGAAACAAAGTCGCTGTTTTCTCCCTTTTCTCTTCTTTTTTATAGTGCCGAAATACTCTTTACATACAGGTTAGAAACGATTCCGGCACTCTCAAAATATCAGGTTCAGAATTAAACACGTATTTCCACGTAAAATACGTTGGTCATCCTATAAGCACCTATAAAATATAGGACGTTATTTAACACAAAATAACGGTAGCCATAAACATCCATAAATTATGGTCGCCTGAATATTACAGGTGTTTTCAGGTTTTAATTGGCTTACCCTCTTTATAAGATTCCAAATCTCTGAACTATATCGCAGTATTTTCACTGTTTAAAGGCTTTAAACGCTATTCTCTCATTTAATGAATATCGTTCAAAAAAACGCTTTCGAGATTCGTTTCTAAGCGCTTCAATTAGGCTAAAGCATACCTTAACATTATTGAAAATTGGGCTTTAACATTCTATTCATATGGAAAGTTGAATTTATTACAGAAGTATGCTTCCAGTATGTTATCGGTTTTGTGCTGATAGGGTTTCAACTCTTCCGGCCAATCGGGTTGCTGGTCGTCTTTGCTTCTTACTACATGCACAATAAAAACTGTGATTAACGGTTCAATTCCGTTCAATCTCTCATAAGTACGCTTTAACCGGATATTGTGTAGCCATTTCCGGGCTTCTGCTTCATCCATATCATTCACAGATGAAAAATCCCATCCATCCCGGCCACACATCACACGTTTTACACCTTGTGAAAGCAATTTTTCATACTGGTGTTTAGTGATTGCTCTGTCGTTATGAATTAAATCTGTTATTCGCATGGATTCCGTTTTATTCGGTTGGGGTTATACAAATTCTGAAAATCCCGATATTCTTTAGTGCCGGGTGTTTGTTCACGTTCGTAAAGCTCTTTTAGATTTTTTGCCAGTCGGTCGGGTTTAGAGCGTTTGGATATAATGTTCTCTATTCTCATATCAATTCTGTGAAAGTTTGAAATTTTTAAATTGCTCAATGATTGCGTATCCATCGTCTCCGATACGGTCAATTAAGAGAGTTTCCACATAGTCGAGGAACCGTTCAATATCGGAAGCCGGAACTAACCGCTGTTGTTCAACCTGTATCATCATTGAACGTTGTTTAGCTGTTACTAATCGGTCGATTATCTTACTCAGCGTATCCAAATCTTTTAAATCCGGTATATCGTTTTTCAATGCTTCCGCTGAAATGATAAGTGCCTGCATCAACCGGATTTCATTCTCCGGGTTAATCAGTTCATCACTTGAAAAGTTTTCCAATTCGGAAAGTACCTGTTTCAATGATTCACCTGCATATTTTGAATACATCCCGTGTTTAAAATGCGGGGAGTCGGTTCCTTTCGGTGTGGCTCCCCCATGTAACCGGCAACGGGTTGAACCTTTAGCTGGAGAGCGTTTACATGGAGTTCCTGTTCGGGTTTTGGCGTTACATTTCATGGGGTTTTTGGTTTTGATTGTTTGTTTATGGGGTTATCGTTTTTATCCTGCTTTTGTTTCTGCTTATGCGGGTCAAACTCTTTACTCCAATGGTCGGGAGCGTTTACCTTTTCAATGCGTTTACGCTTTCGCTTCTTTTTTCGTGTGGGTTGGTAAAGTGCTTTCGCTATATCGTGGCCGTTCATGGTTCTGTGATTAGTTCAGGTTCAAAGGTTTCATCTATCTGTTTTAAAATCGGGTCGGCATCCATAGCCCGGTAATATTCGGCTTCTGCATATTCAGCCGTTCCCGGTTCCGGCGCTTCGATTTCATCCCATGAAGCCGGATACCCCCGATTATCGAATATCTCCCCCGTATATGGGTTGAAGCCGTTAGGCGCTGAATTTTGGCTCTCATATTTGCCGTTTCCGGCGCTATCTCTCCGGGGTGCATAGTTTACCCTTTCTGAATTTCGGCTAATTGAATCCTGGGTTCGGGGAGTCTTTGTTCCGGTATCAAAACCGCTGTTTATAGTCGCCCGTACTTCATGGGATTTCAATCCTATGGAGAGTGCCGTTTGTTCGAGTGCCTGTTTTACTTCGTACTCTTTCAACATACCCCCGGCAACCAATCCGGCTAAACTTGCCGTGGCTTTAAACAGGGTATTATTGCGTTCACCTTTTGGAGCGCTTGCCAGCTCTTCAATTTCATATCTGAATGCAGATTCAGCATACCGGGAATAATCATTCGAGAGCTGAACCGGTGGCCGGGGTTGAACCGTGTTTACCTTTTCCGGCGGGAGCTTTTTATAAACCGTGAATGAATCTTTGATAATAGCGCCGGGGTCGTAACTATAAAAGCGTGCATCATTCGGATTTTTTCCTTTGGAGCTATCCAGCGTTATACCAAACGCTTTAAAATCGGCCTGTAACGCTTCAAAATGTTCGGCCTGTCGCTTGGGTTGGCTAACCTTAACTAAAGCCCATACGCCCCGCCCGCCGGTACTCAATCCACTGAATGCAACGTTCTTTATCTTTGCCACTTCATCCCGGAGATGTTCGGCATCGGTTAAATGTGGGTTATCCTTTGCATCTATATCTAAAGCAATCCAGCCGGTGCGGGTTACTACATTCTCCAGCTTCCGGGCATCTTTGCAAACAGCGCCAACGGTGGCAAGCGGGAGAGATGTTTTTAACTGATCTTTGCCGTTATTCTCCAGCTCTTTTTTTGCTTCATCCAGCGAATACCCCTTATCAATCAAATCATTTAAACAGCGCCGGTATTGGAGAACCTGTTCAGCATATCGGGAACCCTCTTTACATACTTTCAGCCATTGCCCCAAAGTGATTGTTTTGGGTTCAGATTGAAAGTTTTTGAATACGCTTATTTTATCTGTCAGCATAAGGGAACCCCCTGCTTAATTAGCTTAATTAGCTTAATTAGTTCGATATTTGGGTACTTACTAAGCATACTAAGCAAACTAAGCGCCCCCCTTGTATCTGTATTCCCGTATCGGTCGCCCGCCGGTTGGCGTTTCAATCGCTTCGATATAACCGGCTTCCATCTCATTATCGAGCGCCCTATCCAGTTGCTCTTTATCCATGTGAGAATGATTCATTAAATCGGTTCGGTTCATAGCTCCCCCGTTCTTTTTAAGAATCTCCCGTACCCTTAACCGGTCGGCATAGTACCGGTTGAATATGTAGTTTTTCTCCAGCATGTAAATGATATGGTTGAACAGCCATTCACAGAGAGAGATTGAAGCCTGCATATTCCCGGCGCTTATCGGCCGGTCGGGTTGGTCGAGAGATTGAAAGATCAGAGCAAACTTTAGCCCGTAAATATTCAACCGGGAAACATACCCGCCAATATCATTTATCTGATTTTCGAGCTGTAAGGCTCTATCATTTAAACGGTGGCTCCATTGTGTGAATATCTGCTCTGCATCCCCGGAGAGCTGAACCGGCGCTGTATGTAAGCGTGCAACGGCTTCCATCTCCCGGTTTAATTCATTGTAAAGCTCTGCATTAGGCCGGGGTAATTCCGTTACCGCCTTAAATGGTTTGGTACGCTCTTCAATGGTTACTGGGAGTATCCTTTGCAAAAGCCCGCTCCCCCGTTCGGTTGCTGTCAGGCTTCTTTGAAATGCTGTAATGGTTGTGGCTCCGGCCAAACACCAAACAGGGTTATTCAGCTCAATATCTCCGGCTGATTTTGTATTACGCCGAACGGAATCTTCTGCATCAAATAACTGGAGCGCTAAATCCTGGAGAGAGTTCCGGGAGCGTGTTAATTCCTGCCATAACGCTGTAAACTCCCCGGTAACGGAGATAAGGTTTCCGTTATCCCTTAACATCTCCCAAAAGGTTAAATCTGAAAAGCCATCAGAACAGTATAGCGTTTTCTTTTTGGGTTCGGGTTGGTCGAATATCTCCCCGTTCTCTTTGGCGTTCTGTTTATCCTGCCTGTATTGTTCGAGCTTCGATTCATACGATAACTTCCAGTTCTCAATAACCGATTGAAACGGCTTCTTAGCCATGTTCAGGCCGGTGGATTTTCTTAGAGTAGATGAACCCGCAAAAATCACAGTCCAAACAACCGGGTATATGGTTATTCCGCCCATTTCAATGAAACGCTTTTTACCGATTAACGCCCCGGCCATTGCTAAAAATGGAGTCAGTAAAAATTCATCCGGTACATCAGAAAGGGGAGAACTGTAATTCAGATAGTTTTTAACCGTTGGCGGGAGCTGTTCAAATAGTTCATTTGGGAGCGTTAAATCTTCCGGGGTAATCGTAAGCCCCAGCGCTTTGCTCTGTTCAACCGTTGGCCGGTGGTTAAGTTCATTCAAATCTATATTTTCGGGAATGTTCAAATCATTCATACTGAACCCCCTCAAATTTTGATTCTAAAGCACTGCAAACTCTTAGATACGTACTGTATCCACTAATGAGAGTTCGTTCCAGTTCGGCTAATCTCCGGCGCTGTCGGTTGTATTGGAAAGCCCTTTTCACTAAATTGGAATTGCCGGTTCGCCGGTTACCAATTAAACGGGTCGTACCTTTCGCCGGGTACGGCTCTTTTTTTTGCTCTCTCATTTTTCGCCCCCGTTGCTGTTTACTTTGCCCCGGTTCAGGTAGGCTTCCACTTCATCAATATCGTAACGGATAACCCGGCCATTCTGCCGGTATGGTAGGCGCCCGGAATCCCGGAGATGTTGAACGTGTCGGCGTGAACACTGGAGAATGTCCATCACGTCATCAGTGGTTAGCCATTTTTTACGGGTGGCTTTTCGGATGGCGCCGGGGAGTGAGTCGTTTACCGTTTCTTTCACGGCATCCCGGATAATTTCTTTTAGATCTTCTTTGGTGGGTATGTATGCGTGCATTTCATCAGTGATTAATTAATGTTCACTGATAATTTGCATTCACTTAAAAAAGGAACTCAATACCCCGTATAACTGGAATTTAAACCGGAATAACTGGAATTAGTGTTCTGTTTGCGCTTGGTCGGTGGGCTTGTATTCGTTCCAGTAAAATTTTACCCATCCATCTATCGTTTTTAAATCGGTTTTACTGAATGAATCGGCTTGCTCCTGTACCTCTTTTGAAATGGTTCTAACCTTTCTATTTATAGAAACAATTTCTTCATCAAAAATGAACTTCCGAACTATGCTTAAAGCCTTAGAAATAATTTCAGGTTCATATTTTCCGGCTTTATTCTCTTCTCTATTACAGAATTTTTCGGCTACGCTTTCAGGTTCAGGGAGTTGCTTAAACCGTTCATCCAATTCAAACTGGATTTTAGATTTAATTCTATCACTTAAAAAAGCATCTTCCAAAATACTTTCTAACGGGTTGATTTTATGAGCTAATTGTACCGCCATATCTATTATCGGGTCTTTCTTTTTGGAAAGGGTTAAAACCCCGTGAATAGTGGCATCAATCAGATGTTCAGATAAATATTTATTCTCTTTGAGCTTTTTCAGCATTGAATGGCGTTCAATCAATTCTGTTTTTGCTCCGCTTAATATTAGAGCATCGAACAGGTTTCTGATATTTCTTAAAACGTTGCTTCGGTCTATTACTCTCTGCTCAATCTCTTCATCTGAATATTCATCTGCATTTCCTTTCAGAATGGCCTGTTCCGATTCGTAATAAAACACTTTCAGAACATTGGCTATTTTCTGATTCCATTCATTTAGCTGTTCAGCTTGTCTATGGAGCTGTTTTAAAAGTGTATCTCTGTAATTAGAAATAACGGGTAACTTCTCCGGGGGAATGGTTCCGTTTTCACTAATCCCGAATGTTTCCAGCGCTTGTTTATATTCGTCTCCCTTAAATCCGTATCTGTTAATCTGAATATTTATAAATCTAAACCGGGGAGTTAAATATCCCGTTGGTTCAGATTGTGGAATGTCTTTAATTACAGGTTCTATACCGTGTTTCTTTGAGCCGGGGAATTGAACCTTTTCAGTTTTCCCGGTTGGTCTATGTGAACTTTTATAATGAATCGGCTCCGGTATGTCAAAGTACCCTTTCCAGTTGAACCCTGGTTTCATTTTACTGTCATTGGATTTATTCCAATGGTAATAAATACCGCCATTCGCAGAAGTATAGGAATACTTACCCCCTAATTGAGCGCCTAAACTTTCATTTATTTCTTTCCAATTATCCATATCAAAACACCTTTTTCATTGCTTTATCTGCCAGCTCTTCATTTAGGCTTTTCAGATACGATTGAGTGGTTTCTATTTTGGAGTGCCGGAGCGTCTGCATTAGTTCATATACATCTAAGCCCCGTTCACTAACTGCATATTGAGCGAATGAATGGCGGGAAACGTGAAAGCTAATGTTTTCATCTATCCCGGCCAGTTTTGCAATCAGCTTTAACCCGGTTTCTTTCCCCTCTTCTTTTTTGCCGTTAACCAATACATTATTGGAACTGATAGCCCGGCGCAATTCTACCGGGTCGCTGTAATCTTTATGGCTATTCAGAAACGGGAATATGTATTCATCAGAAGCGCCGGAGTACCTGTTCAAAATCTCTTTTTGATAGTCGTTTAATTCAGTACTAAATGGCTTTTCATTCTTATTCATCTGATAGGAGAGTTTCCCGTTTTTCACGTTCTGCCATTGAAGCCCGCAAATATCCCCGAACCGTATTCCCCCGCTGTAAAAACTGAACAGGAAAGCGTTCCGAACGTGCCATTCCCATGAACCGGGTTCAAGTTTAAGCGCTTCAATATCCTGTATCTGCTCAAAGGTTAGCTTTACTTTTTGTTTGGCTCTGCTCCGGGTCGGTACTTCATATTCCTTAAACGGATCGTTTGCCATTAAGTGAGATTTTAAAGCCCGGTTAATGATTTTCCGTATCGGCTCAAAGTTTTTGTTTATAGTTGAGTCGCTGTTCCCGTACTCTGTTCGTAAATGGTTTTCAAACTTTTCGAGATACCCGCCATCAATCTGTTTCAACGGGAGAGAGCGTTCCCCCTCAAACTCTTCAAACTTCTTTAAAACTACTTTCAGCGTTTTGGAAGCATAGTATTTTTTATTCGCTTCAAGTTCTTTGAGTAGCTGTTCCCCTAACTCAAAAAAATCTGCTTTTTGGGTTGTTTTAATTCTCTCCCGGATTGCCTTAGCCGTTTCATGGCCGTTTCTACTCAATTCCGTTTGAACCCGCCGGGCTTCATTTACTTTAAGCTCCAGCGTTTCATTCAGGGTTTTATAATTATCGTGGTTCCGCCGTACCTCTTCCGCTTCCGGGTTCCAGTGTTTCTTTTTAACAGATAGGCCGGTGCTAACATATTTATGTTTCCGGTTGTTAGTGATTCGCAGATAGATAGGGTATTCGCCGTTCTGCTTTTTTCTGTTCTTTAGAAACAGATGAAATGAAGTCGCCATGTTTTCGCCGTTTGGTTACCAATTTTTGTTTTACCGTGTATTCCAATATAACGCTATTAATGAAAAGGGTAAAACAATGGTGAAACATTTTTTGTATTTGATACTTTTTTGGGAGTATTCAGAAACTTTAAATATACTCTATAAACGGCGTTTTTGTGTTCGGTGCGCTGTTTTCACGGAATTGAAAAGAACTGAAATTTAGTCCTGCCCCCGCCACTAAGACAAAAGGCTCAATTGCTCACGCAGTTAAGCCTTTTTTTATTCAGTTTGATTTCGAGAGTGAGGTACTGCACCTCCGGTGCAGATTGGTGTTCTGGGCTTTGTAGCTGTACAAATCTACTGCTCCCCCGGAGCACCGATGGTATGAGGTGAATCCAATTTGTCGATACAGAGTTAACATCCTTTTCGTAATAATCAGCCGCAGCCAAACAATGCCCCAGATAGGATATCGCAACGTTTTAGAAGTTCTGGGGAGTGTTATAAGGTTCTGATATACAAAGTACAGGGTTGACATCCTATTCGTTGTAATCAAGCACTGCCAACCAATGCCCCGGACGGGGCAGTACCTACTCACATACCCGCTTCTAAATCTTATCGAGATCCAAATTTGAAGCTCACCCACATACCCCTTACCTTTAGGCGAATTAAAAACGGAAGGGCAATTTTTATAAAACCGATCATAAAAATCTGTTATGAGTGAGTACACCGATCAACAGCCAATCGTAACGGTGTCCCATGCATCCGGTTGATCTTACCATATTTATCCTCTACATCGTTGGCCTGCTCGGTTTCGGCTATTTCTTTTTTCAGAGAAATAAAAGCGGAGATGACTACTATGTAGGCGGCCGGAAAATGAAAAGCTATCATGTGGGCCTTTCTGTAGTAGCCACGGATGTGGGCGGCGGATTCTCAATTGGGCTCGGCGGACTCGGCTTTGTGATGGGACTTTCCGGCTCCTGGATGCTCTTTACGGGGCTGATCGGCGCCTGGCTTGCCGCCGTATTTTTAATTCCAAAAATCAAACAGAACAGGGTTTTTGACAACGCATATACATTTCCGCAGGTTTTCGAACACTACTACTCGGCAAACGTAGCGTTAGTTGCCGCCATCATCTCAGCAATCGGGTATGCGGGGTTTACCAGTTCCCAGATGCTGGCCGGTGCAAAACTGGCAAGCGGCACATTTGCCGATCTGGATCAAACCATGGCTCTTTACATTATGGGTACGGTAGCCGTCGTTTATACGGTTTTGGGCGGACTAAAAGCGGTAATCTACACCGATACCATTCAATGGGCGCTGTTGATGGTCGGACTGATATTTATAGGAATCCCCATCGCCTATGTTGAAATTGGCGGAATGGAAGCGATCCGGGCAACAGTAGCCCCCGAAATGCTGACACTTACCAACGTATCCTGGCAAGATATTGTCTACTGGGCGGTAACCATCATCCCGATCTGGTTTGTGGGGATGACGCTCTATCAACGAATCTATGCTTGCAATGATGAAAAAACTGCAAAAAGGGCCTGGTATCTGGCCGGCCTGTTTGAATGGCCTATCATGGCATTTCTGGGTGTTCTGCTGGGACTGTTTGCAAAAGTGGGAGCCGACCAGGGGATGTTTGAGTACCTGGGCGCAGCCGATATTTCAGATACGGATCCGGAAACCGGACTTCCAATGCTTTTGAGGACCGTTCTGCCGGTCGGGCTGTTAGGGATTATGATGGCCGCCTACTTCTCAGCCATTTTATCAACAGCCGATAGCTGCCTGATGGCCTCATCAGGAAATGTTGTAACCGACATCATTGGCCGGTTTACTCCGTTCGATTCAGATAATCCAAAGTTTGTACGAATATCACAGGTGGTAACACTTATTATTGGCGGGCTCGCACTGCTTTTGGCCGGAACAATGACCAACGTACTCGATTTAATGCTTGACTCCTATGCTTTCATGGTATCCGGGCTTTTTGTACCGGTAATTGGTGCACTGTTCTGGAAAAGGAGTACTCCTGCCGGCGCAATGACGGCTATGATTGTAGGAGGTTTTACAACAATCGGTTTACGATATTCCGGTATTGAGCTTCCCTATGAACTCGACCCGAATGTATTTGGAATTACAGCATCGGCAATATCATTTATTGCAGTGAGCCTGGTAACAAACGATAACAAAAAGTGAAATCTTCAATTTTGAACATTGAATTGGATAAATTCTAATTCAACGTTGAAAATTCACCATTCAAAATTTTACAAATATAAAATGAACATCGAATATACCATCATAAAGAACGACAGAGACAGTGATCCAAAATTTTCAAGGGATCAGATTGCAGACTTTCTCTACGACCATCTTGATCAGTACGGAGATGAAAGAGAGGCTATTCTGAAATGTATATCCTACGCGTATGGTGATAATGTAGGGCAGGGTGGTTTTATCCTAGTGGCACATGATGAGAGTGAAATTCTGGGTGTAGTCATTATCAACAACACGAACATGGGCGGTTACATACCGGAGCATATTTTGGTGTATATTGCGGTTCACGAAAAAACCCGGGGGCAAGGTGTAGGCAAAGCGCTGATGCAGCGAATTATTGATGAAACGGAAGGAGATATCGCCCTGCACGTGGAGCCCGAAAATCCCGCAAAGTTCCTCTATGAGAAATTTGGATTTACCAATAAATATCTTGAGATGAGGCTCAAAAAATAGCAATTCAAAGTCATTTTCAGCGGTTTGCCTGAAACATTGATAACTTGAGACATTGTGGTCTGAATTTTATGGCGTACGTTAAACTATATCGAAGTGAACTGAAGCACAATTTCGACTTTCTGGATTCACTTTTTAAAGAGAATGGAATCAAGTGGGGAATTACAACAAAACTGCTTTGCGGAAATCGCGCATTTCTGGAAGAGGTGATTGGCCTGGGGATCGGAGAGGTTCACGACTCGCGAATCAGTAATCTGAGAAGAATCAAGGAGATTGACCCCGATACACTGACCATCTACATTAAACCGCCGCCAAAGGACATCATTCCTGATGTGGTGAAATATGCGGATGCCAGCTTAAATACGGAGCTCTCCACACTTTATGAGCTTTCGGAGGAGGCCGAGCGCCAGAATAAAGTACATAAAGTGATCATTATGATCGAAATGGGGGATCTTCGGGAAGGGGTGATGCGCGAAGACCTGATCAATTTTTATGAAAAGGTGTTTAAACTGCCGGGCATTGAGGTCATTGGCCTGGGAACCAACCTGAACTGTATGCATGGTGTGATGCCCGACAGCGACAAGCTGATCCAGCTCGCCCTCTATAAGCAGATTATTGAACTGCGGTTCAACAAAAAAATTCCGCTGGTTTCAGGCGGAACCACTGTTACGATTCCTTTACTGATCCGCGGTCAGTTGCCGGATGGAATCAATCATTTTCGGGTTGGTGAAGCTCTCTATTTTGGGAAAGATCTTTTCACCGATGGTGTGATAGAAGGGATGAGTGACCAGGTGATGGAGCTCTACACGCAGGTGATCGAAATTTCAGAAAAGCCGGTTGTTCCGACCGGTGAGCTGGGTATGAATCCACAGGGCAAAAAGATGGAAGTGTCGCAGGATGATTATGGAAAAACGGCCTACCGTGCTATTGTAGATATTGGGGTGCTCGATATTCAGCCAGACTATTTAATTCCCGTAAACGATAATCTCAAAATTATTGATGCCAGTTCCGATATGCTGATTCTGGATGTGGGAACCAATCCGGAAGGATATCAGGTTGGGGATGAGATCCGGTTCAAATTGAAGTATATGGGCGCCCTCGGTTTGATGAGCTCTGATTACATTGAAAAGCGGGTGACGGATTAAACCTTAGTTTCTCGCAGAGTTGCGCTGATGAATCGCTGAGTAGTGCAGTGGATGAATAAGTGAAAACTATTTAAAAGGAACCATCTAAATGATCAAAACCCAAACACACCCGGTTATGAACCTGCCGGACAACTATGAAGTATTTGATTTTTCTGAAGGATATGATTCCGACAAAATGAGCCGGTTTGTGGAAAAAGGTGGCTGGGGTGTTGGCGGGTACAGCGAGAAACGAAACAATATGTATTTGACTCCGCAGTACGAGAACCGCCGGAATATTCACATGGGGATTGATATATGGGCGGCAGCCGGTGAACCCGTCTTTGCGCCGCTCGATGGTAAAGTGGCCTATTTAGCCAACCACGACCAGGAGGGAAATTACGGAGGTACACTGGTACTTGAGCATAAGGTGAACGGGCAAATTTATTATGCACTCTATGGTCATCTGTCACCTGAAAGTATTTCTCATTTAACTCCCGGACAGAAAGTAGATGCAGGAGCCAAGGTAGGAGAATTAGGAAATGAGCAGGAGAATGGAAACTGGCCTCCTCATCTTCACTATCAAATCAGTACTAAAGATCCCGGCGAAGCAGATATGCCGGGAGTGGTATCGAATGAGGAGTACGATGAGGCATTGAAACTCTATCCCGATCCCAGGATTATTCTGGGCGATATTTATTAGAACTGTGTAAAAGACCTGACAGGTTTTGGAAACCTGTCAGGTCTGGCGGATATAACCAAAATTAATCAGACAGATAGTATACAATCGTGGAAACTACCCGTACCTTTTTGATATGCGGATTGTTATTATCGCGGTCACTGATGCTAAACTGCCCCTGAGAAGCGGACTTTATTTTTCCCAGTTTACTGTTTGAATCTTCCGCAAATTTTTCTGCAACCTGCCGGGCTTCTTTAGTGGCTTGCTCAATCATTTCCGGCTTGATTTCATTCAAGCGGGTAAAGATATATTCAGGCCGAACTTCGTACTCGTTACCGCTGAGCGTAACACCCTGTTTGCCAAGTTCAACCAGGTCGCTCATCATGTTTCGTACTCCTTCCACATTTTCGGAGTAGATGGTGGCTGTCTGTGAGGCGATGTAGCGATATTGAAAATTTTCGTTTCCACCGTATCTCTGGGCGGATCGATCCGTCAAAAGCGGGGTGGAGAAGGAGATCTCACTGTCAGCTATTCCCTGGCTGACAAGAAACTCCCTCACACGTTCTGCACTCTGATCGAGCGACTCATATACATCATCCAGAGAGTTACTCGCCTCTGTGAACTGAATAGGCCAAATTACAATATCCGCGATGTGTTCCTGCTCCGCCAGTCCCTTTACGGTAACCGACCGATCAAAACTTTTGAAATCGACGGCGGCTTTGGTTATGAAATATCCTAATGCGGTCAGCCCCAGAAAAATGGAGATTCCAATAGTTAACTGGACTACGCTGCTGTTATCGTTCATAGAGTAAATTTTATGATTAAAATGACTAACGATTTTTTTTTACTACCAGCTTAAAAAAAACATTTAAACCAAAAGTCCGCTCGAAGCTCCTTTCACATCTGCTCTGTGGAATTTTAATTCAAACGTTGTTCCGGATTCCTCAGAAATGTACCGGTTTTTTCCTTCAAGTTGCTTGGTGAGTACTTCAATCAGCTCCAGACCCAGTGAAGTGGACTTCATGGAGTTGAAATTCTCTGGAAGGCCAACACCGTCATCCTTCACCCGAATGGTAACTAAATCATCTTCAAGTGTAGTTGAAAGGTGAATGTTTCCTTTTTCTTTGCCGGTAAATCCGTGTTTCAGAATGTTGGTGATGATTTCATTCATGATCAGGGAACAGGGCACACTCTGATTGATATTTAACTCAATGGGTTGAAGATCAAAATCGATAGTTACATCAGTATCAGTCTGCAGGGTCTCAATAATGCTGTTAAAGAGTGATTTAAGGCTGTCGGAAAATTGAAGCTTTGAAAAATTATTCGCTTTATAGAGCTGTTCGTGAATTCCTGCCATCGATTTAATACGTAATACACTTTCCAATAATTGCCTGTTTAATTCATCACTGTCGCTATTCATTGCCTGCATCTGCATCAGGCTGGAGACAATAGCCAGGTTATTTTTTACACGATGGTGAATTTCGGCAAGAAGCGTTTCCTTTTCTTTAATCGACTCCTTCAGCTCTTTTTCATTTTGTTTATAATCCGATACATCGCGTCCTATAATTACCCAGTGGGAGTAGTTATCATTCCGATCCTTCACCGGTACAAGTGAAAAGCTATTCCAGAAGGTTCTACCGTCTTTGGTGTAATTGAGGATTTCGGCTTCACAGGCTTCCAGATTTTCAACAGAGTTTCGAATTTTATTGACCTCACGGTCATCCGTTTCCGGTCCGTTTAAGATCTCAATCGATTTGCCAAGAACCTCTTCTTTTGAGTAGCCTGTAATTCTCTCAAAAGCATCGTTTACATAGATAATTTTCCGCCATTTTTTACCCTCATCCGGATTTGCTTCCGTGATGACGACCGTATCATTTGTATTGGTAATCACAGATTCGCGGAGCTTCAATTCCTGCTGTTCTATGGTCTCCTGAGTGATATCCTGCATAGCGCCAATCATACGGACAGCTTCACCCATTTCATCTTTCAGAACAAAAGCGCGGTCAAAAACATGTCTATAACTTCCATCGGAGGCACGGAACCGATACTCCATTTGAAACCGCTCTGTTCCTTTCGCCAATACATCACGAAGTTTCTGATTTACTAAATGGTGATCCTCCGGGTGGATGTTCTCTTTCCACCAGTCGAAGGCGGGGTAGACCTGATCTTTATCATAGCCAAACATGTTGTGAATGTTCTTGTTGTATTCAACCATGCCGCTAGCCAGATCCATATCCCAAATGGTGTCGCTGGTGGCTTTGGATACAATTTCATAACGTTCCAGAGACTCTTTAAGCTGTAACTCCTTTTCCATCTTTTCAGTGACATCCCGTTCAATGGCAATAAAGTGCGTGCAATTTCCATCGTCATCAAAAATGGGATCGATATTTAATTCCAGCCAGTAGGGAGTACCATCTTTTCGGTAGTTCAGGATCGTCTCTTCAACCGACTCATGATGTTTCATCGCCCTGGACATTCTGCGAACGCTGTTAGGATCTGTGTCCGGCCCCTGGAGCATATCTCCCGGATTTTTACCCTTAATTTCTTCAAACGTAAAACCTGTTAGTTTTACAAAAGCATCATTTACCCATGTTACCCGTTTGTCTGCATCGGTTATGATTACAATATCGGTTGTTTTTGAAGCGACCAGCGAGAGTTCACGAAGTTTTTTTTCATTTTCGAGTTGCTCCGTAACGTCTCTGCCAAAAGCAAAAACGAACTCATCATCCCCAAATACTTCGGAAGAGTACCACGATATCCAGACGATCTCACCTGATTTGGTGATATAGCGGTTGATAAAGTTGTTTGCCTGACGTTCTCCGCTTATCGTTTCTTCAAATTCTTGAGATGTGTTTTTCAGATCCTCAGGGTGGATGAATTCAGAAAATGGTCTGGAGGTTAACTCTTCTTCTGTATAGCCGGTGATTTTGCAAAAGGCAGGATTTACTTGTATAAAGCGACCATTCGGGGTTGCGATAGCTAATATTTCCGGAGCACTCTCAAAGAGGTGGAAAAACTTCTCTTCCTGCATTTTTCGATGAATCTCTCGTCCCAAAGCTTCAGAAAGTCCTTCGAACCTGAAAATATTTTGCTCAATTTGAGAGGCCTGTTGATCACTGCCGAACAGAAGCACTCCAATAAACTTGTCATTACTGGTCAGAGGTAAACCAAAAGCTGATCGGATTACTGACTCCCTGGCCGATTCAGCACGCACAAATTTTGGGTGTTGATGAACATTATCCCAAAGCACAACCTTTTTTGAGTTCCAGATTTCGCCGGGTAGTCCATCTCCTCGATCAAATTGAGTAACAGTGCTGCTTAGTGTGTGAAAAGTACAATCTGGCTGATCCGGATGCCGGGATGTAGAGTTGAGTAGAAGTGAGGATTGATCTGCATTACAAAGCCAAAGTTCTGCGAATTTAAAATTTCCTTCTCTCGCAAGTTCTCCTAATAAATCGGGGATAAAATCATTTAGATTTAGATTGGTTTTGAAATACTGAGATACTTTTTGAATCTGTTCATTTTGAATCTGTTGCTTTTTAGAATCGGTAATATCTCGTATTGCTCCTACCATCCGGATTGGTTCACCGCCTTCATCTCGAATGATATATCCATTTTCTGAAACGAAGGCAAACTGTCCGTTATCTCTTCTTAGCCGGTATTCAAAGCTCCAGTTATTTTTTTCTGAATGGAGAACACCTTCCAAACTCTGAAGAGTATCAGGGAGATCCGACGGGTGGACCATACTTTCCCACATTTCGAGCGGAAATTTATGTTGAGTTATATGGTGGCCAAACAGTTTTTGAGAACCTTCTCCCCAGTGGAGGTGATTGGCAACGATATCCCAGTCATAGATTGCATCCTTTGAAGCTTTTGTGACGAAGTTATAGCGCTCCAGGCTGGTATTAAGTTCTTCCTGAATTTTTTTACGGTCATTGATATCGGTTAGTGAACCGACGATTGCAACCGTTTTCCCATTTTCAACAAGCGGAGCCTCGTTCACTTCCACCCACATGGTTTCACCATCTTTCTTTTTTAACTGAAGCTCGTATGGCGGTTGAGCCTCTCCGGTTTTTATGGCACGCTCGGTGTATTCCCTTGCTTTAAAATTTTCGGGATGATCGGTTACAAATTCCTCCCAATGGCGCTTGGACTCTTCCGGTGAGTACCCAAAAAATTCATACGACTGAGGACTTACATAGGTCAGGTTGCCATCTACATCGTGGCTGTAAAAAAGGTTGGTGCTGTGCTCCACAATATTTCGCAGCTGCTGTTCCGTTTCAGCCAGTTTTTTCTGTGCCTCTTTCAACTCCCGGGCATCACGGGCAATAGCATACATTTTTTGATCTGCATCACTCCATCTGGCCGCCCACACAATTGGAATTATGTCACCGTTTTTGTGCCGGTAACGGTTCTCAAAATTTGTTTGGCTTTCGCCGCTCATAATCTCCGAAGCAAATTTTTCGGTTTTTTTGATGTCCTCCGATATCACATAGTTGATATATTTTTCACCTTCCAATTCAGATGGCCGGTATCCCCAGACGTTTTCTGCAGCCGGGCTTACCATTTCAAACTTGCCGTCCTTATCAATCACGCAGATCACATCCATCGATTCGTTCAGGATGTTCTGAAGTTTGAGACGGCTCTCTTCGTTTGCCAGTTCTGCCGTTTTTCGTTCGTTAATATCCTGGGTACTGCCATAAATACTGACAACCTTTCCATTGATAACCTTAGGTTTTCCCGCTGCACGTATCCATTTATGGTTCCCTTTTGCCGTGATGACGGTAAGTTCTACATCAAACGAACTTTTCTGTTCAATGGCACGGTTCACGGCATCTGTAATTTTCTGTCGGCTATCACCTTCTTCATAAAAATGAATGGCAGATTCCAGGTCAGGTTCAAAGTTGGGGTCAACTTCATGCAGCTCTTTAACAAATTTGGACCAGGTCAGCTCATTTTTTTCTAAATTCAGCTCCCAGCTGCCGATATTGGAAAGTTTGTAAGCTTCAGCTAACTGTTGTTCCAGTTTTTTCTTTTCCGTGATGTCGAGCATCAGACCGCGAAGTTTTCCGGTTTGATTCTCCTCATGTGCTACCGTAACGACATCACACATCCAGATGTACTCTCCATTGGCTTTCTGAAATCGGTATTCAAATTCATGATTTCGCCCTTCCTGTGTTTCATGATGGCAATACCTGATCGCCTGATCACGATCGTCGGGATGAATTTTATCCTGCCAAAAACCGGGTGTTCCCACCCACGCTTCCGGAGAGTAGCCAAGCAACTCTTCAGCCTGCGGGCTCACATAGTCAAAAATGAAGGTCTCGGCGTCAGCTTCCCAAAAGATTCCATCGATGGTGTGAATCAGCGTTTTAAACTTTTCATTCGCTTCATTAATTTTTCGTTCTGATTCTACCTGATCGGTGATATCCCGGAAATTATCCACGATACCCCGAATTGAGGGATCGTGCAGCATATTTGTGATGGTCCCGGCCATCCAGCGCCAGCTGCCATTTTTATGGCGCATGCGGGCCGGGGTAACAGTAATGGGCATTGCAGGATTGGAGAGAGAGATGTTAATCTCTTCCATAACATGGGGCAGATCTTTTGGATGAACCAAATCATTAGGTTTTTTTTGCATCACCTCATCCACCGAAAACCCCAAAACGTCAGATATATTAGGCGATACATAGTCCGGATTTCCCTCTTCATCCAGTATCAGAAGTATATCGTACCCGTTTTCAACGAGAGATCGGTATCTCTTTTCACTTCTTTCCATACGCTGTTTCCGGCGCATTTCGGCGGTTACATCTCGTATAGTATGCAGTATAAATTCAGCTTCACCCTCTTCATTCAGTATGGGAGAGTTCTTGATTTGGTAGTATGCCCACTCCAGCTCTCCGCTCTTTTTGTTGAGGTATTTATATTTTTGCACTCCCAGGTTTTCAGGCTCCCCGGTTTGAGTGACTTTACGCAGAGAGTGATGCTGAACTTTTGCTTTGATGTCGTCAGGGTCGCTAATATCACCCGGAAATACATCAAAAAAAGGTTGATTCAAAACCTGATCATGATTACCCGTAAAAACGGTGTAGAAAAGTTCATTTGCATCAACAATCTCAAAATCGGGTTGATCTGCTTTGAGTATCAATGCAGGCAGAGGAACTGCCTGAAACAGTGATTTGTAGAGGTGATTATGATCCATAAGTCAGATAAGTTGCGTCGAGAGTATGCGCACTTCTTTTCCCGTAGTATCGTAAAAAATGAGTAGAAATAAAGTTTTTTACTGTTGATTCTACTGAATTTATCTTTATACGTACGTGGGAATACGTTCGTTAGCCAGTCTTTTAACCTAATGCATTTCTTCCAAGGAGTGGTTTTGTGTTTGAATGTTACAAAATTTTTCAGATTTCAAGTCGCCGGTAATCAACAATACATCATGCGCAAAAACACAACATTCCCGCTTTAAATCCGTACATTACATGTTAGAGTGAGGCAATGTTGTTCACCGTCAATTTGGTTGTAACGCTATTTTACAATTCCTCACATGGATATGTGATACAATTTATGAAACCCGGTTTGTATTTTTACTGTTGAAGGTACAGAACCAGACATTTTTAGCCGGAGACTGTTATGAAAACTTACATACGAAATATCACCATCATCATTGTATCAGGACTTTTTATGTCCGGTTGCTACACGCAGGTACAAACAGTTCAGCCCGAACGCGGCTACTACCCGGCATCACAGCAGGCTCCCGATCGTCGTGCACCCGTAGAGCAGCGGCAAGGACAGGTTGAAAATGTTGCCGATTATGAGCTGGGCTACGAAGATGGCTGGGAAGATGCCGAGGAGTTCTACTTTAAGGATTATGAGGCGAAAGAGTGGTACCTGAATCACGGAATCAATCTGGCTCACGATCGTCACTACCGCCGAAGCTACCACACAACGGTGAATTACCACTATTACGATCCGTTCTATTACAGCAGCTGGAGGCATGTACCTTACCACTACAGACATTACGGCTATCCATATCACAGCTCATTTGCGGTTAGTTTTGGGTTTTATCGTCCATTTTACGGATTCTCCTTCGGCTGGGCTTACTACGATCCATACAGATTTTATTACGGACCATCCTACGCCTTTTACGGCGGATACTATGGGTATGGTGGTTATTACAGCCGTCCGATTGTTATCTATAATAACAGAGTTGTACAGCGGGATTATGGCCCAAGGAGCAACGGACTTGCTTCCCGCGGGAATGTAAATCGAAGCCGTGCAGCCTCTGTTTCGAGTAACAGAAGTGCGATCCGGAGCAATGCCAGATCAGCACAAGTGAACCGCAGTTCTACGATTACAAGGAACCGTTCAGGCAGTGCCATCCGATCGAGTGCCTCAAGCCAAACAAACAGCCGGTCTGCAGTTAACAGAACACGGACCAACACGAATCGCTCGAGCGGAACCGTAAATCGTACCCGATCGAATAACAATAGCAGCGGCTCCGTGAACCGAAACCGTTCGTCATCCAACAATCGAAGCAGCGGAACTGTAAACCGGAGCTCTTCAAATAATCGTAGCAGTGGTTCGGTGAACAGAAGTTCGTCCAATAACCGGAACAGCGGAGCGGTAAACAGGAGTTCATCAAGTTCAAACCGCTCATCCGGCACGAATGCAAACAGAAGCCGGTCGAACAATGAGAGCAGCCGGGCAGCCGTTGTTGCTCCCCGGTCAAACAGCGAACGAATTAACGTGAGCGGCAGTACCGCAATTGAGCGGAGAGCGGTTACTGTAAACCGGTCTGTCAATCAGTCTGCCGTAGAGCGTCGGGCAGCCAATGCAGTGGTTCGAAACCGGATCAACAGCTCAACAAGCCGTGTTGAAGGTTCTTCCGGCAGCAGATCAGGAGGCTCTTCATTCTTTAAATCATTGGGCAGAGTTATTGGCAACACAGCATTGGAAGGAGTGACTCGGTCGATTAACAGCCGTTCATCATCAGGGGTTACACGAACCCGAAGCAGTTCTTCCTCGCGGTCTACGGTAAATCGCTCATCGAGCAACCGGTCGAGCAGCGGAAGTGTAAGCCGTTCATCAAGTAACCGTTCCAGCAGCGGCAACTCAAGCCGAAGCCGGTCATCTTCGTCATCCAACAACCGGAATAATTAGTGGAACGTTTGAACCAAGTTTTCGCGCATTGCCTGTCAGAATGATAATAGCGGCAGGAATGCGACATCAGGCGGCAGAATATTGCCGGAAATCCCATAAAAAAATTCAAGCTTAATAGGAGACGTATGCGAAAAATGACCAGAATTTTATATTTGATGAGCCTTCTTCTGTTGGTTATTGGGCTGAAAAAGACAATTGGACAGGACACCAATCCGGTAAACTCGCTTCTCTACAGCAATCAGGCCAATCTGTTCAGTGATCAAAATATTGCAATGGACCCGATCTCCATCATCATGCCGGGAACGGCCTATGCGGGCGGATTTGGCTCGTTTCTTGACAATCCCGCTTCTGCAGCCCTTTTCAACACAAGTTTTGGCGAGTTTGGCCTGGCCTACACTGCCGTGGATGAGACAGCTCAATTTGCAAATAGCACACGATCATTAAGTGACAATCAGTTCAATCTATCCAATGCCGGCTTTGTCTACTCATTTCCCACACAGCGGGGAAGCCTGGTGGTAGGCGCGGGCTACAATCAGCACACCGTATTTAACCGTGCACTTGGTTTCAGGGGCCGAAATGAACAAACCACCATCACCGATCAGTTTAAAGCGCCCGGTTCAACCTATGCCGATATCGCATTCAACACATTTGCAATTGATTACGGAGATGAGTTTGAGGATTGGGATGAGTCTATTTTCCGGATTGGGTTTAATGATTTTGGCGACTATCTGGGCATTCAGCAGCAGGGCGAGATTTTTGAGAGCGGCTATGGCGGAGAGTACAGCTTTTTTGCAGCAACCGAGTTTCAGCAGGACCTGATGGTGGGAGTGAGCCTGGGAATATTAAACGGGCGGTATAAATACGATCGCCTTTTCCAGGAAGTGGACAATTTTAACGACTATAACAGTGATTTTATTGACTCCAATGACGACGGTACCGGAGACACAGATGTAGATAATATTCTGCTCCAGGACCGGATTCGGAGTAACTACACCGGGTTTAAACTGAGAGCGGGCGCGATCTACCGGCTGAGTGATGCCCTGCACCTCGGGGCGAGCTACACACTCGGCACCCGAATGGAGATTGAGGAGCGGTTTGATGCCAACATTCAGACCACCTTCGATAACGGCGTTGTTTTTGAAGATGAACTGAACAGCGAATTTACCTACTATGTGGAGATGCCATCGCGTACCTCTGTGGGATTCTCTCTCAATGATGTGAACAGTGTGACGGTCTCGGCATCTGCAGAGTATGTGAATTACGGAGGCACCCGCATCGATTTTAATGACGGCAGCCTCTTTGAAGATGAGATTGCGGAGAATGAGTTTATTGAGACCAATTTTCGGTCTGTTTGGAATCTCCGTGGCGGACTGCAGTATGAAGTGAATGACGGGCTGTTTTTGCGCGGCGGTTACAGCTACTTCCCAAGCAAGTTTGAAAACGGGACAGATGACCGGTCGATCTTTTCCTTTGGAACCGGTTTGAGTCTTGCTCCGGGTGTTCAGCTCGATCTTGCTGCACAGTACACGGTGTGGGATGAGGTCTCTTCGGTCTACGACTATGCGGATTACGACTACTCCCTGTTACCGGACGATGCTCCGACTGCAACGTTCCGGTCAGAAAACGCCAGCCGGGAAGTGGACCGGTGGAAAATGATGGCCACCATTCGGTTTAGCATGAATTGAACGCAGCAGAGCACCGGTGATAAAACAAACTCGTTGAATCATCACCTCAATGTAGCATCGAACCCTGAACTGCTACCTCTGTTCGGCGATCTCGATTGTAGTCACGACTAATGATCCGGGGTTATACCCCGGGCTACTCATGTGCTGTCCCTACAGGGCAAGGATATAACTATTCTGTTCCGATGGTTGTTGCCGGTCGAAATTGAGTAATGACACTTCGTTATTTAATATCAAATCCCTCAATTGTCCCATTGGGACAACAGACGGGTAGTTATGACGGGCATCCTATTTTCTGCCGCCGTACAGGGAGCTTGGGTTGAAATTCAAAAAATAACGAGGCGATAGCTTTCGCATCAGAGCCACTGCCGAGAGTCTTCAGTGTAGAAATTCGGGCGAGGTTTAATCTCTAACTATCAGCGCGAATCCAGTCGACCTCCAGCCGGAATGGCCCCCTTGCCTGTTGCTGATCAGAAACCCAAATTGATGAACTGTGGACCAGTCGGGTGTTGGAGCCGGGTCGGGTGTTCGACCACGATAGGTGGGCCTAAATTTACCTATTGGAATCACAACTTCGATCCATTGGTTCTGAACGGAATCGAAACGGGCCTCAAACCAGTAATTCGGCAGTTTCTCTTTTGATTGAGGTTTTAGCCGAAAACTGTAGCGTTTCCCATCTCCTTTCACTCGAAGCTGAACGGATTTAAATCCTACCAGATTGAGAGATTCATCATTTTTAACCGAGGCAAACCCACCGTTGTTTTCAAAAGAGACTTCACCCAAAAAGACCGCATTTCCCTCCTCATTTATTTGAAACTGGCTCGTGGAAGCCCCGCCCATTACGTCATCATTTACGATACGCCATTTTTGTGCGGCCAGATTTGAAAAATCTGTTATGAGAACAGGGGAGTTATGCATGATCAAAATATTAGGTGGTACAATCTCCGGATGAATGTTCACGGAAAGGTATAAATGTAACTGAGTTGAGCGAGGAAAACATTCCATTGGTGTATAAAACAGCGTATGTCATAATTCGTAGGTCGTGCCCCGAGATGAACTCACCCCCGGCCCCCTCTTCGTTTGAAAAGAGGGGAGAGTTGTGAATGGAATTACGTATTGCGTAACCCGAATACCGTACACCGTGCGACGCATCCAGACGCTGTCATGATCAGCTGACACTGAACGATGACAGGTCGTAATTTGTATACTGAACGCTATATATCGTACGATGACAGGTCTTGCAAAAATTTACTCTTTCATATGATCAGGGAGTACAATGCCGAGGCGGCCGGCGCGCTCGCGCCATTTTTGCCGGGCCAGTTTCTGCATATCTTCAATCGTGTCGATTTCATCCACAATCTCCATTCCGAGGAGGGTTTCCACGGCGTCCTCCATAGTCACAACACCGGAAAATCCACCATACTCATCTACCACCACGGCAATATGCTCCTGCTTTTCAAGCAGTTTCTCAAACAGCTCCTTAAGCGAAGCGGTCTCAGGAACAATCATCACATCCCGGCGAATCTCCTTCAGCTTCTTCTCACCATTTCCCTCCGAGAGGTTGTAGTAGAGATCATTCTTCAAAATATATCCGGTAATATCCTCATCATTTTCACCGTAGACTGGAATTCGCGAAACGTGCAATTCCTCTTTCTGCTCCAGAACTTCATTGATGGTTAGGTCCTCCTGAGCCTTGATAACCACAATACGCGGCGTCATCACATCGTGCACTTTCAGCGATCGAAACTTGATCAGGTTTTTGAATATCTTCGATTCACCTTCTTCAAACACACCCTCTTCAAAACCAAGTTCGGCCATGGCGCTAAACTCCTCACGGCTCACAGTTGGCTTCTTATCCTCGCGGGAGAGCCACTTGGTGATGCCCATCGAAAGCAGAACCAGCGGGTAGGTGATGTAGATCAACCCTTTGGTGGTATAACCGGAAAAACTGGAGAGCTCTTTCCAGTAGGTAGCCCCTAATGTTTTTGGAATGATTTCCGAGAAGATCAGGATGGCGAGCGTAAGAATCGCGGACGTGATGCTGACGTAGGCGTTACCAAAAACCACCTGAGCCTGGGCGCCCACGCCGGCTGCTCCCACGGTATGGGCAATGGTATTGAGACTCAGAATGGCCGAAAGGGGACGGTCGATATTGTTTTTGAGATCTTTGAGGATGCCGCCAACGCGCGGTTTCTTCTTTGAGAGGACGCTTACAAAAGAGGAGTTCATAGAGAGTAAAACCGCCTCCAGGATGGAGCATAGAAAAGAGACTCCGATTGCCAGAGCCAGGTAAAAAATAAGTAGCGTCATAAATGGTCTTCGAGGGTGAATTGATAAAACATTCCTAAGATAACAGAAATTGAGGTAAACTTCGTTGGGGCAAGTTTCAGGTGGGACTCACTCCTCGGTCCCCTCTCTCCTAACTGCATTCGCAAAGAGGGGAGGCGTTTTAAATTGCATTTTGGTCTGCGTATTACGTGAACCGTACACCGTTTTTTGATTGACGAATCACCGATTGACCGAACTGTGAACTGCGATTCGATTCTTTAATTTTGAAATGTGTTGATAATCTAACTCCGTAGGAGTGGCCGGATTGTAGCCTCGGGTGAAGTGAAACGAAGCCCGGGGATAAAGAGGTCAGACCAATTTACTGCCGAACAGAGGGATGGGTTATTGCTGTAAAGTATTGTTGAGGCGGTGCTGCCTGGATTTAGGAGTGAAATGAATTCCCGGAAAATTTACAATCAGCGGATACGTCAACTTATGGACCGGATATATTCATGTTTTGAATATTATCGCCTCAGGGAAGCTCAGTGCGTTGGACACTCCGCATTCTGCCTCCTCTTCCCGATCAATAACATCGGGACATGCTCCGAGGGGAGCCTGAGCCGTATTGCGTAACCCGAATACCGTACACCGTGCGACGTACCTCGACGCTGACATGTACCCGACACCTGTCGGGAACGATGACAGGTCGTAATTCGCAAACCGGAATCTTACCCTAAAGAACTTTCAGGGACGCGGTAAACAACGGAGTTGATATTCATTCCGGCGCCGACGGACGCGAAGATGATGTGGTCTCCGGGGTTGATGCTGTGGCCGGGCAGCCGCTTGCGGAGAATCAAATCGAGCAGGGTGGGGACGGTGGCCACGCTGGTATTGCCAAGTTTGTTAATCGTCATCGGCATGATGTTTTTCGGCACTTCACTCTCACCATACAGCTTAAAGAGCCGCTGCAGGATCGCTTCATCCATCTTCTCATTGGCCTGGTGGATTAAAACTTTGTGAATATCGGTCAGATCGAGTCCGGCTTTTTCGATGGACTCCTTAACCATCCCCGGCACATTTGTAAGGGCGTACTGATAGAGTTTTCTCCCATCCATTTTCAGATAGAGCGTGTTGTCACTATCCGGCTTGTACGATCTGCTCATCTCCAGATAAAACGCCTGAGTTTCCGTATCGGTACGGGCGGCGTGGGAGAGAATCCCCACCGGTTTATCCCCCTGTTTTGCCTCCAGGATTACGGCACCGGCACCGTCAGCGTAGATCATGCTGTCGCGATCGTGGGGGTCGCAAATTCGCGATAGTGTTTCCGTGCCGATCACCAGTACCGACGTAACATCACCGCTTCGGATATAGTAGCTGGCCTGAATCACACCCTGCAGCCAGCCGGGGCAGCCAAACGGGAGGTCATAAGCCACGCAGCAGGGGTTTTTGATGCCTAAGTGGTATTTCACTTTTGACGCTAGCGAAGGAACCATATCCACCCTGCGGTTATCGGCGCGGACATCCCCGAAATTATGTGCCACAATGATGTAGTCAAGCTGTTCGCGATCGAGGCCGGACATCTCCAGGGCTTTTTCTGCTGCTTTTGAGCCCATATCAGAAGCTAGCATACTATCATCGGCGTAGCGGCGCTCCTCAATTCCGGTAATCTCCCTGAACTTTTTCACGGTCTCCTTATTCGACTTCTCAAACGGAGCCCCATTTTTTTCAAGGAAGTCGGCCTTTAAAAATTCGCTGTTGGGAACGATTCTGTCCGGAATATAAGAGCCTGTTCCGGTGATGACGGTTCGAATTTGCTGAGCCATAGAGAGAGGACATTTTGAGCTTTTTATTGACCTGATTACAGATATACAAAAATTGTTGTTGAATATCGAGTATCGGATTCAACTCTTAACTGCAAATGACCGCATTCGGAGACAGAATCTTTAAAATTTCATCCCAACAAACATTGGGGCTGGGGCAATTTTCAAATAGGGGAACGGAGAAACGGTAGCCGGTACCATGCCACGGACCTTCCTTTACTCTTCCTTGGGACAAGCTTCAGCCACCCTTTACCAAAAGGGGATTCGCTGAGCCGTGCATGAACTCCGGTTCAACACCGGCCCAACTCTCCATCCGATTGGACTTGGTACGGAGATGGTATAGAGATGAGTTGAAGAAAAACCGGATGATTTTTGGGATGGGATTCGGAAAGTTGGATGGTTCTATTATATTCGGAAGGAATGTTTCCCGGTTTCAGGATAACAAAGAACTATTCACTAAAATCCAAACTTATCCAGTTCCTCCAGCAGGGAGGGACGGTTAGCGTATTTCTCCCGTATATTGTCTGCCAGCTTACCGGCTTGGTTTTCCGCTCCAAATTGGATGGCTTTCTTCAGCATCCGGCATACATACCGGTAATTCTTGCGATCGGCCCGGTTTGCCAATGCTTCCCAAATAATGTGTTCATAAATCTCAAAAACAGCATGTACAGCCGGGTATTCTCCGGTTTCGCTAAAATGATGCTGATAATGCTGTACATAAGAGATATGCGGATTTTTCTTCATATCCGCCAACAGCCTCTCCCACATTCCTTCCAGTGCATAAACCTCCGAACGTAAATTCCGGCCCGGAAAACCCAGGCTAAGTGCTGGTAACACCTTCTCTTTTAAATAGGCATCCCATTCATCCGGGGCCACCAGACCCTTCACCTTTACAAAACGCTCCATTTTTGGGTCTTCGGCCAGCATAACCAGCGCACGTTCCAGCACTTCTCCCGAAGCTCCCTGCTTTTCCGACACCTTCATCAGCCATTCATTCCAGTCTTTTCGCAAACCCGGAGCCTTTTTTTCAAATTTCTCAATAGCTGCTTCGGCCAGCTCCTTCACGCGGCCGAACTGCTCCTGCTGCCAGGCCGTTTCAATCCGTTCCGCATATACACCTGTCAAATATGTATACCTTTCCAGAAGTGCATCCGCCTCATTCTTATCCCCAATTTTTCTAAGCAGGCGGACTTTCTGCAACACCGAACGCTCCAAATGAAATTGTGAGCTCCAATTATCCGGATTTTCTTCTAGCCGCTCAATTTTTGCATCCATAAATGTCCGGATATTTTCAACCTGTTTGTCCGTTTGCGCTATGTTCACGGCCATCGCCAGGAAATCATCCTCAAAATCCCAGCCCTTGTAGCGTTTGTCATCCAGCGATTTCAGGCACCATTTAAAAAAGGCATTCCGTTCCTTATCCGGCACGTCCCCGCTAATCTTGAAAAGTAATGCCGTGGCCAAATTCAGGCTCTCGCCCACATCCGCATTCGAATCGTCTATAAATTGCAGGGCCGGAACCATCTCCTCCATCACCACCTGACAGATATCCAGGGCGTCCCGGATGGAGCCGGATTTTTTTAGCTTTTCCGCCTGCCCCAGCAGCTCGTACACAGCCACCAGGTGTCGGCGGGCCTCACTTCCGTACATCATTCCCTTTCGGCGGGCCGGAGCCAGCGCTTTTTTAACTATTTTGCGATAGTCCGGCTTTCCCATTCCGCCCGTTCCTGCCCCAATAATCGTTCTCATGTGTTCCTCTATTTGTGCATTAAAAATGGCCGTTTTTTGGATGGCTTCTATCAGTTCTTTCTTTGTAGCAGATTCTAACAGCTCTTCAAAGTCATCCGGTGTTTTTGGCGGTGATTTGTCTTCTTCCACAATGTCCATCTCCATCCAGTCGATGGCTTCGTCCTCCAACGCCAGCAGCACCGCCGCGATGTGTTTGCAGGGAGCCGAATCCGCATAGGGGCAACTGCACGAGCCCCTCGCCACCTCATCATTCAGCAATTGGATGCGCACCGAATATGTGAAGCTTCCATGCACCCTGGCCGTCCAGGTTTTATCCCCCTCAAACGACAAATTCTCCACTCGTCCCTGATGCAGATAATCAACCCCGCGTTTGAGTATTACCGGAGGAAAATTGGATTCCGGATCATCAATATTGAGAAGAAAACTCATAAAAGTACATGTAAATTTGTTTAGGGGAATGATACGGGTTGAGGTTTTCAAAAACCAAAGCCTTACACCGGCGCAACAAATAAATCCCTGCCAAACCGATTGGAGATGAATCTTTTTCATCTAATGATTTGATACGTCTTGCTTTATCCCCGGGAAAGTTTAGTTTTGGGGAGATGGAATACGAGGTACTAAAAAATATCAACCAGATCATTGAGCGGGACAGCAAAGGCACCACCTACAAATTTGCCCTGCTCCGGGCTACGATTGAAGTAATCCAGGAAAAGTCGCCGTATCAGAAATTTGAAGATGAGCGAGTGGTACTTCCAGTGGGATTATTGATCCTGAAATGGCTGGAATATTACTACCCAATCATTGAACAAGAACTTCCCCAGAGAAACGGTGATGATCTTCATTCGTTCACGCTTTCCTTCCGCTCGCTCTTTAAAGAGGTAACGGATTTCTACAAACTAAGAGGCGGACTGTCGGTCTTTTATTCGGAACTCATCCGGGGGAATCTGCCAGGTGAAATGGAAGACACCGTTTTTCAGCTTTGCAAGAAACTCAGGGATACTATCAAAGATCAGCCCATGCGCTATATCGGGAAATCGGTGAACGGGTCTGAGTACAGCATTTATCATCGGGAAGAAACCAACATCCGGTTGATGCAGCCCGATAAAATGGATGTGAACTTTTTGATCGAAAATTTTACCCGGTTCTCCATTCCCCTTGATTATTTTAAGGTGATGGAATTAATGGGAAGTTTTATTACCGGAATGCATTCCATTCTGATCAACTGGGCAGAATTTACCGTGGATAAAGACAAGAGCCTGAATATGAACCAGATGCTCGAAACCATGTTGAAGTCGCCGCAGGAAGCGCGGAATGTGTTGTTGTCCGAAAAGATCTTCAAGACGTTGAAAAAGAAGCATGGCGAACTGGAATGCGTTTGGTCGGGCAGCCGGATTACCTATGATCTGAATATTGACCACGTCCTGCCGTTTTCGGTTTGGCGAAATAATGACCTGTGGAATTTGTTGCCGGCCAAAGCCTCTGTAAATAACAGCAAGCGCGACAAAATTCCCTCCCTGGAATTACTGGACAACCGGAAAGACCAAATCATTTCCTACTGGCAGATCATTCGTGATGTGGAGCAGGCCGGTTTTGAGAAAGAGATGAACGTGAATCTCATCACCCGGCAGGATTTTGAACAGCATAATTGGGAAAAATCTGCCTTCGATTCCCTGAAAGAGAAAAGCCGGTATCTAATCGAAACCCGTGGTTTTGAAGCCTTCAACTTGTGATGAAAGGAAATCCCAACGCACATCTTACCGCCAAGGAACGGGACAAGGTTTCGTATCCCACCCGAAAGCTCTACAACATGGGAGTGATTGAAGGAGAGGTGCTCGATTTCGGCTCGGGATTTGGGAAAGATGCAGAGTTCCTGAATGCCAAGGGGATTTCCTGCACCAATTATGATCCCCACTACGCTCCCGATTATCCCACTCAAAAATTTGATACCATTCTCTGCCAGTACGTGCTGAACGTGTTGTTGCCGGAAGAACAGGCGGAAGTGTTAATGTCGGTCAGTGAGTTACTTAAGCCGAGCGGCAAAGCCTATTTCACCGTCCGCCGGGATTTGAAAAGATTTGGCTACCGAACGCACTACGTCCACAAAGTGCCGACCTATCAGTGTAATGTTAAATTGCCCTACAAAACCTTTTTCATAAACGATTTTTGCGAGATCTACGAATACCGGCATTTCACCCAGGTGGACAACGGCAAAGGAGGCATTTTTGAAAATCCGCCTCCCGATACCGAACTTATCTCCGAACTGGCCACCGTGTACAGCATCTACGACAAATACCCGGTGAACAAAGGCCACGCGCTGGTGATTCCCAAGCGGAAATCGCGCAACTATTTTGACATGACCGACAAGGAAAAAACCGCCTGCCAAATTATGGTTGAACGAGTGAAAACGATCTTAGAAAAGAAATACCAACCCGATGGATTCAACATCGGCTTTAACATGAACAAAGCCGCCGGACAAACCGTCTTCCACACGCACATCCACATCATTCCCAGGTATAAAGGCGATGTGGAAAATCCCCGTGGAGGGATTAGGAATGTGATTCCGGGGATGGGGGATTATTGATATGACAGACGTTCACGAGCCGAAAACCCGAAGCTATAACATGAGCCAGATTTCAGGCAAGGATACAAAGCCTGAAATGATCGTACGAAAGTTTCTGCACTCAAACGGATTTCGGTACGGGCTTCATAGAAAAATTTACCGGGAAAGCCTGATTTAGTGTTACCGAAATATAATTCTGTTATCTTTGTGCACGGCTGCTTTTGGCATGTTCATGAAGATTGTAAATATTTTAAACTACCTGAAACCAATACTGAGTTTTGGGAAGAAAAACTTTATCGGAATAAAGAACGGGATGAAAGACACATTCAGGAATTGGAAGAAATAGGGTGGAATGTAATTGTGGTTTGGGAGTGTGAGTTGAAGCCATATAAAAAGGAAAAAACGTTAATCGGATTGATTGAGGATTTAGAAAATAACAGATGAGTATTCCTGTAATCGACATCTTTGCTGGGCCGGGCGGACTTGGAGAAGGATTCAGTTCTTTATTTCATGGTGGAGAACGAATTTTTAAAACAGTTCTGTCCATTGAGATGGAAAAGTACGCTCATGAGACGCTGACATTTCGAAGTTTTTATCGTCAGTTTCATCCGGATGAAGTGCCCGAAGAATATTATCAGGTTTTGCGCGGTGAACTTAGTAAAGATGAATTATTTGGGATGGAAGAATTTCAAGAGGAAGTTGCATCTGCTGAGAAAGAAGCAAAACAGGCTAAACTTGGTTTTGATGATGATTCAGTTAATCCAGATTTGGTTGATGAGTGGATAGAAGAAGCACTGGAAAGAGAAGATGAAGAGGACTGGATATTACTGGGAGGGCCTCCATGTCAGGCATATTCAATTGTTGGAAGGTCAAGAAACCAGAGAACCATTTTAGATGCAGATGAAGATGACAGGGTGGATTTATATAAACACTATCTTCGGATTATTGAAGCTCATCGACCTGCTGTTTTTGTCATGGAAAATGTAAAGGGTTTACTTTCAGCCAGATCAAAATCCAATTCCATTTTTGATAAAATTTTGGAGGATTTGAAAGCGCCTGGATACAGAATTTTTTCTTTGGTGAAGGAGCCCCGAAACAATCTTTTTGATGATCCCGAGTTTGAACCTAAGGATTTTGTTATCCGGTGTGAAGAATATGGAATACCACAAACACGGCACAGGGTCATTTTACTGGGTATAAGAGAAGATTTTTTTCAAGGCCAACCTGGAATTTTGGAAAAGAAACCTTCCGTTCCTTTGAAAGCCGTAATAGATGATTTACCAAGACTAAGAAGCGGTCTTTCAAGGCAAAAAAATGTTTGGGAAAATTGGGGCAAAAAAATTGAAGAAATAACCCTGAATGGAGTTATGGAATCAATGGACAGTGAAGTAGTAAGACTTGTTAAGACAACGGTAAAAAATTTAACCAACCCTCATAAAAACTCAGGTGCTGATTTTGTTGAAAATCGGTCAGATTATACTCCATTGAAATATGAACAGAATTGGTTTTATGATGAAAGAATTGGTGGGGCTTGTAATCATGAATCCCGGGGCCACATGGGAAGTGATCTGCACAGGTACTTGTTTGCCTCTTCCTATGCGAAAGTAAAAGGAAGATCACCAAAAATGGAAGATTTTCCTGAAAAGCTTCTGCCTGCTCATAAAAATGTTCAGGAAGCCATTAAAAACAAAAAATTTGCAGATCGTTTTAGAGTACAATTAGAAGACAAGCCTTCCAAAACGATTACAAGTCACATTTCTAAGGATGGACACTATTATATACATCCTGATCCTTCCCAATGCAGAAGCTTGACCGTAAGAGAAGCTGCAAGAATCCAAACTTTTCCGGATAATTATTTCTTTTGTGGGCCAAGGACTTCACAATATGTGCAAGTAGGCAATGCTGTACCTCCTTTATTAGCAAATGATATTGCCAACATTGTACATAGATTGTTTAGAAACTAATATTTTCAACCTTCTCAGAAGGTAATCCTTCTAGTTCTACACGATAACTGATGTTAGAAATTCTTGCGCTCAAAGGTTTTGATAGATCCTTGCTAGATAATTTTGGGAAATCACGATCAACTTGATATAAAAGACCGTCATAAATATCAAATCTATACTGTTGATACTTCTCTTTATGAACAGGGCTATATCCACTATAGGACAACAACTTTCTGAATTTTAAGATTAGAGAAGCATTGTTACTAAAATAAATGGATTCGATTTCCTGAATCAATTCGGGTAAACAAATAGTGGTTTGGTTTTTAGTTTTTGAAACTAGATATGAAACTACAAGTAATTGTTTTTCATCTGGAGCAGAAAGCTGATCAATTCCATTTATTTTATGAATGCGTTTATCACTTCGTGTACCCTTTACTTCTAAAACCTTCTGGGGCAATAAAAAATCATACTTTTCTCCTAATGGACCTTTCCAAGCACTAATAGCTTGATTAGGATCAATTTGAGACAATAGAATAAGCACTTTAAGTTCACATAATAACCCAATTTGTTCTTCGTCAGATAAAATTTCTTTAGGACGGTTACTCCAAAAAGATTTCCAACTGCTAATCACTTCATTTACCGCAGTAACTGGAGAGTAACCTTCTGCCAGTATTTTCTCAGATATTTCTTTAACAATCTCTGTGAACTCTTCTGAGTAAGCATTAAGCCCGCACTCTAAATCAATAAATTTTTGTACACCAGAATTTTTAAGATGATATTTTTTCAGTTGAATAGTAAGACCATTTACAGCCGGATCATAAATATCACTTTTCTTTCCTGAGTGATCAGCTATAACGAAATGTAATTTACCATCTTCACTATTAAATATATGAAGACCACAAGGTCTATTATCTTGTTTGGTTACATCAATACTCTTATAACCAGATTGAAAATCACCAGATCTGTCTAACTGACCCCATATCTCATTTGCTAAGTCTTTATAATACATATTGCTTATTGTCCAATAAAATCATAAGGATCAGCTTTGCTCTCAGGCAAAACAATTGCTAAGCCTAATGGGTCAATTTTTGCTGAATCAATAAACCTAAAAAGGTTAATTCTTTCACCATACTGGGGAGAAGCCGGGTTATTTCTTGCTTTACTGTCACTCCATATCAAATAAAGAAGTAATAAAGGATTTTGAGGAGATCGACCATCATATGGATCATTAGCTCCTGTCTCTAAATCAATTCTTAAATGTTCCGGTTCAGTTAAAACCCCAATATTAAAACCTTTTTCTCTATGTTTTCTGCTTCGTTGTATTCTGTTGATTTCAAGCCCCCCATAATTTAATGATGAGCAACCTTTAACTGCAGTCCTGTTTCCGACAACTGCAATATTCCACTTTAATAGTTCTGGTTTATCTACATCATTTATTCGACGATATACATAACCAATAAGGCGCTCAGCATCTAAACCTGGCCCTCCTGTTTTTTGTTTTTCTACAAATTGATATTTATTTAAAAACTCTTGTAATACCCCTCTTCCGGGTATGTTTTTTGCCAGATAGATGCCTTTTTGAGGCTCTTCAAATTTATAAGAATCATTTATTGAGTTAATAAAGTTTTCACCAAGTTCAAAATTAGCATTAAGCTTATCTGGTTCATCAAGAGGTAACCATATTGTTTGATTTAGAGATTTACTGAAGGATGCCTGTCTTACAGTTGCAGCGCCCATTTTATTTGGAGCCGTAACATTTAAAGTGCTGTGGTCCCTTATAACTATAGCAAGTTCCTCTGGAGTTTTATCTTCTTCCTCATATCGATAGATCTCACTTCGAATTTCTTCTTCAACAAGTGCCAAGTGTTCGAATAACTCCCAAATTTCCGCAGTGGTATGTACTCTTGTTAAATCTTCATATCCAGAGCGATAACCAAACCATCTGGCCATTTGCAGTAAAGTATCATACTGGCGGGATCTTCTCAGATAGTAACTTGTCATTAACCCCTCCAAAGTTAAACCTCTTGATAACTGATTGCCCCCAACTGCAATAACTTTTATTTCTTCACCAGAAGAATAGTCAAGTCGATCTTCAGTACTACTATTCAATTCCAAAATAGAAATCTTATCAAAAACAGATGACAATTCACTCCAGACTTCTTCAAAATCAGGTAATTCATTTTTAGTCTGAAGTTCATTATTAATTTTTTTTGAGTGTCTACTAAATTCTACCCATGATTGGCCGTATTCTTTTTTAAGCTTCTCCTTTCCTACAATATCACTATAACGGTCGCAGACATCTGAGAAATAAGTTTCCACAAGTAATTTTACAGTACTCATATCATCAATTTTGTGAGATACATGAATCAGCATGCTCATGGGTTTATTTCTCTGACCTCTAAGGTTTCTGACTGCGCAGCTGAATAAAAAATCATCAATTGCATGAGCAAGGTTTTCAGTCATACGACCAAGAATTAAATTTTCCTTCTCATCAGGTACAACCTTAACAAATTCATCTGATAAATCTCCTTCGAAGATTCGAGAAGCGCCAAAATATCCTTTTGGTTCTGGCAATGAGACAATAAAATTTCTCGGATACAGATCGTCTTCAATTTGCTCATCTTCACTTGTCATGTCTATTAAAACATTTGCAAATGGTGTGGCAGTATATCCCACATATGCTTTTCTCGTAAATAAGCTCATCAATTTCCGAATTCTAAAATTGGTAGCAGTAGGATCTGAGTCCGGATCTGTAGCATTGCCATCTACTGAGGCCTGATCTGCCTCATCATCAATAATCAAAAGAGGCATTTTTTCCAAGCTGTCAGAGCCAGCTTCCTTAACATAATCGATTAATCGATCAAGCACTCTGCAGTTCTTTTTAATAACAGCTAATGTTGGATTGGATTTTCCACAATAAACAGAAAACGGCAAAGTACTGCTACCGCGTCTAAATTCGCCTTTATCTTTATCTTCAATTGTAGCTGAGGTCAGTCGATTCCATTGCTTTATATCAGAAGGTGTAGATATAAATTTTTCATCTAACTTTCTGTCGTTAATCCCTGTGAGCTCTTTATCAAGCCTTATCTGAGTTTGCAACCTTAGAATGTTATGTATGCCAGCAAGAACAACTACGAATTTATATCCTGCGTCTGCGGCTTTTGCAATTAATGCTGTAAAATTTGCCGTCTTTCCACTTTGTACATATCCTAAAACAAGTCCTTTATAGCTAAATTCTTTTCTACGGGGATTTGCCATATTTTCCATAATCCCATATGTAGCTTCATCAATACTTTTAACAATTCGCCCAGCATTAGTGGATCCATATTTATCTGTCAATGCTTTTTCAAGAAAGTTTTCTAGTCGTTTCCAATAATATTGGTCTTGTATGTTGTCATGTTTAGAAATCCATTCTTCATACCATTCTTCATGTTCTTTTGGATCGTCAACAACTGATATTGGTATAAGTACAGCTCCGTCATGTGACTCACGATAATTAATCCTATCCAGAAGTTTTTCTTTTACAGCACCTTTTATTTCAGTTGGTATTCCTTCTCTTGTAATTTGATCTTGATACTCTTCAATCTCCTTATCAATCTGAAAATTTTCTGCTCCAACATAGTTAACCCTTTTAATAAGGTCGTCTACATATCTTGATATTTGTTCCGTATCCATGTTAAATAATCTTTTCTTTCACTAATCTTTCCAATGTATTTCCACAAACCGTTTTAAATGTATCAAAAAGATGGGCATTATCTTCATTTCTATTAAAAAGCTCAGCAAACGCCAACGAGAATATTAAAGCATCAATTGCTGCAGTTACTGATTTGCTTTTCCCAGATTCGTATATCTGTGAATAAAATGGATGTTTTTCATTAACAATCACCTTAAATTTTTCCCCTGCATTTCCAATTATTTTCCATAGATGACCACTTTCAACCTCTCCAGATACAACTTCAAAATCACGGTCTGTTCCATATTCCAAAAATTCTTGAACTTGGTTTGACAGCCAACTTCCATTTGGATTTACAATTTCCACATCAAAAGTTTCAG
Organism: Rhodohalobacter halophilus; assembly: GCF_001715195.1. Lineage (GTDB taxonomy): Bacteria > Bacteroidota > Rhodothermia > Balneolales > Balneolaceae > Rhodohalobacter > Rhodohalobacter halophilus. The sequence goes on from NZ_MDWE01000003.1 coordinate 86,185, forward strand.
ACACCTCATCTACATAAGTACTAATTTTGTTTTCTTTGGTTAGCCCTTTAGAAAGTTGCTCTATTTTATTTGTCTGGTTGCGAAAACTATTAGTTATTTTTGGTTTACTCGGTGAGGCCTTATAAGCTTCCTTAGCATTTTTAACAACCCTCTTATTAACGTATGTCTTTAGATGGTAATATAACTTCTCAGGAAACTGAACTTTGTTTTTATTTACTGTTACTTGAAATAAATCATCTAATTTAGGCTCAATATCAATACTCAACCTGGCTAATTTAATATGTTCGTCTTTAGCCATGGTTCCCTGCCACCCCCCAAACCTTATTAACCTATTTGCTCTATATATATAATAACCTTGTGCATCATTCCATGACAACAAGCCTTTGCCATTTTTCCATGCTACTTCGCTTGAAAAGTTATCTTTGCTTGGTAATACAAAAGCTTTTATGTGAACAGCAGAATGATAATCTTCAAATGGAAGTTCTGATAATTCCTTTTTAAGTGAAACCTCAAAAGTTTCTGATTCATTTCTACAAAAGGGATCCCAAGGATCTAAATGTTCATCATTTACAGTTATGTTAACTGTTCTGGGCTTATCTAATGAATTATCTAAAAAGCGATGAAAAACCATGCGTAAGTGTAGTTTTAGCTTCCCTAATATTCTGTAGTAATAATTTTCAGCTAACTTTTCGCTATTGTAAGATCTATATTCATTATCTATTACAAACAAATCATCCCAAAAAACTATTGTACCACTTTCCTCTATTTTCATTCTTTCATTATCGAGATAATTATTTAAGTTTTTATCATTAAGCTTTAGAAGCTCCCACTCATTACTTTCGGATACATGATCCATATCCCAACTAAATCCTGCGGGTTTAAAGGACTTTTTCTTTGAAATTACTGTCAATATATTGCAATGACTTAAAGAAGCTGTTTTCATACCCATGCCAAATTTACCCAGATCCCCAGGTTGATATTCTGCTTCTGCACCTAATCTCATAGCCTCTTCTAATTCTTTTTCTGACATCCCTTTTCCATCGTCATAAACTCTCAGATAGAAATCGCCCTTAATATGCTTAAATAGCACATAGATGTTTTTTGAACCAGCTGAAATAGAATTGTCCACCAAATCAGCTATTGAAGAGTTTAGATCATATCCCAAGCTTCTAAGAGCTTGAAATGTTCTTTTTGCATTAGGAATACTTTCAACTGTTTCCA
>NZ_MDWE01000030.1 GCF_001715195.1 Rhodohalobacter halophilus
CCAGGATATCGGAAACTGGGATGTGAGCAGTGCCGAGGATATGACAAGAATGTTTTGGGGTGCATCTTCCTTCAACCAAAATCTAAGAAATTGGTGTGTTGAGAAAATAGCCTCAGAACCTGATAGGTTTTCATCCGGATCAGATCTTCAAGACGATTACCACCCAGTCTGGGGAACTTGCCCATCAAATGCGTTTTATTTAGCCGAGAATGCAGTCACAGTAAAGTGTACAGAAGCTGGGGTCGGTGATTATGGTTGGGTGAACGGTGTGGAGTATACAAAACGAACCAGCGAGATGATCACCCCAGAAAATGCATCGACAACTTGTACAAGCGGTATTGTTGATATGAATGCAATGTTTAGGGGTGAGACTGATTTTAATGAAGATATCCGCCATTGGGATGTGAGCAGTGTCACAAGCATGGCACATATGTTCAGTAGAGCCAACAGTTTTAATCAGGATATTGGATCTTGGGATGTTAGTAACGTTACTGAAATGAGAAGTATGTTTCGAGAAATGTCATTTGATCAGGATATCAGCGATTGGGAAGTGGGCAATGTAACAGATATGAGTTGGATGTTCTACTTGTCAGATTCGTTCAATCAAGACATTGGTGATTGGGACGTAAGTAGTGTTGAAAATATGGAGAGTATGTTTTGGAATGCAAACTCATTTAATCAAGATGTTGGCAGATGGGATGTGAGTGCTGTAACGGATATGACAAGAATGTTTTATGGTGCCAATGTCTTCAATCAGGATTTAACAAATTGGTGCGTAGAAAATATAGACTCTGAACCAAGTGATTTCGCTTCAGGTTCACCACTGCAGGAGTCTTACAAACCAATCTGGGGAACCTGCCCGGGGGAATAAAGAGCAAATTCGTATAATCTTCATAATTTAAACATCAGGAAGGAAACAAAACCGCTGTTCGATTGGGCAGCGGTTTTTTATACTGTTTATCTAATCATTCGGAATCATCATCAGCGGCACGGCGGCAACCTGAGCCAGAACGCGTGCATTGCTTCGTGTGATCAGCCATTCGATGAATCGTTTTCTGTGGCGTGTGGTTACCAGGATAGTGTGCTGATCCCCGCCAATCAATCGCGTAATTCCCTCGAAGAATGATTTGTCTTCATAATATTCAATTTCCAGATCAGGATCCTTGAGCTCCTTACTTAACTTCTTCTGAAATTTTTTCCCCTTCTCTTCGCGGCGCTCTTTTTTCTCCACGATGTGAACAATTCTCAGCTTCACACCCAGCTCAATCGACAGCTTTTTCATCTGTTTTATCGGCTTGATGTCTTTCTCGCGCAGTGCGGTTGCAAACACAAGCTGTTTCGGCTGACGATAATCGATCCGTTTGGAGATGGCAAACACCGGAATCGGACTCTCCAGCAGAATGTTGTTGGTGATGCTGCCGTAGAGTGCTTTCTTCAGATCGTGCTCTCCGCCAAGTCCAACGATAATCATATCAAATTTACCGGTTTCGGCTGCATTCACAAACATGGTGGATGGATTTCCCACTTCCACGGTTCCTTTCATCCGGATGTGTCTGAACTCATCGGTAGAGTGAAGCCCGTCAATCAACTCTGCTAATTTATCGGCACTCTCTTTCTTCTTATTTTCAAGCACCTCCTCCACACGGGAGGGAAAATCGTACGGCTGTTCTATTACATGCATGAACAGAATCTGAGCATCGGTGTAGGATGCTATTTCACAAGCATAGCGTACGGCAATTTCCGACTTACTCGAAAAGTCGGTTGGAACCAGTAAAGATTTTATTTTTGACATGGAATCGTACCTCCTTGGAATGATCGGGATCTATATTCTGTGTTGATCATCGTAAATCATATCTTCAGGTAAAAATAGCAAATAAGTAAGCGTAAAAAATGGCGAAAAAGAAGTTATATCTACTCGATGGAATGGCCCTTGCCTACCGGGCTCATTTTGCATTCATCAACAGCAGGCTCAAAAATTCGGAAGGAATTGCCACAGGACCCATTCTGGGTTTTGCCAATACGCTGGTGAAATTGCTGGAAGAGGAGGAACCGACTCATATCGCGGTTGCCTGGGACACCCATGCACCAACGTTTCGGCACGAGATGGATGAGGAGTATAAGGCAAACCGACCTCCACAGCCGGAGGAGCTGAAGGTGGGAATTCCACTCATCAAAGAGATGATTGACAAGTTTGGAATCGACAATATTGAACAGGACGGATACGAAGCTGACGACATTATCGGAACCATCGCTTACAACGCACAGGCCGAACATGTGGATGTCTACCTGGTTACGCCCGACAAAGATTTTATGCAGCTCGTGGACGATCACATTACCATGATCAAACCGGATAACAAGAATGGCGGATTTATCGTGATCGATCGAGACGGTGTTCAGGACTATTTTGGTGTCGGCCCGGAAAAGGTGATCGATGTACTGGCCATTATTGGGGATACGTCAGACAATATCCCCGGAGTGAAAGGGATCGGTAAGAAGGGAGCACCCAAGCTGATCAATAAGTACGGTTCGCTGGAGAAAGCGATTGAAGAAGCACCAAACATGAAATCAAAGAGGCATCGTACAGGGTTAACCGAATATGCCGAACAGGCGATGCACGCCAAGGAGATGGTGAGCATTAAAATTGATGTGCCGGATGTACAGCCTTGGGAAGATCTCGCCTGGGAAGGGCCGGATAAGAAGGAGCTGGGTCTCTTTTTTAAACGGATGGAGTTTCGAACACTGACAAGAAAGTATCTTGGCGAAGAGCCCGGCGGACAGGGAACTCTTTTTGCTTCAAACGATGAGGAGAATGAAAACGGATCACTGAATGAGGATGCTGTTGCATACAACCTGGCAGTTACCGAAGAGGAGATTTTGGCAGTTGTAAAGCAGCTCGAGAATGCCGAAGCCCTCTGTTTTGATACCGAAACAGACAGCCCGGATCCGATTTCCGCAAAGTTGGTGGGTATTTCGCTCTGCGCCAAGCCCGAGGTGGCATGGTATATCCCGGTAAATGTTGAAGATGCCCTCCTTCAGGGTGAGGTGCTGGAACTCTTGAAGCCGCTCTTTGAAAACGCCGATAATCGGAAAATTGCACACAACTACAAGTTTGACTACCTGGTTCTGAAGAGAGCCGGGTTTACGATTCGGGGTGAGATTTTCGATACCATGGTTGCCGGATACCTGCTGGATGCCAACCAGCGGCTGAAGATGGACTCTCTGTCGAAAAAATATCTGAATTATGAACCGGTCTCAATCGAGAGTTTGATAGGTAAAGGGAAGAAGCAGAAGTCGATGGCTGATATCCCCTATAAAGAGATTTCAAACTATGCGTGTGAAGATGCCGACATCACCTATCGACTCTATGAAAAATTTATCGAAGAGCTGGAAGAAGATGAGCTGCTGAGTATTGCTAATGAACTGGAGTTCCCCTTGATAGAAGTGCTGGGCGACATGGAGGAGAAAGGCATAAAAATTGATGTTGATATGCTTGAGGCATTCTCCAAGGATCTGAGTAACGATATCGAAAAAATTGAGAAGGAGATCTTTGAGAAAACAGGAGAGGAGTTTAATCTCAACTCTCCAAAGCAGCTTGGGGAAGTACTGTTTGAAAAGATGGAGATTCCGGCCGGTAAAAAGACAAAAACAGGGCAGTATTCCACGTCAGAGTCGGTGCTATCGGGTCTGGCCAATGAGTATGAAGTTCCGGCATTGGTACTGGACTATCGCAGTCTTTCAAAATTGAAATCGACCTATGTGGACGCCCTGCCTAAACTGGTTAACCCGGAGACCGGGCGTATTCATACCGATTTTAACCAAACCGTGGCGGCAACAGGGCGCTTGTCATCATCCAATCCCAACTTGCAGAATATTCCGATCCGTACTGCAAGAGGTCGTGAAATCCGAAAAGCGTTTGTTCCCGCTGATGGTTTTCAGTTGCTGGCTGCCGACTACTCTCAGGTTGAACTGCGGGTGATTGCCTCCATTTCCGGTGATGAAAATATGATTGAGGCGTTCAAGAATGGAGAGGATATTCACGCAAGAACGGCCAAAGAGATTTTCAACCTGGAATCGTTGGAGGAAGTTACTCCAAATCAGCGCCGTAAAGCGAAAGAGGTGAATTTTGGCATTCCATACGGTGTGAGCGCTTATGGATTAGCCTCGAGGCTGGGAGTCAGCAATTCGGAAGGGAAGGAGATGATCGATCAATATTTTGAGAGATTTCCGGGAATTAAAACCTACATCGACGAAACGGTAGAGTTTGCCAAAGAGCACGGATATGTCTCTACACTCATGGGGCGAAGGCGGTACATACCGGATATCAACTCCAGAAACTGGAACGTCAGAGGGTTTGCGGAGAGAACGGCAATCAATATGCCGATACAAGGAACCGCCGCCGATATCATCAAACTGGCGATGATTCAAATCCACGACTATCTGAAAGAGGAAAATGCGCAGTCAAAGATGCTGCTCCAGGTGCATGATGAATTGATCTTTGAGATTCATAACGATGAGAAAGAGCAGCTTCCGGAAAAGATCAAATCGTTGATGGAAAATGCCTATAAGCTGCAGGTTCCGCTGGATGTTGAGATGGGCCTCGCAGACAACTGGCTGGAAGCACATTGATCAAATAAATCCCAACAATGATTAAAAATCTATTTCAATGATTCAATCTGGAAGTCTCCCTAGAGAAGGGAAATATTGACGGGGTGAGGAGGAAGAGTTGGTTTACCGTCTTGTAATTTCCCGGTTAACCCGAACGATATACCGACCTTCTTCCGTCAGATCAATTCTGTTTTCGTCAATACCGCGTTCAAGTACCATTTCGTAGAGGGATTGCCACTGGATATACTCTTCATTTGCCGCCTGATTTTCGTTGAGCCGGCCATCCATGTTTGAATCACGGAGTTCTGTTTCGGAATCGGTCTCAATGTTAATCGTAACAAATATATTGTAGCTGTTATTATCCTCACCGATTACTGAAACCAATATGTAAATGTACTCATCGTCAGCAAATTCAAAGGTTCTGGGGTGTCTTTGTTGCTGATACTTTCCCTGTCTTTCGGCTATCTGTATGCCTGCTTGATAGATTCTGTTGGCCTCTTCAAGTGAGATGTCACCCCGCATGACTCGGTCCATCTCCCCATCCTGATTATTATCGCGCGCCCAAAAGATAATTTCACGACCGTCTCTCAATACAAGATCATTCAAGGACTCTCCGTCGGGTGAAATCAGCCCGACAATCTCATAGGTAGTGCCTTCATATTCAAATTCAAATTTAGAACTTTCAGACCGCGGTTCACTGCTGGCACATCCAACCAAAAGAGTGAGTCCGAATAGGAGGGAGAAGAGTTTTAAATGTGTCATAACGAGTGCAATTAATTTAGGTCATATAGCTATAACGTATTATTGATACATTTTATATAACAAAAAAGCACAATTCAGTTGCCCGAATTGTGCTTTGAGAGGAGACCTCATAAATCATTATCTAAAACTCAATCCCACACCAAGGTTTGCTACCGGATAGTTTGACAGCGTATAGGATCCTGAAATAGTGAAAATGGCTAATCGCAATCGGAAACCTGCCATTGCGTGAACGCTGTTTGAACCGCTGAATGACAGATCGACCGGCTCATCGATACGCTCAATAATTTTTTCACGAGTCTCCTCGCTTGAACTGGTTGGGTTATAGTCCGGGTTGAAACTTGTTACCGGGTATGATCCGGGAGAAATGAGGGTCATCTCTGAGGTTTGAAATCCAACTCCGCCATATACTGAAATAATTGGCAGATTCTTTCCGACAAGCAGATTTCCTGTAAAACCTGTTGCCTCTAATTCTATGGCCTGTCCGTCCCAAAGTGCCGGGTTCCCGGCGTATGGGTTGTAAATATCGCTTCCTTCTTCCGGGAGTACTTCAAAACCGTAATCGGACGTAAGTTTTGTATAGCCAAGCTGAACGGAAAGGTCAACCGGCAGAACAGAGCCACCCGGCAGCCATTGGTTCAATCCATGTTTAATACCGACACCAAACATGTTTACGTTGATGTCTTCAACCGAAACGGTTGGCATGTAACGCAGTGAGATGTCTGTATCTTTCACAATTCCAACGGTAGCCTGAATCATGGGAGCCGGAACATATGGATAACCGGTTCCTTCCGGCATGGTGAAACGAGTAATTTCCTGACGCAGCCCGGTGAGAGGGTTTGTACCAAAAACGCCCATTTCCGGCCCGGGGACATCTTCACCGAAAGCGGTTTGAGCTTCAGCCGGTCCGCCAACACGTTCCAGGTTTTGGAAATCGATCTCATCTACGTTGAAACTTCGGTCTCCGGTCGGGACGATTGCAACCCCTGCACTCACACGAAGGTCAAAGCCGAGTGTTCTGTAGGGTCTTGCCGAATTGACCCAGCCTGAATTGAGGTCGGCACCGAATCCGTTTGCAAATGGTTTGAGATACTCCTGGAGTAACAAATTTGCATCGGCAGCACCGGCTCTTAAAATTTCGCCGGAGTCATCAAACTGCGCAGAAGCGTTTTGTACACCTGCTAATGAGATCAGCAGTAGAGAACTAACAATAAGGGTGATTTTTTTTAACTGTAGCACGTTTTTCATAAATGATATTTATTGGTTTGCACGTTCAGAGAAGTTTGTAAATAAATGCGAAAGATCAAACTTATGATCGTAATTGTAAGCAGAAATGCACAATTGTTTCATTTTGGTCAATTTTCCTGTTCAGTATCGCTTAAAATGAGTATCAAACCACGGATTTGTTACAAACTATTAACCGTATTCCACGAAGTGAGTTAACTACCGTTCCAGCGATTCCAGGATGTTGAGGTAGGAGTTATATCGGCTGGCTGCAATTTCCCCCTTTTCAAAGGCTTCTACAACTCCACATTTTGGCTCGTGATAGTGCGTACAGTTGTAAAATTTGCAGTGTTGGCGGGGTTCAATCATCTCCGGAAAGTATAGGGAGAGTTCCATTTTATCGATATCTACCAGCCCAAATTCCCGGATTCCCGGCGTGTCAACCACATAACCGCCACCACTCAACGGAATGAGCTGAGCAAAAGTAGTGGTATGTTTTCCTTTTTGAGAGTAGGAGGAGATCTCACCCACCCGAAGTTGTAAGTCCGGCTCAATCTGATTGAGGAGAGAGGTTTTTCCAACACCTGACGGCCCGATGAACACAGATGTTTTTCCGGTAATTTTTGATTTCAGATCGTCAATATCGCCGTTTTCCGCAGAGGTTATGGCTGTTTCATATCCTAAGGATTGGTAGAGCTCCGACAACTCTTGTACATGTGCTCTCCCGCCCGATTTGGCCAGATCCATTTTGTTGAAAATCACTCCGCCCGGAACTTCATACGCCTCGCAGGTAACCAAAAACCGGTCGATAAATCCCGTATTCAATTTTGGCTGTTTCACTGATTGTACAACCCAGGCCCGGTCTACGTTTGAAACCAAAATTTGCTCTCCCCGTCGTCCATGCGTGGCCTGACGTGGGATATAGTTTTCTCGTTCGTGGATCTTTTGAATCGAGCCGGTTCCGTCATTGCCGATCTCAATATCAACATAATCGCCAACAGCAACGGGATTCGTCACCTCTTTTTTGTCAAGACGGAATTTACCCGGGAGACGGCTGTCGATGATTTCTCCATCACAACTGACTTTGTACCATTTACCGGTTGATTGTATGATTCGCCCTTTTTTCATGATTGCAGAAAATACACGCTTTCCCTCTATAAATCGAAAAAACTTAAAATTATCTTCGGTTGATTAATGTAGAATTATCGAAGTAGTTTCTCATTATTTGATGAATCCGAAACATATTCAGCGAAACGTTGCGAGGGAAAGAACTCTACATAGGGATGAAATTTTTCAATAAAAAAAGCCGAACAGATACAATCTGTCCGGCTTTGAATCAATTTGATGATTTTGAATCGGAGAAACGTTAATCGATAACGGTTACTTCCTTGGTTGAATCGTTTTTGGAGTTACTGCCCGCTACTTGATTTTTGTGCGATTCAGGAACTTTGAAGAACTCATTGGGATCTGTAACGGCTTCTTTCTCAAGGATCAAGTCCAAGATCGGTTCCATCCGTTCAAGATATTCCACCTTAAGATTCCCGATTACATCTTCCTCAATTTCGGCAACATCCTTCTCATTCTTTTTCGGCAAGAATACTTTTTCAATACCGGCGCGTTTGGCTGCCAGTACTTTCTCTTTGATTCCGCCAACCGGCAATACCAATCCGCGGAGAGTAATTTCTCCGGTCATCGCCAGTGTTCCTTTCACTTTGCGCTGTGTGAAGATGGATGCTACGGCGCTAAGCAGTGCAACCCCGGCAGAGGGCCCGTCTTTTGGAACGGCACCCTGTGGTACGTGAATGTGGAGGTCCCAATATTTGAAGGCCTCTTCAGGAATATTGAGCTCTTCGTACCGGGCACGCAGATAGCTGATGGCCAGCATGGCCGACTCTTTCATTACATCTCCCAACTGGCCGGTGATATGAAGCTTTCCGGATCCTCTGGATACACTCGCCTCAATGAAGAGGATGTCACCTCCGTAGGGGGTCCAGGCCAAACCGGTTGCCACACCGGGCACGGTTGTCCGTTCAGCTACATCGGAGAAGAACTTGCGCTTGCCGAGTATATCCTGAATGTCGTTCACACCAACACTCATTTTCTCGATGTCTCCGCTGGCAATTTGTGCGGCAACATTACGGCAAACGGCTCCGATCTGTCGCTCCAATCCACGCACACCCGATTCGCGGGTGTACTCGTCGATGATTTTTTCAATCGCCTTGTTGGATATTTTAAACTGTTTTTTACTGAGTCCGTTCTCCTCAATCTGTTTTGGAATCAGATATTTTTTGGCGATCTCAATCTTCTCCTCCTGCGTGTACCCGCTAATGTTGATGATCTCCATTCTGTCTCGCAGTGGTGCAGGAATCGTATCCAGCGAGTTGGCCGTCGCGATAAACATCACTTTCGACAGGTCATACTCCAACTCCAGGTAGTTGTCCATAAACGAATCATTCTGTTCCGGATCGAGCACTTCGAGCAGGGCAGAGGTTGGGTCACCGCGGAAATCGGAGCCCACCTTGTCTATCTCATCCAGCATCATCACAGGGTTTCCTTTTCCGGCTTTTTTCATCGATCGAAGAATACGTCCGGGAAGTGCACCGATGTAGGTACGTCGGTGTCCGCGAATTTCTGCCTCGTCGTGAATACCGCCCAAACTGAACCGCTCAAACTCACGGTTCAATGCTCGAGCAATGGATTTACCGAGCGAGGTTTTACCCACTCCGGGAGGTCCGTAAAAGCAGAGGATTGGTGCCTTCATATCTTTTTTGAGCTTCAGCACGGCCAGGTATTCAACGATACGCTTCTTCACTTTTTCCAGGCCGTAGTGATCTTCATCCAGAATTTTACGCGCTCGCTTCAGATCTAATTTATCGTCTGAGAACTCTCCCCACGGCAGATCCAGAATCCACTCTATGTAGCTGTGAATAATGCCATAGTTTGGCGAGGAGTTGGGGGTCATTTCCAGCCGCTGAAGCTCTTTTTCAACGGTCTCTTTGGCGTCGTCACTTAACCCTTTTTTATTTGCCAAGCGTTTTTTCAGCTTTTCGATATCCTGCTGTTCACTATCTTCGCCTAACGCCTCCTGGATCGCTTTCATCTGCTGGCGGAGATAAAAATCGCGCTGCTGATCGTCGATATCTGTCTTAACTTTTGAGCGAATCTCCTCACTCAGATTCAAAACCTGAAGCTCTTTGTTCAGATACTCCATCACTTTTTCAAGCCGCTCAGAGAATTTTTTAATCTCCAGAATTCCTTGTTTATCCGCTATGGAAACCTGAAGGTTTGAAGAGATAAAGTTCAGCAGAAATGCCGGACTCGAAATGTTATTAATGGCAATGGATGCCTCAGATGGAATATTCGGGGAGAGGTTTACAATTTTGCTGGCCGTCTCCTTGATCGACCGCATGGATGCGTCCAGTTCCACACCGCTGATATCCATTTCCTGATGGACCGATTTTACATCTGCCCGGAAAAACGGATCTTTTTGCGTGAATTCCTCAATTTCGATTACGCTTCTGCCCTGAATGACAACACTTTTGCTGCCGTCCGGCATTTTAATCAGCTTCAAAATCTGTGCTACCGTCCCATACTTGTACATGTCGGACGGTTCGGGGTCTTCAACCGATTCATCCTTTTGAGTGACCACACCGATGGTTTTGTCACTCTCGTAAGCCTCTTTCACCAAGGCCAATGACCGGTCGCGCCCCACGGTAATCGGTACAACCACGCCCGGAAATAGAACTGTGTTTTTTAATGGCAGGATGGGAAGATTGTCAGGTACTTCAGATTCCGTCAGTTTCTTCTCCTCCTCCTCGCTCATCAGTGGGATGGCCTGTTCAAAATCATCAAAGTTCTCACCCTGATCATCAAATGCCGTCTGTATTTTAAACCGTTGATCAAACATTGTAGTAAGTTGGGTTAAATAAAATTTTTGCTGTTTTTCTTTGAGTCGGGCAAAATCAAAGCCAAATATTGTGATGCTACCATAACGTCAGTTCTTCCAATTCTGTTCTGCCAATTTGAGTGGAGTATCTCAATTACTGACAGTTGGTCAGTTTATAAAAGTAAACAGAAGGTTCAGTTGATTCGATTTGAATTTACGGCAAGTTGATTTTAATGCCGGCAAGCGAAGCTCCTACCACTTCATTGGTTGGTCCAATGGTGCTGCTTTTTACGGTTAAAGCTGTGTGGATTTCAAAGAATCGATGCTCAAATCCAATCCCCAGGCTATAAAATCCGGGAAGGTGCGGAGCAATCCTTGTACCTAATCGAATGGGTAAAAATGGCAATGGCTTTAATTCTGTGCCAAGGTTAACAACCGGAGCTTTTGAGGCAAACTCATGATTTACAATTGGAAATTTTACGTCACCCATCAGTTTAATTCGGTTGATTTGAAACAGAGCACCCGCCTGAATAGATGTGGGCAGCATTGTGTAGAATGAGTCGCTTGAATAATCCGATGCCATAGTGAACGGAGAATCTTCCTGATCGTCCAGAAAAAACAAATGTTCGAAGGGAGCCCCTGAAAAACTGCGATCAGTAAGAGGAGGTAGGTTATCCGGCAGTTCCTGCTGTTCTTCGGTCGTAATCTCTTCAGGCTGATCGAACTGATAGATGGCGCCGAGATCTGTGATGGAGAGGCTTAAACGCAACGATTGCTCTGTTGGTGCAGTGTCTCTCTGAACGGTGGATAGGTCTCCGCCAAACGTTATCAAATAGGTAATTCCGGCATCCAGGCCAAAGCCAAGACCGGCCGGTTTCATTAAATCCGAAAATGACGCATCAACAAAGTGCACCGGTTCACTCTGGAATAAGCTGGGTGTATTTCCGGTAAAAGTTCCCGTCGACTGCCGGCTGTACTGATAATTGCGTTCCCACTGACCGATTTCATCATTTAAATCATAGGTGTTCTCGTATTTCGAGTCTAAGGAGGAGCCCGCAATCACAATTTTTGGGGCAATTCCGATGATGAACTCCGAAAGTTGAGGGGAGAGGCCGTTCAGGAAATCGAATGATTCGGCATAACCGAATGAAATTTCGTGCAGCGACTGAAACTGATGCCGAAACGATCGATCCACAATTTGGCGGTCACCGGGGTCAACCGGTTCCTCCGAAAAATAGCCGCGCCCAAGCTCATACTTGCTGAGTACTCTGGAACGGAGCGCTGCAGCATACGATCTGTTTTCTCCTTTCCATTTTAAACCAAACCAGTAGGCATCCGTCATCGACTGAAATGCAGCGACTCTCCGGTTACCGGGAAAATTTCTTCTGAGAATGGTATTTCGGTCAGCTTCATTTAAAAAGTGAGAGTCATCGACGGATTTGTAGGGCAAAAAGGTGGAGTAAATCTGATCTGCTCTGACTGAAAAATCCGTTTCGGGTAGCAAATACTCACTGTAAACGCTGCCCTGAAATGCAGAAATTTGAAGGTAGTAGGTCTCTTCCTGAATGTGAAGGTTGGCAGGATTTACAAACAGGGTTTCAAAGCCTGTTAAATAAGCAGTACCTCCACCGCCCAACGCCATATTTTCGGCGTTGATTGCAAACTGTGCCATCGAAACAGCAGCGGTAAAGAGTGAAAAAACCACCGCAAAGGCAGTGGAACGTATTACCGATAACAATTGAGAACCTATGATTAACTGAGAATTTTTAACTTCGCGGCCCGAAGCATGAGTGTTTTTTGTCCGCGTGACTTGAAAAATACAACAACTCTGGAATCTTTACCCGATCCGGATCTCTGGACAATTTTCCCGGGCCCAAATTTAGGGTGAATCACCTGCGCTCCAACCCGAAACGGATCATCATCGTACTCATATTCATACGTTGATGAGGTTGAAGATGGTTTTTTGGATTGAATGGGCGATTTCCAATCGTGTTCATACTCAACAGTTGTGGAGTTTCCGGAGGAAGATCCCGACGAATCATCAAAATGGTTACTCTTTTGCTGGATGGTTGCTCCGGTTTCGGATCGAACCACTCCGGAATCCACTTCGTCCAGAAAGCGTGATCTGGCTTGTCGTTGCTCTTCACCAAATTTGTAGCGCAGCTTGCTGAAACTGAAAAACAGATGTTTTTCAGCCCGGGTAATGGCCACATAAAACAGTCGTCGTTCCTCTTCAATATTGGCTTCTTCACCTTCTCGAGGCCCCATGGGGAAGAGGTTTTCTTCCAGGCCTACAATAAAAATCACCGGAAACTCAAGTCCTTTTGAGGCGTGAACGGTCATCAGTGTAACGGCCGGCTTATCCTCATCATATTTATCTGAGTCGGTAATCAGGTTGATCTCCTGCAGAAAGTTGGAGAGTTTCGGATTCTTATTGTTTTGCTGATAGTAGGCTATGGCATTCTGAAGTTCCAGCACGTTATCGCGACGAGTGAGTGCCTGTGCACTGCCGTCTTCCACAAGGGCTTTCAGATATCCGCTCTTTTCGAGCATTTTCTTGGTTACATCCAGTATGGGAGTGCCGGTTTCGAGTAACTCCTTCAGGTTTTCAATCATCTGTACAAAATCGGCAATACGCGCTTTTGCCGGTTTGTAAAGATCGGCCGAATCTGCATGGTGAAGAATTTTCCAGACGCTCTGCCCGCTGTTTCGTGCCTTTTTCAGCAGTTCATTCAGAGTTTTGTTACCAATTCCGCGGCTGGGCTCATTGATAATTCTGAGCAGCGCCTGTTCATCTTCGGGATTGACAAGCAAGGTTAAATAAGCCAGTACATCCTTGATCTCCTTCCGTTGATAAAACGAGAGTCCGCCCACAAGCTGGTAGGCGATATTTCGGCGGCGCAATGCCTCCTCAAAAATTCTACTTTGGTAGTTGGTTCGGTAGAGAATCGCAAAATTGTTGTTCTGGTAACCGTGGCGAAGTTTTAAATCGTGGATGTAATTAACCACACGGTTGGCTTCATCGCGTTCGTCAAAATTTTCGAGCAGGGTGACGGTATCCCCATCTTCGTTATCGGTCCAAAGGGTTTTGTCGAGCTGCTTTTCGTTTCGCTTGATGATGGAATCGGCGCACTGAAGGATGAACTTGGTGGACCTGTAGTTCTGCTCAAGCGGTACCTCAATTGCGTCATCGTAGTCATTTTTAAAGTTGAGGATGTTGCTGATATCGGCTCCCCGGAAAGAGTAGATACTCTGTGCATCATCACCCACTACGCAGATATTTTGATACTTATCCGCCAGCATTCGGGTTACTTTATACTGTGCGTGGTTCGTATCCTGATACTCATCAATCATGATGTATTTGAAGCGGTCCTGATATTTCTCCAGCACATCGGGATGCTCCTCAAACAGCTCAATCGGCTTGATCAGAAGATCATCAAAATCCATTGCATTTGCTTGCCTGAGTCGCTCATCATAAATCGTAAAAACCCGCGCGGTGATGTCGTCCAGTGTGCTCTGTACAAATCGCTGTTGATATTGGTCAGGTGTAATCAGCTGATTCTTGGCTTCACTGATTTTGTACTGAATGGTGCGCGGCCGTATCTCGCGAGGGTCAAAGTTCAGCTCTTTTAAAATCAGCTTGATGGCGTTTTCGGAATCGGTTGTGTCATAAATGGAGTAGGAACTGTTGTAGCCGATTCTATCCGCTTCGAATCGCAATATTTTCGAGAAGATCGAGTGAAACGTTCCCATCCAGAGACCGGTTGCCTTCTCACCGATCAACCCCTGAATCCGCTCCTGCATCTCCCGGGCAGCCTTGTTGGTAAACGTCAGCGCCAGAATATTTTGAGGCAACGCGTGCTGTTTTTGAAGAAGATGTGCAATTCGATAGGTGAGTACCCGGGTTTTTCCACTTCCGGCTCCGGCAATGATCAACAGAGGACCGTTCACATGCGCCGCCGCCTTTCGCTGCTGTTCATTGAGTTGATTTAAAAAGTTGGTTGATTTGGGAGTGTTGGAGTCGGGCTGAAGGGTAAACTGCTTCATTAAAAATATCTGTCGGGTTTCAATCTCTTCGAATCTGTAAAACTACAAATAATTGAGGAAGAGATTGGGAAAAAATTGGCTAAAATTATTCGGTCAAAGTATAAAGAGTAACTGCAGATCCATCACATTGTTGCCCGTCGGTCCTGTCTTGATGTGTCCCCCAACTTTTTCAAAAAAATGATAGCTATCATTGTTCATTAGATAGCTATTCAGGTCTGCATTCATAGACTTCGCTACCCGTTTCGTGTTCTGATTCACCACCGCACCGGCTGCGTCTGTAGGTCCGTCCACGCCGTCGGTTCCCCCGCTCAGAAAGATTAAATCTCTGTCACAGTCACTCAGTTTATCTGCCATTCGTAGTGCCAACTCCTGATTTCTTCCTCCTTTACCCGTGCCACTGACTTGCACCGTGCACTCACCGTAAAAAATGAGTGCAACAGGAGCCGTGTCCGGTAATAAACTCTCGGCTTTGGTGATGATATGCTGCACAAACCGATCAATCGGACCCGCCCAGGGAGTGTCGTCAACAATCACCTCAAAACCTCGTTTCTGAATGATGGCTGCGGCAACCTCAGCGGCTTCCTTAGCAGATATAAGTGTATAGGTTCGGTGATGATCGATCTCTTTACTCTTAAAAATTTCATCCGAATGTCTTTGCAGATGACTTATGACACTATCGGGAAGATCTTTTTTGAGGTTGTATCTGTCCAGAATGTTGAAAACCTCACGGTAGGAAAATGATTGTGCTGTTGTGGGGCCGCTGCCGATATTTTCAGGATTGTTGTCAGGCACATCAGAGATGATCAGATCGATTAAGATTGTGTGATGCAAGTGCTCCAAAAACCTTCCCGCTTTAACGGCAGAAACAGATTTTCGAACCAGATTGATTTCGTTAATCGAGGCACCTGACTTTAGTAGCTGTTCAACCATGATGGCATAATCATCAACAGAAATCCCATCGGCCGGTTTGCAAAAAAGGGAGGAGGTTCCGCCGGAAATCAGGTTAAAAAGCGTTGCACCCTTTGGAATTGAGCGGACAAACCGGATTAATTGTTCGGCAGCATCGACGGAGGATTGATCAGGGATTGGATGAGAGGAGTGTAAAATGTGGATCTTATCATCCGCAATTCCGGATTTTTCAGGGGAAATAATCATACCTGAGGTCAATTTTTCATCTAAAATGGATGAGAGTGCTTCTGCCATTGGCACGGATGCCTTCCCCATGCCGATCAGATAGATGCCGTTTGAACGGTTCAAATCTACTGTATCGTCATTGATAATCAAGGAGTTGGAAGCCCGGTTGAATTTAATTTTCGAGGGAATACACTCACACGGGTGGATTTTTCTTAAGCAATCTTTGAACAGTTCTACTGCATCGGATTGAGAAAAATACATACGTGACCTTAGCACTTTTTAGTTAAATGTAAATTATTGAAAAATAAACTCTCTCTGTAACTCATGGAGTAGCAGACATTTAAAGACTGCACACACAGTACTGACAAAATCTAATGTAACATTAATTTTAGATATTAAAATTTTCTAATATTATTACTATGTAGTTCAATCCACCCGCAGGATTGAGCTCCTCAATCCAAAAGTAATGATTCGTTGTTTAAAATCAGGGTAGACATGAATGTTAAAGCAAAACGAAGAGTAGATTATTCAGCACTTGTTGATTTCATTCAGCAGGAGAATGTCAGAAAAACCAATGAGTTGGTAAAAGAGATGATCCCTAAGCTGGTGGAATACCTTCGGGTAACGGTAGCCGCAACCGAAGATGTGGCCAGGGAGTGTGTTCAGCAGGCGTTTCTTAACGTCTATGAGAGAATTGTAGAGGATAAACTGAATGATCCAAAATCCCTGCTCTCCTACATGATGATGACGGCAAGGAATGAATTTTTTAATCAGTACCGGAAAAACGGAAGACTGGTTAATAATGAATATGTAACTTCGTCTGTTTCAGAACCGGCGGAGCAGGTAGATCGATTAATTGATCGTGAGAGAATGGAGTTACTGTTTGAATGCATAGAAGAGCTGGATGATGATTCGCAGATGTTTATTCTCTACTTCATCAATCACCCCGATGCAACGACCAAAGAGGCCAGCGGTTATTTTGAATTGTCGGAATCGAATGTGCGGACAAAAAAGTATCGAATTACTCACCAGCTCCATGCATTATTTAAAATGAAAATGGCTGAACAGGGAAGGTAGATCTGCAAAATAGGTTGAAAACGTTAAATTTTGAGTTGTGCATTTTGTATATTTTGCACCTTAATAAAACGGACCTAATCAGACCCATTGGATTTTCTACAATCGTACGCTGCATTTTTTGAAGAGAAACTGCAGAACCTGAACTTTCCTGAAAAACCGGAAACACTCTACGAGCCACAGAGATATATTCTCCGAAACGGGGGGAAAAGAATTCGACCTGCTCTTACGCTGATCAGCTGCGGCTTATGCGGTTCCGATACGGAACGAGCAATGCCGGCCGCCCTGGCCGTTGAACTGCTCCATAATTTTACCCTGATACATGACGATATAATGGACCAGGCCGACAGCCGACGCGGTGAGCCTTCTATTCACAAAAAATGGGATATTGCAACGGCAATTTTAGCCGGAGACAGTATGTTTACCTACTCTATGCTGCAGCTGCAAAACCTACCCGGTGAAATTGATCATAAAAGAGTGAGTTATATTTTTCTCAACTCTGTGAATACTGTTTGTGAGGGACAGGCGCTGGATATGGAATTTGAAAACCGCTCGGATGTTACGGTTGGGGAGTATCATCAGATGATTGGTGGAAAAACCGGTGCCCTCATAAGTGCTGCGATGCAGATGGGGGGCTTATGCGGCGGTGCCTCAGAGGAACAGCTTCACAAACTCTCTGTTATCGGAGAATCTCTTGGTCTTGCATTTCAGATTCAGGATGACTGGCTCGATGTGGTTGCCGATCCGGAAGCTTTTGGAAAAAGGAAAGCCGGTGATATTTACGAAGGGAAGAAAACATTTTTGATGCTGACCGCGTTAGAACGGTGCACCAGAGATGAACGGGAAATGGTTTTGGGATGGATGAAAGCCAAGCCGCTTAGCAGTAATCAGGTGGATGAGGTGATCAGTCTGTTTGAAACCTACGGTGTGATAACCGACACCCGCAATCACTTTTTGAACGCCTACAGCCGTGCAGAAAAAGAGCTTGAACAATTTGGGGAATCCAACTTTAAACAAGATCTTCAACAGTTGATTAAATTTTTGAAAAATCGTGAAAGTTAACTTCATGCGTACACTCCTTTTACTTACTACAGCCGCACTATTATTTGCATCTTGCCGAAGCAATGAACTTATTCGCCCGGGCGACTCTCTTGAAGTTGCCTACGAAAAGGCGTTGAACCAGTTTGAGCAGGAAAACTACAGCGAGGCAGCCCGAGCTTTTGAAACGGTAATTTCCATTGGCCGGGGAACCGATATCGGGCAGAACGCACAATATTACCTGGCAGAGAGCTATTTTAATAACAGACGCTATCTTCTTGCAGCTTCCGAGTATGAACGATATGCACAATTTCATCCAAATTCCGAACGAAGAGAGGAGGCTGATTTCAAACGGGCTCTCAGCTTCTATCACCTGAGTCCGCGTTATCGTCTCGATCAAACCTACACTCATCGGGCTATTGAAAATTTCCGTCTCTTCCTGGCTCGGTTTCCAAACTCCGAGTACTCTGATGAAGCCGGAGAGTACATCTCAGAACTGAGAGGTAAGCTTGCAAGGAAAGCCTATAATGCCGGAGAGTTTTATAAGCGAACGAATCAATTCCGTGCTGCAGCCGTCTATTTTGATGTGGTGATTGACAACTACCCGGAAACACAATGGGCTGAACGGTCGCTTGTTGACCAGATGGAATCTTATATACTCTATGCAGAAAACAGTGTGCCGGATCGACAGGCAGAGCGTTTTGAAATGGCGTTGGAATCATATGAAACCTATTTGCAGCTCTTTCCCCGTGGCGAAAACCGAAGCCGTATCGAAAACCTCTACGACAGAGCCCAAAGTGGCTTGCGTGAAGCTACCGGAAGTGACCCTGTTGCTCAAAACTAATTAGAACCTGTTGTGAAGCGGATTGGACTTTTCGGGGGATCTTTTGATCCGGTTCACAACGGACATGTAGAGGCTGTCAAATCTTTTTTAAACAGCGGTTTTATCGATGAAGTATGGATTCTTTTAACACCGGACCCACCTCATAAATCCGGTCAGGTACTCAACCGGTTCGAGCATCGACTGGAGATGCTCAAACTCGCATTTCGTTCACTCAATCGAGTAAAGATCAGTCAGATTGAGACGGAACTGCCTAAGCCCTCCTACACGCTTCGGACGATTGAACACTTGAAAAACAGATACCCTGATCATCTGTTTTATCTCTGCCTTGGAGAGGATAGCCTTCAAACTTTTCATCAATGGTATAAGTATCGCGAAATAATCGGTGAATGTTCATTGATAGTTGTGGACCGGCCGGGTGCAGATCATTCCGAAGTGGCTCCCGAAATTCTGGAAGAAACAATCTTTGTGGAACATCAACCCCAAGATATATCATCTACGGAAATTAGAAGTAAACCCGGCAGCAGAGTAAAAAGAAAACTACCTGCTGACGTTCAAGCATACATCCAAAAGAATAACCTCTATATCGAATTAAAATGAAACGGAAAGATTTTCTGAGAACGGCCGGATTGGGTATGGCCGGAATTTCCATGTTTACTGCTTCAGGCAAGGAGAAATATGACTCGTTGGTTAAACCCCGCAAATTGAAGGAAGGTGATCGTGTAGCGCTGACTGCACCGGCGGGTATTGTTTACGAAGATTCTGAATTTGACCGCATGAAACAGGAGTTGGAAACGTTTGGGTTTGAGGTTGTATTTGGAGAGTATGTAAAAGAGCGGTTTGGCTATCTTTCCGGAACCGATCGTCAGCGGGCAAATGACCTGAACCGATTTTTTGCAGATCCTGAAATTGATGGAATTATTGCTGTACGAGGAGGGTGGGGCTGTGCCCGGATTCTGCCATATCTCGACTTTGAAATGATTAAAAAGAATCCAAAAGTCTATTGTGGGTTCAGCGATAATACCACGCTCCACATGGCCTTACTGCATCGCTCAAATTTGATCTCTTTTCACGGGCCGAACGGCACTTCGGACTGGACGGATCTGACCAAAAACAGTTTCAGAAGCGTATTGATGGATGGGGAAAGGAGTGAATTTCACTCAGAAAGTGATGTTGAACTGATCTTTCCGGGAATTGTGGAAGGTAGGTTGCTCGGCGGGAATCTTTCCATTCTTACAACCACACTGGGTACCGATTTTCAGCCGAATACGGACGGTGCGGTACTGTTTGTTGAAGACATCGGTGAGCCAGTTTATAAAATTGATCGCATGATCGTTCATCTAAAACAGGCCGGTATACTGGATAATATTTCAGGGTTTATATTCGGTGGCTGTACAAACTGTCCGGATCCCTCAAATTCGCACTTTACCTTGAAGGAAGTCCTGCAGCAGCATATTCGCTCACTTGGTGTTCCCGCTGTGATGGGAATGGATATCAGTCATGATCCTGATAACTTTACAATTCCGCAGGGAGTTATGGCCCGCTTCGATGCCGATCAGAAATACTTGAAACTCCTTGAGTCAGCTGTTGTTGACTAGTTTGCCCGTCAAAACTCGACTGACGACTTTACAGTTGATCAGGCTATGAGTCCAAAACTATCAGTCGTCCGACGAATGCTCACTTTAGATTCTGCTTCTACAAGCCGAGGTATGTGTTGCGCACGCTCGATTCTACCTGAGATACTCGACAGTCGAGTGAGTAGTTTAAAAGTTCAGAAGCTTCTCAAGTTGTTCACGCAATCTGTGGTTAGCCAAATACCCCTTTTCAAGCTCTTTGCTGAAGGGGATAGGCATGTGCAGGGAGGAGCATCTCATGACCGGTGCATCGAGCAGTTCAAATCCGCGCTCTGTGATGCCGGCTGAAAGTTCACTCATCGGGCCCAGAATTTCCGGATTTTCCTGCAAAAGAAGCACGCGCCCCGTCTTCTCAATGGAGCCAATAACTGTTTCCCAATCTATGGGAGCCAGCGAGCGAAGGTCCACAATTTCAATCTTCACACCATTATTTTCATACTCATCGGCAATCTCTTGAGCCCAATGTACGCCCATCCCGAAAGTTACAATCGTGGCATCCTTTCCTTCCCGCACAATGGAAGCCTTCTCCAGATCGGTGAAGGTGCAGTGATCGGGTGTGACCTCTTTAATACTACGATAGAGTTTTTTGTGCTCAAAGAATAGAACCGGATTGTTATCATAAAGAGCCGTGTATAGCATATTTTGTGCATCCTGCACATTGGACGGAACAAGAACCCGAACGCCGGGAAGCTGCATGAACCAGTTTTCGGGGCATTGAGAGTGGAAGGGTCCGGCACCAACTCCTCCACCGTGGGGCGCCCGGATCGTCACGTTCAGATCGGGCATCCAGCGGTAGCGGCCTTTGGAGAGATTATTCACAATCTGGTTATACCCGCAGGAGATAAAATCGGCGAACTGCATCTCCACAACCGGTTTAAACCCCTCAACGGCCAGCCCGATCGCTGCACCGATTGCACCCGACTCTATGATGGGTGTATTTCGGATACGATCTTTTCCAAACAGCTTCACAAATCCTTCCGAAGCCTTGAATACCCCGCCATATTCGGCGATGTCCTGTCCCATCATCACAAAGGAGTCATCTTCAGTAAAAGCCTGCTTTTGAGCCAGGTGAATGGAATCAATAATTCGTTTTTCTGACGATTCATGTTTTTGGCCATTGCTTGAAGCTTGAGGCTGAGATTTTAATCCGGCACGATTCAGCTCCTCTTGCTCATCAAATTGTGGATCATCGGCATTAAGTGCACGATCGAGATCTTCCGTAAAAGAACCCTGAATCTCTTCGCGAATGGACTTCATCTTCTTTTCTGTAAGAATCTCTTCACTTAACAGCCACTCTTCATACCTTTTGATGGGATCTTTTTCAGCCCACTGTTCAAACAGCTCATCGGGCACATAGAACGTACCGGAGGCCTCTTCGTGACCACGCATGCGGAAAGTTTTCGCTTCAATCAGCACCGGTTTGCCGGACAGAGCAAGTTTTCGAGCTTTTGTAACCGCTTCCTGAACATTAAAAAAGTCATTCCCGTCAATAATCATGCTCTCCATACCGTACCCAACGGCCCGATCCGCGATATGTTCGCAGGCAAACTGCTCAGAGGAAGGAGTGGAGAGGCCGTATCCGTTGTTTTCAATCATAAAGATTGCCGGGAGTTTCCATACGGCAGCGAGGTTCAGTGCCTCATGAAAATCCCCTTCACTAGTTGCTCCATCACCGCAAAAACTGAAAGCAACCTGATCCTTCCCGCGAAGTTTTGCAGCCAGAGCAATACCGTCTGCAACCGGCATGGTAGCCGCCAGGTGAGAGATCATTCCGAAGATTCGATGTTCGGTGGTACCGAAGTGAAACGAGCGGTCTCGTCCCCCGGTGAAACCATCTCGCTTTCCAAATAGTTGTGTAAAGAGGGTATAGAGCGGAACACCCCGAGTCGTGAAAACTCCGAGGTTGCGGTGCATAGGTAGAATGTAATCTTCTTTTTTGAGACTAAGGGTTGAGCCAACGGAAATTGCTTCCTGTCCCATTCCGGAGAACCATTTGCTGATTTTGTTCTGACGAAGAAGCGTGAGCATGCGCTCTTCAATCATACGGGGAAGCAGCAGATCCTTATAGTTTTGAACCGCTTTTTTTTGATTAATTTTTTTTGCGGGGGCTATCATTAATAAGAATTTTATGTGTAATTTATTTGTTTGCTGATGGTTAAATATTGAACCTGAAAGAATAAA
Organism: Rhodohalobacter halophilus; assembly: GCF_001715195.1. Lineage (GTDB taxonomy): Bacteria > Bacteroidota > Rhodothermia > Balneolales > Balneolaceae > Rhodohalobacter > Rhodohalobacter halophilus. The sequence goes on from NZ_MDWE01000030.1 coordinate 22,424, forward strand.
AAACCACTGACCCTTATGGACAGGAAAAAACGACACTTTGTCAAACACTATTTATCTGAAACATAGCTTTTAACAATTTAAAATACACGGTGAAATGGAAGCACTTGGAAGACAAATTCTGGTTGAGTTTTACGATTGCGACGAATCAAAAATAAACGACGTCTCTTACATAGAAAACTCCCTTATACAGGCTACAAAAGCATCAAAAGCGACAATCATCTCCCATAATTTTCACAAGTTCAGTCCATACGGCGTTAGCGGTGTAGTTGTTATAGCTGAATCGCACGTGGCAATTCATACCTGGCCTGAATATAACTATGCGGCCGTCGATATCTTTACCTGCGGTGATACCATTGATCCATGGGTGATTCAAGAGCATCTGAAAGAGTATTTCGAGTCGAAAAATGTATCCAGTATGGAGATGAAGAGAGGGATGTTCAGAATGCCTGAAGGGCAGAAACTGCTATTCAAGCCGGATCAAAATCTGCAGCCGAATTAAGCAGATGATTCACTTACAGTGGGGTGAAAGACAGAGTTCAATACTCTGAGAGTGTCGTTTTGCCCGGTAACCAATTCTGTCTTGAACGATTCGGATGCTGCGATCGAGTCTGATGTGTTGCTTCTATTTTAAATGTTTTTAAGTATAACAATATCAAAATTTTAACTATTTACTTTTAATATTATGATGGTAAAAACTCCAAATATTTACACCCTTGTAAAAGGTGCCAGTGAAGGCCGGACCCGTTTGAATGCGTTTGATAATGCGTTGTTGAACGCGGGTGTGGGTGATACCAACCTGATGCGAATGAGCAGTATTTTACCACCGGCCGCCGAGCAGGTGAACGTCAATGAAATTACCCTGCCCAAAGGCGGTTTAATACCGCTTGCTTACGCTACGATCGACAGCACAACACCGGGACAGTTGATCTCAGCGGCTATTGCTGTGGGTATTCCGGAAGATGACCGTGAGCCGGGTGTGATTATGGAGTTTGAAGATCACGCTCCACTGACAAACGTTGAAGAGATTGTACGCCAGATGGTTGTGGATGGTTTTGAATACCGGAATCGTAAACTCAAAGAGATTAAATCACTTGGAATTGAACACAAAGTTGAGCGATGCGGGTCGGTTTTTGCCGCTGCAGTTCTTTGGTATAAGTAGAAATTAGTCTTGAGATGTGAGTCTTGAGAATTAAGTAGTAGGTAGTAAGAATTTAAACTGTGATACCTGTTTCCCCGCTTTAAATATATTTCCTGCTTAAGCCTGCAATTTGAAACCTGCAACCTGAAACTTGATAAAATGCCTTTACAATACAACGAGTACTACAATGAGCAGACGGGGCTGACAATCGGCCTTAAGAAGCTCTTATTTGCAAAACAATCAGATTATCAGCTGGTGGAGGTCTATGAGACCGATACCTGGGGCAATCTGATGACCATCGACGGAATGGTGATGCTGAGTGAGCGGGACGAGTTCGTCTATCACGAGATGATTTCCCATGTAGCGATGTTTACCCATCCAAATCCCAAAAGAGTGCTGATCATCGGCGGCGGGGATGGCGGTACAGCGCGCGAGGTGTTGAAGCACAGATCCGTAGAGCATGTAGACATGGTAGAGATCGACCAAACGGTAGTTGAGGCCTCAAAACTCCATTTTCCCGGTGTAGGCGATTTTGAGAATCCGAAACTGAATGTTCTCTATGAAGACGGCATCGCATTCGTGAAAAATGTAAAGGATCCATACGACGTAATTATTATTGATGGGTCGGATCCGGTGGGTCCGGCAGAAGGGCTGTTTGAAAAAGATTTCTATCAATTCTGTCTGGATGCTCTGACAGATGACGGAGTGCTGACCGCTCAGACCGAGAGCCCCTGGGTGGAGTCGTACTACCCAAGTATGAGAAAAGTGTTCACCGCACTGGATGAACTTTTCGACGTTTCCAAGATGTACCTCAGTTTCATTCCGCTCTACCCGGCGGGCATGTGGTCGATGGCTTGCGCCACCAAAGGGGAGGACCCGCTGAGCTCTGAAGTGACGAAAAGAATCCGATCCAATCCGGAGCTATTAAAGTCGCTCAGCTACTACAACGAAGAGGTTCACGTTGGTGCGTTTGCACTGCCCAATTTTGTGAAGAAAATTGTAGAGTAAACAGTGAAGTCAGTTACTGTTTTTACGGTATAGTTACTCATAAAATTTTCCCAAAATCAAAGGGGAGTCGGCATCGGCCGGTTCCCCTTTTTTCTTGTAGAAAATGGTCAGCAAATAATGGGGGTTTGGCTTTAAATATTCATCATAAAGAGCGGGAATATTACAAAAATCCTGAAAGCCTAAATTATTTAGGTAACGAACCCGGATGAATGCAACCAAGCCCGGTTTAATAGAAATCCCATTCGCAGATCAGGTTGTGTAAAAATTATAGATGAATAGTTCTAATATTATGCAGTTCAACCTAATAATAGAATTATTGTAGAAAAAATATAATAGCGCATCCTACTGATACAATACCCGGTCTGTCAGAACGACAGTGACTCCAAATAGGGTTAAAAAAGTTAGGCTAAGCACCGGTTCCCATATCACAAAGCCCCCAATGAGCCCTAAAACAGCTCCTAAATACTGAATAATTTTGAGCTGTTCATTGGTTGCATTTTTGATCATCTGTTCAAGCCGCTGTTCATCATAATTCCTCAAATTTTCTTGCACAAATTTCTGAATATCGAGCCGGTTGACCAGCTTGTAGATCAGATCGGTAATGATCCGATCGAGCTCTTCAGAAACTTCATCCAAACGCTCCGGAAGTTCATCGAAAAATTCATCCACAAATCCGAAGTTTCTCTCTACCGTTATGGGCAGATCCACAACCGATTCTTCAATTAAACGTTGAAGTGTTTGGCCTTTCAAAAGAGTGTAGGTTTTGAGGGCTGTTCGCTCAATCGGCTTCTCTTTCAGGCCGGCTTCAATCTCTTTGGAGAGGTAGAAACTGACCCGCTCCCTGAACGAATCATCATGAACCACAGAGTGAACATAATCCACTATCCACTCTTTAAAATCCTCTCGGAATGTCTCTTTACCAACGGAGCTTACCAGGCTGTTCTGGATCTGCTCTCTATAGGTTTGAATGATCTTCGACTCCTCAATTTTTAATTTGATGAGCTTTGGGTTGATCAAGTCTTCAGCAACCGCTGTAGAAAGCCTCCAGGCGATACGATCCTTCTGTGCAGGAATCAAGCCTTGGCCAAGCAGCGGTCTTCGATTTAGCGGTCGAAAGAGCATGGTGATAGCAATCCAATTGGTCAGAAACCCGATCATACCGCTCACGCTAATAATTCGCAGCAGGCCATTTAGCGGAAAAACATATCCAAACAGGCTGAATTGTAGATTTGGGAAGTCCCAGAAGAAAGAGAAGATAAAAAGGAGGATGAGCAGGTAAGGAATAGGCTTGAGGAACAGCAGAAGCTTCAGGGATGAGCTCTTCTTAGGCGGTTCTGATCCCGGATGTTGAACAGAATCCGGCAGCTCAATGGTCAAATGGCGTGAGAGGATTGATTTTAGATCTTTTCCTTTTCTATCCTCATCAGGCTGAATATTCTTACTGATTTCGTTCATGGATGATTAATTATTCGTGGGAGACGTCTGCATAGTCCTTTCACGAGAGAGCCTCACGGATAGTTTCAGCAGTTGCGCTGCCATTAGCAGACAAGCTGTTCAATCTACCGATATCCTTCGCAAATGAGGAGCCGTCGTTCAGATAAGGGGTCAGATACTTGCCGGGCTTCACCGTAGTATTTTCTATTTCGATGTAGTTCTCAGCTTGCCAGCGATCCATCTTTTTGCCGAATGAGGAGGGTGACTGGACCTGCAGTTGATGGAGAAGAGCCCCTGTTTCAGAGATGGTTCTGACCGGCATCAACTCCGTTGAGGGGGCTACGGAGTCCTCAACAGGAAGGTAAAAATTGGTATCGGGATGAAAAGGAGTTCGGTAGGCGTTGTACTTCTCTTTAGGTACCGAGATGGCTTTGATCGTGTGGCGGTAGATCAGCGCATACAGATCCCTCAGTGTGCTCAGAAGCTCTCCGGATACGGATTCCGGTGTGTGGGGCAGGTTGAGCGGGTAGATGCTCTCATGGGCGACCTCACTTCCGGCAATATTCCGGATGAACATCGGTTTGAATTCATGATCTTTCTGAACTCTGTAAAACTGCTTTTGAAGTTCACCCCAGGTTTCGCTGAAGTAGGAGTTGGCAGCGGTGCGCGGGTAGCTGATAAGGGATTCATCACTCAGTTCGAGGGTGTGTGTAAACAACTGCTGGAGTGATTCTTGTGCATTAGCCAGCGAACTAAAAAGTTGCTGCTCAATGGCTTTTTCTAACAGATCAAACGTAGAAAGGGGAGAGACGGAGTGATATTCCGATTCATCAACCAAGTCCTTTAGCGGTATCCATTCATCGGGATTACAGCGAATGGGCTGGCTTGAGATCCAGCGCCGTTCGGATTGGTCCTTGAAATTTCGAAATGGGAAATGGCTGGAAAAAACGGAAGCCAGTGCGGCGATCTGCATCGATGGCCGCCGGCCGCCCAATTTCCATTGATGGCGAATAAGAGATCGATTTTTTAACCTCAGTTCCAGATGATCCGGCTGTATGACTTCCGCCTTACTGATGAGCCTCTCAATTCCTCTTCGTCCCAAATGTTGAATGTAGGATCGTTTAACAGAGGGATCTTTCAGAAACTTGAAAACTGACCATGCGATGAAATCACCCGATGGATCAGAGTCTGTAGCGATGATGACATTTCCGGCCCAGCTTGCCTGTTGTTTCAACTCTTTGCGGAATCCGAGTTGGTCGGGATCTGCAATCGCTTTTAACTGATGTTTGCCGGGGTCATAAACCGGTTTCCAGGCGTAACCGCTGGTAGACATTACATAGACTGAGGAGGGGGCATACCGCTGAATGATTCGGGCAATAACCGGGGATTCAACAATCAGGAGGGTATAGGTTGCCGAGGCATTCACGATGAGTTTTTCAAAGCTTCCAGGTATTGATCCTCAAGATCCGTCATAAGCTGTTTCTCTTTTGGTGTTTGATCATCGTGGCCCGCCAGGTGTATCAATCCGTGCACAAAGACTCGCAAAAATTCGGTTTTCATGTTATCATCAAACTCTGCACTCTGTTCTGCAATACGGGGAGCACAGCAGTAAAGGGTTCCTTCAATGGCTTGAGAATCGTTCTCATCATGGCGGAATGTGATGATATCGGTAATATAATCGCGGTCGAGGAATTCGTGGTTAATTTTAACGATCTCCTCTTCGTCAACGTAAACCAATTCGATCTCTTTATAGCGAACATCCTCGCTCTTTTCAACAATCGTAATCAGTTTTAGTAGCTCGCTCTCCTCAACCGGTACACTCTCTCCGGACTCATTATTGATAATCAATTGATCATTCGGCTCGGTCGGGATGTCAGGAAAGTTCGTCATCGTCAAAAGAGAAATTATCCAGATCGGCAGTATCCGTCAGAGACATGGCTACACCACACATCATCAGATCTTCAGGCAGTTTGGTGAAATCACCCTTCAAGACGGCCTCATTCACATTGGCATACATACTGCAGCCTGCACTCTCTTCCACAATCAGTCCGGTAGTGTTGATACCGTTTTTTCCGAAAAATGTAACCTGCTTCAGAATATCGCTGGCAATGAAAGCGGTACAGTTATGAAGTTGTAGAAATGTGCTCCCCGAGTAAACAGAAACCATATTCATGCGCTCGTCATCCACTTCAAGGCCTAAGTGAATTTCCAGAGCCAGTCTGTTTCCTGCTTCTGAGTTTACAACCTCAAACCTGAAAACATCATCACCCAGAGGTTTGGGTTCAGCATTCAGGATTTCTCCGATGGTTGTGATGTTCTCTTTGGTAAATTCGTGAATCATAGCTTTTTATCTGACGTTAAACTTCTTCAATATACAATTCCGAAGTTTAAGATTAAATAACCGGTTTGATCCGGGCTAAACTCCAAGCCCGAACCTCTCAATTTGCTCCCTGCTCTCCTCAATCGATTCAGGCAGTGGCAGCCGGCCTTCCGTCATTCCATTCACTTCAATGGTTAACGTTTCGGCTTTTTCAATCTCGCCGGTTTCGTAGAAAATATTTTGAATGATGGTTAAACGACTGACTGTAAAGCTTACGTCGTCGATCACATTGTCTCGCTGGCGGGAGAGTCGTTGACGTTCGCGATTCAGGCTTTGAGCTTTTCCAGTATTGGCCTGAGCCCGTGCCCGACGGATCTCTTCATCCAGATTTTGCATCCTGATTTCTGCCCGATCCAGTGCCCGCATATCGTAGCGAAGCTCGTGCATCAACTGTTCGCGAATGAAATCGGACAGATTGTTTGCACGCTCATTCTCTTCCACCCGCATGTAACGGAAGGCATAGAGAGCGGCAATGGTCCAATCGTTCTCAATTTCTCTGAACGGGATCATATCTTCGCCATATTTGAGCCAGTACGCAGCCTGTTCTCTCTCACCGCGCTCCATGTAAGCATCGGCAAGCTGAGTGAAACCGTAGCGGTAGTTACCAAGCATACGTCGCACGTTCTGGTCGAAATAGACCGTCGGAGAGTTCCAGTTGTTGAACTGAAATGACTCAAGCCTTGAGGCGTGCACGTCGGGATCCACATGACCAAACGGGCCAACATTTCGGCGGATGGGCACCACACGGAAGGCCTTTCCTTCAAACTGGAAATAGGGCTCCATATTTAAAAGACCCGATCGGGAAACTGTATTGGCAAAATAGACCGGTCTTAGCCATTGATTCTGCTGTAGAATTTCGAGTATCATCCGATCCTGAGTTTGCAGGTAGTACCTCATGTTCCCCTGGTTATCCCTTCCTGCAGGTCGTCCCTCGAGGTAGAATCGAACTTCATCATCCAGAACTGCAACCGGTTCCGAAAATGGGGTGGCCATTCTTACCTGGTTGAATAGGAGTTCAGTCGCGGCAATGTTTGTAGATGCGGTTTGAACAACTGCCTCCGGATTCTGCTCAATCATATTTTCGTCCGCATCAAAAACAGAGGAGAGGAGTTCCTTATCAACCGGTATAACGATATCCCCGGGATTGTGCAGTTCAAGCTGACCGGTCATTTGCTGAATTTCCTCGTCACTCAAACTGATCGGCAGCGGGAGTGACTCGTGAGTGGTGCGATCGCGCAGCTGCTTTATGTACCAATCGGTATTCAGCAAACTCAGGTTCACAACCCGAACATCTGTCCGGATACCCTCAACCTCCTGAAGGTACCAGAGCGGGAACGTGTCATTATCGCCATTAGTAAAGAGTATGGCATTCCGTTCCACAGAATTTAGCAGGTTATAGGCGTAATCGCGCGGTACGTACATATCGCTTCGGTCATGACTCTCCCAGTTTTGGTAGAGCATCCAGAGCGGAACAGCCGCAAAGGTAACGGCTAAAACTCCATATGAGACCGCTTTATTGTTTCCGACAAACTGCTTGATGAGCTCCATAATTCCGGTCAGCCCGATGCCAACCCAAATTGCATACGCAAAGAAGGAGCCCACATAGGCGTAGTCCCGTTCGCGCGGTTCGGCCGGCGTCTGGTTCAGATAGAAGATGATGGCAAGGCCTGTTAGTAAAAATAGAGCAGTAACTGAGAGCGCACGCCTCCAGTCGTTCTTGAAGTGATAAAGCAAACCAAAAAGCCCGAACAGAAACGGCAGATAGAAATAGGGTGTGTTGGCGGGATTGTTTTTATGTCGGGTATCTGAAAACCCGGAATACCAGCCTGTGTCTTGAATATCGGCTTCCCGCCCGATGAAATTCCAGTTCAGGTAGCGCAGATACATATGATTTACCTGATACTGCCAGAAATAGGACCAGTCTGAATCAAAGTTTGCATAATACTCCATGTGGTGCGGCTGAGAGGAGTGCCGTCGCGGAAACAGTTTCTCAGCAGTACGGTCGATATTTCCGGTACGGTTATCGTACGTATTGCCCTTCAAAAGTGGAGATGTTCCATACTGATCACGGCTCAGGTAGTTCACAAAGGCGGCAACCTCTGAGGGATCATTCTGATCGATTGGCGGTTCGGCATCAGACCGGATCATAATCAGCGCGTAACTTGAATAGCCGATCAAAATCATCGCGTAACCCAGCAGAATCATGTTTGCAACACGCATTCCCTTTTTCTGTGTGTAGTAGATGCCAAAAGTAACGATAGCTACAATCAGTATAATAAAGGTTAGCGGACCGATGAGCCCGTAGGTCATACTTCCAATTCTGCCGGCAATGTTCGGAATATGAATAATGGTGACCGGGTAAATGGCCAGAAAACCTGCAACGGAAACTCCCATCATGGCTAAAAAGGAGAGCGGTGAGAATTGATACTTTTTAAAATAGAATATGAGGGCTACAAAGAAAAGCGCCAGCAGGTTGAGAAGGTGAACCCCAATTCCGATGCCAAAAATATAGGCGATGAGCAGCAGCCAGCGCTCAGAGTAGGGTTGATCATGCTGTGCTGACCATCGAAGTGCCATCCACACAACCAATGCAGTTAGAAACATGGATGAGGCGTACATCTCGGCCTCTACGGCATTAAACCACTGAGTGTGAGTAACGGTAAATGTAAATGCGGCAAAGAGTGCACCGCCGTAAGTTCCAAACTGATCCATCAAGTCCATCTGATCGGCTGAACCCCGCCACTCTTCGATAAGGCGGACGACGATCAGGTAGAGCAGCATAATGGTAAATGCCGAGGCCGTGACGCTGATCATGTTGATGCTGAGCGCCACATACTCTGCCGGCATAAACATCGAAACAAATCTCCCCACGATTGCGAAGAAAGGAGAGCCCGGCGGGTGAGCAATCTGAAGCGTGTGAGAGATGGCGATATATTCAGCCGGATCCCAGAATGATATGGTTGGTGCAACTGATAGCGAATAGATGATAAAGGCGTATAAAAAACTGATGAAGGCAAAAAACCGGTTTCTGGTTCGATGCTCAGCAAAAATTGATGATAAATCCATGTGTAAGTTTACAATTACGGGTTATTGCTGTCAGTTGTTTAACATAAATAAACTGAGGTTTTACAGAACGGAGTACTGAACTTCTTGTTGCGTCACAAATCAGATCCGCGAAAGTCAAAAATATACCGAATCACAGTCTGAATGCACAATCAAAAAGGGTTTCAGATAAACTTGTTCGGGTTCATTCTAAAATGGCTCTTGCCATAGAGTTCAAAAATGGTTATCAACAGTCGTGTAAAATAGATTGATAAATAAAATCTCGCAGAATGGCTGACAAAGGTGCCGGTAAAGAACGGTTTACCACCAAATGGGGGCTCATTTTAAGTGTATTGGGAATTGCAGTTGGAACAGGAAATATCTGGAGGTTTCCCAGAATTGCGGCAGAAAATGGAGGAGAGGCCGGTGCCGGTGCATTTTTGATTGCATGGGTTACGTTTCTGCTCATTTGGTCTGTTCCGCTGATTATTGCCGAATATGGCATAGGTCGAAACGGACGTAAAGGTGTCATTGGCTCCTACATAAAGATGGCCGGGGAGAAATTTGCATGGATGGGCGCCTTTGTCGGTTTTGTGGCTACCGCCATTATGTTTTACTACAGTGTGGTTGCCGGGTGGTCGCTCTACTACTTTGTTGAGTCTATCATAGCCCCGCTTCCGCAAAATGTTGAGCAGGCGAGCATGGTTTGGGAAGGATTTCAATCGTCAGCGATGCCATCCATTTTTCATGCAATCATGATCATACTGGGAGGCCTCGTGATTCTGAAAGGCGTGAAGAGCATTGAACGGATGAATAAAATTCTGATTCCCTCACTTCTGCTCGTGCTTGTGGTCTCCCTTTTTCGTGCACTTACTCTGGAGGGGAGCGGAGCCGGAGTTTCCTACCTGTTCACCCCGGATTGGGCAACACTGAAAGAGCCACGACTTTGGCTGGAGGCCCTCACCCAGAATGCCTGGGATACAGGGGCCGCCTGGGGATTAATCCTCACTTATGGCGCCTATATGCGCACTCGGGACGATATAACAATCAGTGCATTTCAGACCGGTATTGGAAATAACCTTGTCTCATTGATGGCTGCGGTAATCATCTTTTCAACGGTGTTTGGAACACTGGGTGCCGATATGAGTGACGGGGAAGTGCTTTCCATAATGCGCGATTCAGGCCCGGCTTCCACGGGACTTACCTTCATGTGGATGCCACAACTGTTTGATGTGATGGCAGGCGGTAAGATTTTCGCCATTCTGTTCTTTCTGGGGCTTACATTTGCGGCTTTCAGCTCGCTGATCTCTATGATTGAGCTGGCTACGAAGGTGTTTATTGATATGGGCGTTACACGTACCAAGGCAACTGTTGCGGTATGTACTGCCGGATTTTTATTCGGGCTGCCGTCTGCAATCTCATTGGATTTCTTCGCCAATCAGGACTTTGTATGGGGTGTAGGTCTGCTGGCTTCCGGCGGGTTGATCTCCTTTGCGGTGGTTAAGTTTGGCGCTGACCGATTCCGAACCACGCTGGTAAATAACGAACACAGTCGTTTTCAGCTTGGTAAGTGGTGGACCTTTATCATCAAATATGTGATTCCGGTGGAGGTGATTAGTCTGCTTACATGGTGGATCTATCTGAGTGCCACAAGCTTTGCACCGGATACCTGGTATAATCCGCTCGACCCGTTTTCTGTGGCAACCGTATTTGTACAGTTTGCCATTGCTATTGGGCTGTTCAAGTTCTATAACCGGAAAATTGCAGAGAAAACGATATTGAATTGATCGAGTCCCGATATGGATATCTACCCGGTCCATTAGAGAGATCGGGTGAAGATGCATTTCGTAAAGTGAAATATCTACTTTTTTCTATCCAGTTTTTGATCGATGCTCTTCAGGGTTTTGTGAATTTCCTGAAGAATAGGGGCGAGGTTCTCGCTTGCGTTATCGGGGCTTGTGGATGCCTTACTGTATGAGCTTCGGTCCGTGATCTCATCACGCTGCTCCAGTACCCGCTCTCTGAATTGACGTGCGTTCACAATCCCTGTCAACGACATATCAGACATACCCTGAGCGCTTTGACCGGCTGTTTCAATCATCAGTTTACTCAACCCCATCCACCTCAAAACCGGTCCCTCGTGAAATGTGAGGTCCTGTATTTTATCTAAAGGAATAGTGCGTTCGGTTTGAAACCAGATCCCTTTTTTAAAATGGAGAGCCCGGGTCGTCAACTCACAAAACAAGTTATCAAAGTACCGGTTGATGTAGAGTTTACCCAGTAGAAGCCAAAAGGGGAGAACAACAATCCCGACAATAGAGAAGAACAGAGCCACAGCCGTTCCATAGTAAACGTATTTCTTTAGAATTGGGTCAAATTCTGCTTTTTGAAGCGTGGTCGCTTTTCTTGAAGTCCCCGTAGTTGACATAATTGATTGGCTTGTAAATTAGTATGAGCTTAGGAATGAATAAGGAATAGCTCAAAAATTTATTTTCACTGCCAATATACGGGAAAGAAATTTATTGGTTACATTCAGCCAGAAGGTTCAACTCTCATCATTATCCTTGGGCAGGAAATGTAGTGCGGCCGAGTTCATACAATATCGCAATCCGGTCGGTTCCGGACCGTCGTCAAAAACGTGACCGAGGTGTGATTCACACCGGCTGCAGATAATTTCAGTTCGTGTCATAAACATGCTGTTGTCTTCTCTCTCCTCAACGGCAGCCTCGTCAATGGGTGCCCAGTAGCTTGGCCAGCCGCTGCGGCTGTTGTACTTCGTCTCCGAGCTGTAGAGAGGCTGTCCACATCCTTTACAAACATACACCCCTTCATCATATAAGCTGTTATACTCATTCACCCATGGCATTTCGGTACCTTTATTTCGAAGTACACGATATTCGGATGAACTCAGCAGCTCTTTCCACTCCTCTTCGCTGCGGGTAATCCTTTCATTATTTGATGTGTCGGACATAGCAATCGTATATGTGAGATGTTCAATATGGCTGTGGAGTCCGGCAGTCACCTGTATTGGGGGCGTCTCGGATTGTCCCTCTGATGTACAGGAAACAGAAACCGAAATTAAAATCAGAATCAAGAATATTTTTTGCAATTTCATGATTTCGTAACGCATGAAAACCCGGAATCGTTCTTAATGATAGGCACGAATTCGAATCTTCCGTTAACTGACAGACTCTGCAAAACTTTCTACCTCAGACAGACGTCTCTTGAAATCTATGGACGCTTTGGTGTAGCCGCCCCCGGTTCCATCAATAAAGTGGATGTGTTTCCCCTGGTACTCCTTTACGTAGCACGTAGTAACCGTTGAGGTTGTTTCATAGAGGCCATATACCAGTTTCCCAGCTCTGAAGTACTCCTCGAGAAACTCTTTGAGCTCTTCTTTCATTTTGCGATTTCCAGTAATAATCATTTTCAAACTCTGGCTGAATTTTCTATAGTCAGAATTTTTAACAAAATCGGGTTTATAATCTCCCCAATCTGTTTTATTGGTTGCTACTCCGCGGTTCATAAAAACTTTACCGGTAAGCTGCAGAATCAGAAGGTTGGTGAAATAGAAAAAACGACTCAGTCATTTTGTGTCACTTCGTAGGTTTGTTTCTGAAAGCAGGTGACTCAATCTAAAACTCAGTTTCATATCTCTTTGCTGAACCGGTTTGGCAGGTTCGCCATCAAATATTTGATAAATGCGGTTAAGTACATCATCATAGATCTGTAACCGCCCGTTTAATGAAGGTTCAACTACATCGATTATAAGAGAGATAGCAATTTCATCAGCGGGAAATGGATTCCATCGGCACTCAAGTCCGGAAAGGTCCACACGGTGGTTGTATTTTCCGTTTACCGGACTCTGTTCTGATCGCTCTTTTACCCACTCTTCGGCAACCAAAACCCCATCTCCCATAAATGCGGCCTGATTAACCAGGTCGGACGTTTGAAATTTTGCAACCAAAATTTGATAACCATTTTCGTATAGTTCAGAAACGGGTACAATTCCAGCCACAAGGTTCAGATTAAATCTGTCTGCAGCCAGATTTCTACACCCCTGAACAATTTTCTCGGCCTCCTCCATGAACTTCATTGGAAATGCAATGACAGAGCCATCTCCGCCAAATGAGAATGGTAGTTCAGTTTCGTTGAATCGATTGGCAATGGCAGCAATAATCGTCGCCCCCACAAGGTTCACATCCCGGAAACGTCCCTCTTTGATTTGATTGGTTGAATCCCGTACATCTGATACGGCCAGGCACCAATCTTCAGGGAGTGCTGTGTAGAGCTCCTTTTTAGCAAGGTGCCGGAAATTTTGAGTGCCTTTAAGGGTTTTATAAAAATGAATACTCATGCAATTGGGGAGTCAGCGCTCAGGCGTTTTCAAAAGAGTGCGGAACTTACAAAAGAAAGTTCACAAAAAGCATAATGGAGTCAATTCCGGGATTTTCAGGAGCAATAAATGCGTTTGACATGTGAGAAAGTTTCCATCCAACCTGGAAAGAGTTATTACTGTCGGTTGTAAATTGATATCCCGCTCCCAATCCAAGCATAAAATTTAGACGAGCACCGTTAATGTTCGGAAATTGACTGTTCGTAACGATGAAGCCTGCAGAGCTGGTTACAAAAGGGTGGTTCAGGTTTTGGTTGAGAGGCATATTTGCTATCAGGGGTAGAAAACCAAAACCATAAAGCGTGTTTCTTTCACCGCCGTTTCCATCGAGCGGATAATTTACAATACCGCTTACAATCAGTTCTGAACCGAGTTGAGTTCGAAATGAGAGCAGGTCGAGTTCAGTATAGCTGTAACCGACCTTTAGAAACAGCTGCTGACTGTTTTTAACCTTTCCCCAGGCTCTGAATGAGTACGGTGCGAAAGATCCTGAAATGGTAAATGACGGGTTAAAGGAGGAGGTTTCGGTGAGGTCGGGTTGTTGAGCTGCCCCTTTGGAAAATGGCAACAGCAGTATTAGTGCAACGACCGGTAACGTCCGGAATTTGAATAGAAGCTCCATAGGCCGGACAATTATGATTGCTGTTTATGAACGTAGGCCGCAACTCCCCAGATATAGACCCATCCGGCAGCGGTAATGTAAAACGCTCCAACTCCAAGAAATAGAACATTCAACAGATAGAGAAGATGGTAAATCCATACCGGTACTTCAGATACCTGTTTTTTAGTGATAGCCCTGAAATTTCCACTGAAAAGGGTGAACGTACGCGCCAGAACCATCAAACCTGTGTAGATAAAAATTACGTAGGTTAAGGCGGGTGTTGATTCAAAAAAAACAACAAGTGCAATGACGAGTGTTGTAATTAGGTCAACGATGATGTTTTTGATCCACTGCATTGCATTACTTCAGATAGGAGAGATGAAAAGAAAAGGCACCTGAGTTGGTGCCTTTCAACATATTTAAGCGATTTCAATTACCTCTTTTGCCTGGAGCCCTTTATCTCCTTCGGCAATGGTAAATTCAACTTTTTGACCTTCGGTTAATTTCTTAAATCCGTCTGACTGTATCTCTGAATAGTGTACAAATACGTCCTCACCACCTTCTCTTGTGATAAACCCGTACCCTTTGCCATTATGAAACCATTTAACAGTTCCAACTTCACGATTTTCCATAATAGAATCCCAACTTTGTTCCCATTGTAAATTAATTCAGCTCTTAATCTTGGGAGAGTAAGAACCGGTTCGTGTGCTAAAATAGTTTGTTAGAACCTATTTAGCAATAATGATTGTAAAAGTGTTAATCAAGCAGTTCCAGGGATTCTACAAGTACGTATTGTGAATTGTCGAGCTTGGCAGAGTTGCCTTGTCTTGATGAAGTCCATAGTACAGAGGATTGATCGTGTACATCAACAATATAGCCGTTAATTGAAACGATGTGCCCCTCTTTAACCCTCTTCAGTTTATCAGCGATCTCATCATTTGCCGGTATTGCATGCATGTAGAGAAGCTTACTTCGGATTTCGCTAAAGGTCAGGGGAGGGCGGATAACATCGACTTTAAAGTCACGCCGACTGATAGGGGTTTTTACCTGACTGAGTATTCGTTCATCGGATAGATCCCCCCAGCCCAGAACGACATCGACCGGTGCCAAGTCAGATTTTTCATCAAACCAGTAGCGCTTGTTGGCAATGACGCGGGACGTGGTTTTTATCCGGAATTTGGGCTCCAGCGTGTAGTGCTTCACGTAGTGTTCCGTTAAACGAAATCCTCGTTCCACCTGCGGTGCATCCGGAGCCGTAATTCCAACTCCGTGTTTAATCGGTTTCTGATCCCATAGGTAGTAAGAGACGGCAAGTACAATAATAAGAAATAGATGTTTCAGCATTGTTTTAAAATTGTATTTCATCTTCTTGTGATCAAGAGATTCCAAAGGCTGTTTTGTTACAAGAAAAGTAGTATGGGATCTTAAATCTTACAATGAACATTATAATTTACTATATGAATAGACCGATTTTATGACAGATCTAATTCTATGGGTATAAACTGGTTAATGCGGATGCATTTAAGCTTATTTTACCGTTTGGCAGATAATCAGCTTTGATAAAATATTATTGACTTAAAATCGGTCGATCAAACGAACACTGGAATTGGGGTTCTTCCGTTTCAGCTTGATAAGAAGTGATTCAATGCAGCAATGAGTGTTAAATAGGGTGGAAGAGTGGCTCTCTGTTTTAATTGAAATTGAGCTGCAGACCGGCGTGGAAATTCCTATCCGGCCCCGGTTCAAAGTATCTGCCTCCAAACGCATTAATTCCTACAGAGCTGTTATGGCGGGTGTTGAGCAAATTACGAATGGCTATAAATGGTTGAATTGTGACTCCGTTAAACAATTGATCCAGATTTGCTGACCACCGAAAGTTTAAGAGGCCGTACGCATCGTTTTTTGTACTGTTTTCATTGTCCGTGTAGTAGCTTCCAATCCGTTCGGCATCGATGCTGAAGCTCTGTTTTCCCGGGGTGAATGTCAGAATTGAGCCAATTCTGACAGGAGCTACACCCGGAAGTTCATTACCGTCAAACTCTTCATTGTTGAAGGTTGCATTCAGAATGGTCAGCATTCCATCAATTTGCAAACTGGGAGTAATTTGGAAACCTGCGGTTGTTTCAAGTCCATAATGGCGTGTGTTGCCCTCATTTCTGAAGAATGTAGGGCCATCGCTTTCAAGCTGAAACGGAAGGAGGAGATCTCTCACTTGCATGGCAAAAACTGTAAAATCGTAGCTGAAACGGCTGTTTTGACCTTGAATACCGGTTTCCAGGCTAATGGATCGTTCCGGATCAACGTTTTGGTTAAACCCGTTTCCGCCTTCCGGACGGTTGACAAGCTCTGTGGTGGTCGGAGATTCGAAACTGGTTGAGAAATTCATAAACCAACGGGCTTGATCAAAACGGTAGGAGAGGCCTGCACTCGGGTTTAATGAGAAAAACGTTCTCGATCCCTCCTGATCAGCACCAATTTCATCGTCTGTAGTAAAGTGGAGCCAGTCAGTTCTCAATCCTGCACTTGCAGTTAGTTTTTCATTCAATGGAACGGCAATTCTGGCAAAAAGAGCTCCGTTTGTAACAACTTCTTGCTGGCGTACATCAACCTCGGTGCCGGGATTACCGTTTACATTATTGGTCTCCAGACGATCGTCCTGCTGAAATTTAAACTCACCTCCCACATTTAAATCATAGGGAAGGGTTGTGAATTCGTAGGTTGATCTTACCCCACCAGCCAAACGTTCGAGGCTGATAAAACCAAATGGAAGCGGGTTCTCCAGGTCGCGATAGGTAAAGTGGGAGGTGATATCCCAGACTCCCCTCATCTGCTCCTGAACGAATGATGCGGAGATCATTCCCTGATCGAAATTCTTTCCGGCTGAATTTGCCACAAAGTTTGGAGTAGCCGCGGTGGGATCCGATTCTGCATCTTCTGCGGTGAGTGCCCCGGGATGTTGTGCTTTGGGCATGGAGGTGAAGGCAGAGCGCACAATCAGGCGACTCCTTATTCCAAGCGGTTTTTCGACATTTAGTCCCACCCGATAGAGCCGTGCCGCACTATGGTCGCGAAAACCATCCGTTTCAAAGTAGGAGCCATAACCATAAACGGCGGCATCACCAACTTTGGTGTTTAACCTCAGTTCCTGTTTTATCGTACTGTATGATCCGCCATAACCGCGATATTGAACGGTAGGAGAGTCTGTACGGGGTCTGGTTGAAACGTGAAGAACACCACCGCTTGAATTCCCCCAGAACGTAGCGGAAGGACCCCGCAAAAGTTCTACACGATGAACCATCGCCGGATCAATCATATTCATGATGGTTTGTCCGTCGGCAACCGTCAGCGGCATATCATCTAAAATTACCTGCACACCGCGAACTCCAAACTGGGATCGCCAGCCGAGACCGCGGATCGTCATCCTTTCTCCCAATGCATAATTTTCGCGGTTGCTGATGAAAACACCGGGCAGTGCGAATGTAAGTTCATCCATGGTAGCGGCCGGACGGGAAGCGATGTCGTGTGGATTTCGTAACCTGTAGCTCACAGAAAGGGGCGCGCGGTCTATCGTGATGGATGAGTAGGTGGACTCCACAACAATTTCATCCAGATCAACCTGCAGGGAATCGGGAACATCCTGGCGGGCCTGAACCGAACTGATATTTACTGTGAAGAAAAAGATCAGTAACAAAATGGAAGAGATACCGTATCGATAATTGGTTTTCATAAAATCTTTTAAATATGTAAGCTTCCTTCGTTTGCAGAAGATTCAGTCAGATAAGCATGAAAATACGAAGATCGTTCAAAAATCTTTTTAATAAACACTTTGAGTGGGTGGCACTGTCTGCGGGTTTACTGCTTATGGCCATGCTGGATCCCACTTCTGGGTCTCAAACAATTTGTCCGGTGGAACGGTTCGGTTTTGAATATTGCCCCGGGGAAGGACTCGGACGTTCCATTTCATTGGCTTTCAGAGGTGAGTTTTTAGCCTCGCTTGCTATGCATCCGGCCGGAATTGCCGCTATTTTAATATTATTGGGTCGAATCGTAACCATTTTAAAAAATCATATCATCACAAAACAAAACGGGAAACTGTCATGAAAGTATTTGAATATTTACCTGAGCTCGAAGGCGATGAATTGCACTACATAAACCGGCTGCTGGAGGATATTCCGGAAGATAAAATTGATACCTTTGTCAGGATTTATGATGCTCGCAGAAAAGATCCGATGCTGATGTTGATCCTCGCGCTGATCGGTTTCTTCGGGGTTGCGGGAATCCACCGGTTTTTTATCGGCCATATTGGAATGGGAATTCTCTACTTTCTGACGGCAGGTCTCTGTTTTATCGGTACAATTGTTGATATGATTAACTACAAAAACTTTGCGTTTGAGTACAATCGAGGAGTTGCCCAGGAAATCAGGTCGGAGCTGAACTTATGATGCCGTCAAGGGAAGAGTCGAGGAAGTTACTGAAGGAGTATATTGAATCAGAAAGTTTGCGCCACCATTCGGAAATGGTAGCAATGGCGATGGAGGTTTACGCAAAATCACTGAGTAAAACGGAGGATGAACAGCTTAATTGGTGGAGTGCGGGATTGCTGCATGATCTGGATTGGGAGAAATTTCCTGAAGAGCATCCCCAAAAAGCCGTAGAGGATATTTTACCCAATAACGGATATTCAAAAGAGATAATAGAGGCGGTAGAAGCGCATGCTCCGGATCGCACCGGGAGAGAGCCGCAATCTGAAATGGAGCGGTATCTTTTTGCTTGTGATGAACTCTCCGGTTTTATGAATGCCGTTTCGTTGATGAGGCCCAATGGATTTTCTGATATGAAAGTGAAATCGGTTCGTAAAAAGCTCAAGGATAAACGATTTGCTGAAAATGTTCCCAGAGAAGATATCAGAAAAGGAGCCGAACTTATTCACAAAGAGCTGTCTGATCACATACAGTTTTTGATCGGCGTGTTTAAAAATTTGCCGTAGCCGAAACTGTTTGCAAAACTGTCCGTAAAGTTGGGCAGGTGTACACAGTTAATCCAATATCTATGATCAGACTGCTTACAAATCAAACCGTCCGGTGGTTCATCCCGGTTCTTATCATTTTTGGAGTGTTTTCAAACACTGCTGCTCAAACTTCACTTAGCGTTCTGGCTACAGACATTATTTCGTCCGCTGACCAGCCGGATCCTTATCGATCTGAGTTTTACAGGGTTGACCGGCACCCTAATGTTACGATTAACACAATTTCCGGTGATATTGAAGTGGTTGAAAATTCAGGGCTGGGTGGGGTGCAGGTCGATTTATACGTCAAAAGAGAGTTCTCGCTTTGGTCGGGCACGCGGAACCTGGATAACTATCGGATCATCATGCAGAAACAGGGTAATTCTATTATTGCATCCGTTGAGGATCGAAGGTCGGGACGGGAGCTGCGATCCTCAGCCGGTGTTCAATTTACTTTTTTGGTTCAGGTTCCGTCTGAGGCCTCTCTGAATTTGCGAAGTATACATGGTGATATTTCGGCTCGCGGTGTGGAGGGGAAGCATTTTATACAAAATCATGCGGGGGATCTGAAGATTGAAAATATGACCGGCGAAATACGAGCTGTATCCACCGCCGGAGATATCTATCTGAACCAACTGAACGGTAATATCTTTGCAAAAACCGTGAGTGGAGACGTGGAAGCCAACCGGAACAGCGGGGAGGTTCGTCTCAGAACAACTACCGGTAATATTACAACAAGTGCACTTTCGGGTACACTGGTTGCGGGGACAACAAGCGGCGATATTGTGTCTGACTTTAAAGAGGTCTCAGTTGGTGTATACCTCGAAACAACCACAGGTGATATTGATCTGAGTCTGCCCGGGATGGCCGGTTACTCCATTACCGCAAGTGGAATGAGCCTGAATTTTGATGAACTGACCGGCGATAATATTTCCAAAAATATCAGTTTTATGAACGCTTCGGTTGAGGTGAGAGAGGGGGAGATTCCTGTGAATCTCAAATCTGTTTCCGGTTCGGTTCGTGTTCGGGAAAATTAATTGTTTACCAGGGTGATTGAACAGCTTCAAATAAAAATGACATTATTACTCCTCTTGCTGGTCTGTCCGTTCATGACGAAGGCACAGGAGAGCTTTTTTCAATTTGAAGAGGAGTCTGTAGAGCTGATATCGGCCGAAAATATGTCGGACCGAGAACGAATTCTATATATCAGCGATCGCTGGAAATTTTCTCCGGGAGATGACACACGCTGGGCCGAACCCGATTTTGATGACACTGCCTGGGAATCAATCAGTACAAACCTGACAACCTCTGATCTCTCTTTTGTGGAATGGGAGGGAATTGGCTGGTTCAGAAAACAGCTTCAGGTCAGCAGTGAACTGGTCGGAAAACCTCTTGCGCTGGTGGTAGATCGGCATTTGGGAGCATCTGAGGTCTATCTGAATGGGAAGAAAGTGTATGAACTCGGCCGCTTTTCAACCAACCCCGAAAGGGTGGAGGCATATAGTGGAAATGAGCTGCCGGTGGTGGTTTTTCCAAATGAGGAGATTCAGACCTTGGCCGTCCGTTTTATCAACCCAAATAATATTGAATCGGAGCGGATGTTCGGCTACAACGGGTTTCGTTTTCTGCTGGCCGACTGGAAAGCACACCAGACAAATGTACTCTCATTCATTTCGGAATGGACCGGCACAAGTATGTTTTTTGCCGGAGTGTTGCTCACCTTTGCTCTTATTCACTTTCTTCTGTTTCTATTCTATCCGGCTGAAAAAAGGAATTTATACTTTTCACTTTTCGCAGGGGGACTTCTTTTCATTACCTATTTTCTCTACCGGCTTGAGCTGGTTCATTATACGTTTGAATCGATCTTTTTTCTGAAATTTGCGCTCTTCTTTGAGATCATTGTTTTGGTTTTTGCCGTTAAACTGATGCATGCGATCGACCAAAATCAGAAATCACTCTATTCCAATTCAATTCTGGTAGTGGGTATCGCCTCGGCAGCGTATGTCTATTTTCAACCTGCTTCATCCGTTTGGTTTCGAGAAATAATGATACTGCTTCTGGTCATTGAGTTGATTCGAACACTTCTGGTCATGTTCAGAAAACGGCGTGAGGGGGCATGGATTATCGGTGCGGGGATGATGTTTTTTGTGCTCGGACTGATTGTCAGTATTCTCATCAACTTTCAACTGATGAGCGGTAATGTAAAAATGGTGAACCTGGCCGGGTCAGGTCTGCTTATTCTATCGATGTCCATATTTCTCTCTAGGGAGTTCGCTGCAACTCAAAACAGTTTAAAACAGAAACTGTCAGAAGTGCAGGAGCTGTCGAAACGTGCCCTGGAGCAAGAGCGGATCAGCAAAGAGCGTGAGATTGAAAAACGGCTTCTAAAAGCAGAAAATGAGCGGAAATCTGCGGAACTTGAGGAGGCCCGTGCGCTGCAGCTCTCCATGCTCCCCCAAAAAATGCCGTTGCTACTCGGCTACGATCTGGCTGTTTATATGGATACGGCAACAGAAGTTGGAGGTGATTACTACGACTACAGTGTAGAGCAGGATGGGGCACTTGTGCTGGCCGTGGGAGATGCTACCGGACACGGTTTAAAGGCGGGAATTATGGTTGCTGCTGCCAAGAGCTACTTCCACACGCTGGTACATGAAGTGGATTTGATCACCATGCTCTCAAGGATTTCCTCCGGTTTGAAGAACCTCAATATGCGGCTGATGTATATGGGTTTTATTTTAATGAAGTGTAAAAACCGAAAGATTGAGCTTACTATTGCCGGCATGCCACCGGTTCTTCACTATTCCAAAAAGAAAAACCGTGTGGAACGGATTGTGCTGAAGGGGCTTCCTCTGGGCGGATCTGCCAACTATCCATATAAGAAAAAGTCGCTGGAGCTTGAAGAAGGCGATATTTTACTATTAATGAGCGATGGTTTGATTGAACTGTTCAATCCCGACAGAGAGATTTTAGGAATGAAACGGGTTGAAGAGATTTTGCAAAACTCCGCCGATTATAGCTCTTCCGACATTATCCAGCAGCTTAATCAACTGGCTGAGACCTGGTCGGCAGGTCTCGACGCGCATGATGACATCACGCTGATGGTTCTTAAAATTCCGGAAAACTGAAACTTTCACGAAAGTTAATCGTAGTTGCTGATATGAAAAACATAATGCTTCTCATATTGTCCCTTTTCATTCTCTTTCCCGCAATAGGATTTGCACAACAATCGGACGACGATCCATTCAAGCGTGATCCGATTTTTAATAAATCACTTGAAGAGCTGTTTGGTACTCAACGTACAGTTGAACTGGAGGGAGAGGAGAGAGATTCATTACGTGATGCAGATCGTGCCGTGAGGCGATTGTCTTACTCAGGATTTGATTTGGGGGGCGATTTTGAAGCAGGACCATACTACAGCAACGAACTGTACAGCCAATATCCTAACCTGCCGATGATTCACTTTAACAGGGTGAATGGGCTTTTTCTGGGAATCCGGAAGGAGAGAATGCAATGGCACAGATACGGAAGTTTCTTGAACATTGAACAGATCAATCCACATGGATTTATCGGGTATGGCACAGCTTCAAAAGAGTGGGAATATGCCTTAGGTGTTGAGAAACTGATTGGTGAGAATAAACGGCTGATGATTGGCGGAGAGTTTCACAAAGCCACTTCAACGGAAGATTATACCCGCAGCGGATTGATAGAAAACTCGTTAACATCGTTCTTCGCCTCCTACGATTTCCACGACTACTTCCAGATGGAGGGGTTGGGGCTATACGCGGCCTACCGCACAGATCGCTGGTTTGAAGCTGCATTCTCATACAATCGGGATACATTTCGCTCTGTTGAGCGCAACACTACCTGGTCTCTTTTTGGAAAGTCGAGCCCCTATAGACTCAACCCGCCGATCGACGCCTTTGCCGATGAAATTGATCTGGACCGATATAGCTTCTCGTTTGCATTTAACCCGAGAAACGTACTATTGGCAAACAAATTCACATTTGCGGCTAAAATTGGTGCGGAACTGGGCTATGATACATCTGAACCTAATGTGTATGATTACAACAAGTATTGGTCGGAGCTGAAAATGTTCTACAATTTTGAACCGGGATCAATTTTACGCTGGAGATTGAAAACGGGTGGGATAACCGGAAATACGCCCGATTTTAAACAGTTTTACCTGGGTGGAATCGGAACATTGAGAGGGTCACCCTATAAGTTTTTTGCAGGAAATCAGATGCTTCTCAGTAATCTTGAGGTACAGTTTGGCAGAGCACCGTCTCGATCAGATGTGTGGATGAGAGACTACAACATCCACATATTGCTGTTCCTGGATTCAGGCTGGGCAAGATCCATCCCCGGTATGCTTGACACATCAGAGGGACTCATGTCCGGTTTTACTGAGTTTAAGTTTTCAGACCTTCAACACGATGTAGGCTTCGGTTTGGGAACCGGGGCATTCAGAGCAGAAATCGCCTGGCCGCTCAAAGAGTTTGATGGTCAGCCTGCGTTCTGGATCCGTTTCAACCCAACCTTTTAAAGGTTTTATAAGTGTATTCGCTGTGACGGTGAGCAAGCCCAATTCCCAAAGGTTCATTCAATAACTCCATTCTTTACCGAATAAACTGTATATTTGTCTCGTTTTAAAAAAGCGAATACTCACAACTGTTGTTGAATGAACCCCTTTTCGAAAAAAGAACTTTTTACGCTCACACTTCTTTTTCTGATCGTAATGATACTTACGGCCGGCTCGAGAAACTACAGGCTCTACAGTACAACCGCGATCCAATCAGGTCAGCCTGTTCAAATTTTTCTGCACGACAGAACCGGTCTGGATGAAATTGTTGAAATAATGGATGGCCTGGATGTAGATGTTGATCTTGATGAATTACGCTGGGCAGGCAGGGTTTTAGGGTGGAGAAACTTTAGAACCGGTCTTTATGAACTAAATGGTCAATATTCTTATGAAGAGTTTCTTTCAAAAATGGCGAGAGGAATACAGGATCCCGCAAAGGTGACGGTACTTTCTGGTAGTGATACGGGGCGTTTTGCACTCCGGATGAGTGCCCAGCTTAAAGCCGACAGCGATGCTTTTCTTGAGGTATTGACCGACAGCTCCGATTTGGCTCTGGAACTTGGTTTGAGCGGTGAAGAGCTCCTATCCAGGATGCTGCCGAATACGTATGAAATTTACTGGACCTCGACTCCCGAGCGTGCTGTTCGAAGAATTTACAATGAGTTCACCCGGATTGTTGAAGGTAGATATCAAAGAGACATTGAGCAGAACAGCTACTCCTTGGATGAAATTATAACTCTGGCTTCGATTGTAGAAATGGAGGCTAAAGTGGCAGATGAGAAACCGAGAATTGCCGGTCTCTATTTAAATCGATTAAACCGAAATATGCTCCTTCAGGCAGACCCAACGGTTATCTATGCGATTGGGGAGAGAAGAAGACTTCTGTTTGAGGACTATCGCGTGGATCATCCCTACAATACCTATATACATGCAGGCCTCCCGCCCGGACCTATTACCAATCCGGATGAGGCATCTATTCGTGCCGTACTGAATCCGGAAGAGCACGATTATCTGTTTATGGTTGCGGCACCTGACGGTTCCCATAGGTTTACACGTACATTTGAAGAGCATCGACAGGCCAGTGAAGAGTGGCGAAGATGGATCCGGGAGCAGTATCGCCTACGGGATGAAAGAGAGCGAATGGAAGCAGAAAGCAGCCAAAACTGATCGGGCTGCCTGATTGAGATACAGAGATCCTTTCCTTTTGAATTTTATCTAATCTTAGCGGTCAAAGTCACACAAGAATTACCAATTTGTTGAAACCCTATCTTGATTGGCTAAGTCTCTCTTCTGCCGCCGGAGTAAGCGGATGGATTCCAAGCAGCTGATTGATTCGTTTTCCGTCAAACAAGATTCTCATACCCAGACCGTCAAATGTATCCTTATTACGCATCACCCGTGTAAGGTAGCTTGGGTTACCGGCTGTTTCTAGGCTTTCAAACAGGAATGTTGCCGTATCGTATCCCACTCTTGCAAAGTGATCGGGTTCTGTATTAAACCGGGTTTCAAAATCCTCTTCAAAATAGGCAAATTTGGATGAGTCAGCGGATACATCAGACGACTGTGTTCGATAAATTTCGTAGGTTCGCTGCTGATATGCAGAGAGGTTATCTGAACTCCACTCCTCTGATCCGAGTATAATCGGACGAGCTCTCATCGCTTCCAGGTCGTTCATGAAAAGATTGGTTAGCGTAGAAGCTGCCTGACCGGTAAAGGGAGCATAAATTGCCTGAGAAGGTGTATATCCAAGAGAGTCGGCCAAGGCCTTGTCTGGAGTGAAAACCTTGGTATAATCGCTTAAATCGTACCCCTGTGAAGCAAAGTCGTCTTCAAAGTAGTAGGAGATGTGTGCTCCGAGTCTCTCGGCCTCCTTTCTGAAGGCAAGCGCGGAATCTCTTCCAAATGCGTCTTTTTCAGTAATAACGGCAAGAGTGTCCAGTCCAAGTTCCTGTACGGCAAAACGCGCCATGTTAATTCCGTGAACGGCAAACGTTGGATTGAGCTGGAAGGTGTAGTTGTAATCCAGGTTCAGTTCATCGGAGTTCGCCAAAGGTGCCAGCATCGGGATCTGGTACTCTTCTGATAGCTGAGCCATTCGCCGGGCGGGTTCTGAAAAGAGCGGACCGATTACGGCATCGGCTTTTTCGGCCCAAGCCAGTTCTGTAATGGCAGCTGCGGTAGAGTCCGTATTTTCGTGAGAGTCTTTGAAAATCAGTCTGACTTTTTTGTCGGAGTGGCTGCTGTTAAACTCATCTGCAGCGAGCATCATCCCGAAGTAAAGATTTCGTGGAATGGTGAAGTCAGGATCGTTCTCCTCAAATGTAGGCAGTACAACACCCACATGGTACACGGTGCCTTCCGGTGCACTTGGATAGCTGAATGAACTCGATAGTTGATTCTGATTGTTTTGCAGAGCTTCACGCAGGTCATCGTGGTAGGTGGTATCTGCTTCCAGCCGGAACAGCTCTTTTTCAAGCGATTGATACAGAACCGGATCGAGCTGGCGTCGTGAATTCAGAACAATATCAAGGCGAATGGCCGGTGATTCTGCTTTCTGAAGCGCTTCAAAACGCTCGCTGATATCGAGATACCGGATGATTTGGCTGTAGAGTCGTCGGGCATCCACCTGAATACCGGTTCGGTTCTGGCTCTCAATCAGTCGGTAGAGCGTGTTCAGGCTCCCGCTGTAATCTTTGGTTCGGAATTTCACAACTGCCCGGGAATACTGTGCTTCCTGAGCGATGGACCGGTTGGTACTCTGCTCGGCCCGTTCGAAAAAATGGGATGCTTTCGGGTAGCTTCCCAGTGCCAAGTAGCTCTTTCCCGTAAAAAGGATAGCTTCATCGCTATCTAACTCCTGAAAAATTACCAGTGCTTCCTCATACTGCTCACTTTCATACAGTTCAACTCCTTCCTGAAAGGTCTGGGCAAACAGTACATTGCATTGAAATAAAAGTATGGGGAGAAGCAGAAGAATCTTTTTCATGACGAATTTGATGACAGATGAACGTTAACCTATTCAATAAAGCGGAAATGGGCGTAAATGTTCCTTTTTATTCCCACTCAATCGTTGCCGGAGGCTTGGAGCTTATATCATACACAACCCGGTTTACACCCCTGACTTCATTAATGATTCGGTTGCTGACTTCAGCTAAAAATTCGTAGGGAAGATGAGCCCAGTCGGCTGTCATACCATCCACGCTGGTAACGGCGCGCAAGGCTACGGTGTATTCGTACGTTCGCTCATCACCCATTACGCCTACAGACTGAACCGGAAGCAGAACGGCAAGAGCTTGCCACACGTCATCGTAGAGGTCATGATCGCGTAAGGATTGAATAAAAATATCATCCGCTTCCCTGAGCAGACTCAGCTTCTCGCGGTTAATCTCGCCTAGAACCCGTATTCCCATACCGGGGCCGGGAAAAGGGTGCCGTCCGATAAAGTTTTCAGGAATACCAAGCTCCCTGCCAACATTTCGAACTTCATCTTTGAAAAGCTCTCGAACCGGTTCAATCAGGTCCAGATTCATCTTTTCAGGGAGTCCGCCCACGTTGTGGTGCGATTTGATGGTTGCAGAAGGCCCTTTAAATGAAACGCTTTCAATCACATCGGGATAGAGGGTACCCTGGGCTAGAAACTTATACTCTGTTTCGTTCTCAATTGCTTTATCAAAGACTTCAATAAAGGTGTTTCCGATGATTTTCCGTTTCTCTTCCGGGTCAGAAATCCCTTCAAGTTTATCGAGAAACAGATCGGAGGCGTCTATACCTTTAACCGGTAAATGCAGGTGCTCTTTATAGGTTTGAAGAACTTTTTGATACTCATCTTTTCTGAGAAGCCCGTTATCCACAAAAATGCAGAGCAGCTGATCGCCGATCGCCTTGTGTATCAAGGTGGCTACAACGGTTGAATCCACTCCACCTGAGAGCCCACAAATCACTTTGTTGTCACCTACCTGTTTGCGAATGGCCTCAATTTCCGTTTCTATAAATGAGGCTGCAGTCCAGTCACCGCTGCATGCACAAATCTCCTTGACGAAATTTTCCAGAATTTTGGCACCGTCTTCGGTGTGAACCACCTCCGGGTGGAACTGTACTCCGTAAATCGGTTTCTCTGCATGTTTAACCGCAGCAACGGGTGCATTTTGGGTGTGTGCAATGATCTCGTAAGGTGAGGGGAGGTTTCTGATGTGATCTCCATGACTCATCCAGACGGTAGACCCGTCATCAATGCCTTTAAATAGATCGGAGTGATCATTGATTAAGAGTTCGGCACGGCCAAATTCCCGCTTATCGGCTTTTTCCACACTGTCCGGAGAAATGGAATGAGCCAAAGATTGCAATCCGTAGCAGATTCCAAGTACCGGTACATTAAAGTCGAAGTAGTTGAGGTTCAGAACAGGAGCATCCTCATCATAAACACTTTTGGGTCCTCCCGAGAGGATGATTCCTTTGGGAGGATGGTTCTCAAAATCTTTTTTGGGGGCGTTATAAGGATGAATTTCACAGTAAACGTTCTGTTCGCGCAGTCGTCGCGCAATCAGTTGGGTGTACTGAGATCCAAAATCGAGGATGAGAATCCACTCATCATGATGAGTATGCATTATCAAATAAGGTGTAGAAATTTATTAGTCAATCAGTTCTTTGTAATCTTCGGCAGAGAGAAGGTCATCCAGCTCAGATGGATCACTTAATTTTATCTTAACCATCCAGCCGTCTCCATAAGGATCATTATTCACCATTTCCGGATCATCTTCAAGGTCTTCATTCACCTCTGTAATTTCTCCTGAAACAGGGGAGAAGAGTTCAGAGACGGTTTTTACAGCTTCCACAGTACCGAGAACGTCATCCTGATCGAACTCAGATCCTTCTGGTTCCAGTTCAACAAAGACAATATC
The DNA here is from genome assembly GCF_001715195.1 of Rhodohalobacter halophilus. Lineage (GTDB taxonomy): Bacteria > Bacteroidota > Rhodothermia > Balneolales > Balneolaceae > Rhodohalobacter > Rhodohalobacter halophilus. The sequence goes on from NZ_MDWE01000030.1 coordinate 50,908, forward strand.
TCCAAGTTCGCCTTGTGCAAAATCGGTAATTCCGATTGTTACAGTACCGTCTCCGTTATCTTTTACCCACTCATGTTCTTTTGTGTATTTAAGATCGTCTGGGATGTTCATTAGTGTCCTGAATTATTTTGTTCCGGTTTGAATTTGAAGTGCTTCTCCAGGTATTGTGTATTAAAATTACCTGACTGGAAATTAGGATCGTCCATTAGCTGAAGATGATACGGAATGGTTGTTTTAACACCTTCCACAACAAACTCCTGAAGTGCACGCTTCATACGCTTAATAGCTTCCATCCGGGTGGGTGCGCTCACAATCAGTTTGGCAATCATCGAGTCGTAATGAGGTGGAATTTTATATCCCGCATAAGCATGAGTATCCACGCGTACGCTGTGACCGCCCGGAATGTTGAAAGAGGTGATTTCTCCCGCTGTCGGCCGGAAATTGTGCTCCGGATCTTCCGCGTTTATTCGGCATTCGATAGCATGACCGCGCATCTTCAGCGGTTTCATCTCAATTTTTTGTCCGGCTGCAACCTTAATTTGCTCCTCTACCAGGTCGCACCAGGTAATCTCTTCGGTAACGGGATGTTCCACCTGAATTCGGGTGTTCATCTCCATAAAGTAAAAGTTGAGATCTTTGTCAACAATAAACTCAACCGTTCCAGCACCTTCGTAGTTGATCGCCTTTCCGGCATTAACCGCAGCTTCGCCCATTTTTTCACGAACTTCCGGAGTCATCACAGGAGAGGGGGCCTCTTCCAGAATCTTCTGGTGGCGACGCTGAAGTGAACATTCACGTTCGCCGAGATGTCTCACATTGCCATGCTGATCGCCCAAAATTTGAATTTCAATATGGCGAGGGTTTTCAACAAACTTTTCGATATAGACGGCCGGGTTGCTGAAAGCGGATTCCGCTTCATTCCGGCAGGTTTTGAAAGCATTCTCAAAATTTTCCGCATCGTGCACAACACGCATTCCGCGTCCGCCACCGCCGGCGCTCGCTTTTATGATAACCGGAAAGCCGATGTCTGTGGCAATCTTTTTCCCTTCATCAACAGAAGTTACCACACCCTCTGAACCGGGAACCACCGGTACATTATTGGCCATCATGGTTGCTTTAGCCGTGGCTTTATCTCCCATTTTGGCGATCATCTCGGGAGAAGGACCGATAAATTTCAGATCGTGTTCTTCACAAATCCTGCTGAATTCTGCATTTTCCGCAAGAAAACCGTAGCCGGGATGAATCGCTTCGGCATTGGTAATTTCTGCGGCTGCAAGAATACTTGGAATTTTCAGGTAGCTGTCGCGGCCGGCCGGCGGACCGATACATACGGCCTCATCGGCAAACTTTACGTGTAGGCTATTCTCATCCGCAGTGGAATAAATTGCAACGGTCTTGATATCCATCTCCTTACAGGTACGGATAATACGAAGTGCAATTTCGCCGCGGTTGGCAATTAAAACTTTATTAAACATAAACTGTTTTCTTAAGCTTTTTTGATAATGAAGAGTGGCTGGTCGTATTCAACCGGTTGCGCGTTGTCGACAAGAATTTTTTGTACAGTACCCGAAAATTCTGCTTCAATCTCGTTCATTATTTTCATGGCTTCCACGATGCAGAGAGTATCGCCTTTCTGAACGGTATCACCCACTTTTACAAACGCATCGGAGTCGGGTGAGGGAGCCTCGTAAAAAGTACCAACGATAGGAGACTTAACGGTTTCGCCCTCAGGCTGAGACTCTTCTTTTGGGGCGGAAGCTAACTCGGCAGGTGCCTGAGCTGCTTGCGGTGCAGGTTGAGCAGGAGCCTGCTGTGCCGGCATTTGAAACTGCATCGGTGCCGCCTGTGGTGCAGGAGTATCAGACTGTTTCTTTACCTTTAGTTTAAAATCTCCTTCTTCAATAGAAACTTCGTTGAGTTCGGTTTCTGAGATCAGGTCAAGCAGGTTTTTAACGAGTTTTAAGTCCATAATAAAGTTTATTTAGATTTTGCTCTTTCAAGGTATTCTCCGGTTCGGGTATCAACGCGGATCACTTCTCCTTCGTTGATAAATAAGGGAACTTGTACAACCGCGCCTCCCGAGATTGTGGCCGGCTTGCTGCCGCCCTGTGCGGTATCGCCCCTTACGCCAGGATCGGTCTGTACAACTTCAGCTTCTATCTGATCCGGCGGCTCAGCAAATAGAATCTGGTCGTTATCTACATCGATGGAGAGTGTACAGATTAACCCATCTGAAAAAAATTCGGGATTTTCTACCCGTTTGCGCTCCAATGGAACCTGTTCATAAGTCTCCTGATGCATGAAGAAAAACATATTTCCGTCAGTATATAGAAACTGATAGGGGTGCTTTTCAACCCGGATAGACTCTACAGACTCTCCGGAACGGAATGTTTTTTCGATATTCTTTTCGTTCTCAACACCCTTCAGTTTTGTACGGACAAAAGCCCCGCCTTTTCCGGGTTTTACGTGTTGATAATCGACAATTGTATAGATCTCTCCATCCAGTAAAATGTTCATTCCCGGACGGAAGTCAGATGTACTTACTTTTCCCATACTTAAAATTAGTTCATATTAAGGCTTCAAAAATACAGCAGCTTCCACTCGATAACAACCTCGAGCCGCAAAGAAATTCAAAAATGGTTTTACAATTAACCCATCAGGGTTTGAGCCAGGATTATGATGATGATTATTGGGCAGATAAATTTTATAAAGATGGACCAGATGGTTGTAAACCAAGAGTCTCGCACATCCTTAAAGCCCTGTTTAATTTCATCGATGGCGCTTCGGGTTTTCCAGAAATAGCCAATGAAAATACAGATTAACAATCCGCCCAGCGGAAGTCCGATCACACTAAAAATGAAATCGATCGAATCGATAAGTGCCGTGTTGAAGGAGATAATTAGAGAAATTATCAAAACAAAAAGGCCTACATAGAGGGCGGCTTTCTTTCTTCGAACACCATACTCGTCAATAATATACGAGGTTGGAACCTCAAGCAGAGAAATTGTGGAAGTTAGGGCTGCCAAACTGAGAAGGAAGAAGAAGGAGACTCCGAGTGCCAGACCAACCAGCCCTCCCATCTGAACAAACAGTTCCGGTAATATCTGGAAAATTAGTGCCGGCCCTGCAAGAAACTCACCGGCTTCATTGTAAATTTCTACTCCCTGAGCTTGAGCCAGAAAGATAGTAGGCATAATCAGAAGGCCGGCAAGAAAGGCAATTCCCACATCGGCTAATGTTACGTAGCTGGCCGCTTCTACAAGGTTTTCTTTTTTGCTCAAATAAGAACCGTACGTAATCAGAGCTCCCATACCGAGAGAGAGTGAGAAGAACGCCTGTCCCATGGCAGCCAATACCAATTCTCCTGTGATCAATGAGAAATCAGGCTTCAGGTACACTTCAAGGCCTTCGGAGGCACCGGGCTGGAACATCACATAAACAGCCATCACCACAAGAATAACGATCAACAGCGGCATCATCAGTTTTGTGGCGCGTTCAATCCCTTCACTTACACCACCGCGGATGATAGCGATAGTCAGCCCCATAAAGAGCAGTGCAAATGCTGCATTCACAAATCCGTTATCAAAATCAGCTAATACATTTGCAGCTCCCTCTAAACCTGTGAATGTGAAAATTTCGACAAATACGTGGCTGAATGTCCATCCCGCAATGACAGTATAGAAACTCAAAATCATCACACCACAAAGTACACCCCAAAAACCTACCAAAGGAAAGAATTTATTGGAACTGAGTGCTTTAAACGCACCCACGGGATTTTTCTGCGTACTTCGTCCGATGGAGAGTTCGGCGATCATAACCGGCAAGCCGATCAATACAACACAAATGATGTAGATAAACAGAAAAGCGGCTCCTCCGTTGGATGCTGCTTCTGTGGGAAAACGCCAGATATTTCCAAGCCCTACTGCAGAGCCGGCAGCGGCCAGGATAAATCCAAATTTCGAATTCCAGGTTCCTCGGTTATTGGTAGGTGTAGTAGCCAAAGTTAGGTTGATTTAGGTTATTGGAGACGCACTAAAATATCCGCTCGCGGCTAATGTCGCAACTTTCTCAGCAACATTCCGCAACAAGGGGCAATATTAACTGAATGCTGTACAATATCGAAGGATTGAGCAGAGGCAATATTTTCGTCTGCAATCACTTCCCAGGTGCCTGAAGGCAACTTACAGTGTGCAGTTTCATCCGCCATTCCGTTCAATAGCACATAATAGTCATTAAAATCTCCGCTGTCATTTCCGCTGATGTAAAAAGTGATTACCAGAGGATTTCCGTAGTGCTCGAAGCTGATTTCGTGCGGGCTGCACATTCTGAGAGCGGGAGACTGTTTCCGGATTTCGATCAGTCCGCGATAGTATTCGAACAGTGATCGATTCAATTCAATGTCATTAAAATTGATCCAGTTGGTTTCGTTGTCTTTTTGATAGCTGTTGTGGTCGAGTCTGCCCACCTCATCATCGGGGCAGGGAGTTTTTGCAATTATTTTGGCACGTGCAAATTCCTGGCCGGTATGGATCATCGTCATTCCCTGGGCGGTAAACAGAGACAGAGCAGCGAGCTTTGCCAGTTTCAGCTCCTCCTCGTCCAGCCTCACAACCTCTTCTCGGTTTTGGATAACTTGATCTTTCAATTCGGGGTTCAATCCGATACGGATAAAATCTGCAAGCGTATAGCCATCATGACTTTCCAGGTAATTTACGCTATGGGCTGACGTGTTGTAGAGCCCGCCTTCTCCGTGATTCAGCGTGCCTTTAAAAACATTTTCAAGGCGTTCGCGCCGGGTTTCGTGCTGCCAGTCAGAAAAAATAAAGCCTTTGTCGTGAATCGGATCCGACCCCTTGATGCTGTTGCGGATACGGTCGTTCCATGATGCCCAGTCGTGATCTGAAAAGTGATGAGGAGAGTAATAACCTCCCCACGGTTCAGCAATCAAAACGGCATTCGGATACTTTTCATGTACGGCAGTACGGATGGCATCCCACGACTTCCGGTCCAGAAGTGCGGCCAGATCAAACCGGAAACCATCAATATGGTACTCTTCCATCCAATAGAGAATGGAATCGACAATAAGCTGTCGTGCAACGGGGTTTTCCGAACGAAACTCATTCCCGGTCCCACTCCGGTTCAGTAAATGTCCCTTCTCGTCAGATCGTAAATATTGATCGGGGCAGAGGTGGGTGAGCGGGTTGAGATCAAAAAGGGAGGTGTGGTTAAAAACAACATCCATCAAAACGGTGATATTCTCTTTATGAAGCGCCTTTACCATCTCCTTAAATTCCGTAATTGCGGCGGTTGTTTTGCCGGAGTAGCGGTTTGAGTAGTCCGATGCGAACGAAGATTCCGGGGCAAAAAAGTAGGAAGTCATGTATCCCCAGTAATTGGCGGAATAGGGATTCCATGTGTTTGTAAACCCTTCAGGGGTGGTCTGTTCGAATGGCGGTTCACACTGCGGGAATTTGTGCAGAGGCAGAAATTCCACACAGTTTACTCCAAGGCGCTTCAGGTGGTTGATACCGCCTGTTTGATTGCGGTCGATAAATTTTTGATAAAATCCTTGCCCGGAAGACTTTGAAGAGGGATGCGCGGTTAAATCTTTCAGGTGTGCTTCGTAAATGATCAGATCGCGGGGATCATCCGGGAAACAGTGCGCATCATTCTCCCAGTCAAACTCATCCCGGAAAATGTAGGATCGGGCATCCTGCCTGTAAGAGTTATGTGCGGTAACGTGCTTACTATAAGGATCGGCAAAAAGTTCATCCGTATATGGCCCGGCCGGTTTTAACTCTTCGTCATTAAATTTGGCTTTGTAACCGTACCATCGTCCGGCTTGATCACCCTGAATCGCTACGTGCCAGTATCCCTGTGCATCAATTTGCATCGAATGTTCAACTCCATTTTCCGATTCAAAATCATCGAAAAGAATACAGTTCATCTCTGAAGCGTTGGGGCAGTAGATGCAAAAATGGGTGGCGCTTTCAGTAAAGGTAACGCCCGGTTTGATCTCTAAGTTGTTAATTTTCATATAATTACATGACCGGACTACCGGGTTCTGCATCGGTTTCTACGAAGTGGAGTTGACCTTCAGTGTCTTCACCCATCAGGATCATACCGTTACTCTCAACGCCCATCATTTTTTTGGGTGCGAGATTGGCAACGACTACAACTGAACGGCCAATGATTTCTTCTGCCTTAAAAAATTCAGCGACTCCTGAGAGAATGGTTCGCTTCTCAAATCCGAGATCCACGGTGATGTTAAGCAGTTTTTTCGATTTTTTGATCTTTTTGGCATCCAAAATTTTACCGGCTCTGAAATCAAGTTTCACAAAGTCATTAAAGGTGGCCGTATCTTTAAGTGGCTCATAATCCTTACCACTTGTTCCGGCAGATTCTGCCGCCCGTTTTTCCAGAATTTCAATCTGTTCCTGAACGGCTTCATCTTCAATTTTTTCGAAGAGAATCTCCCCCTGCTCAATAATCTGTCCTTCGGGAATGAGATTTGATGTAACATCATCCCATTGAAGTGTATTTGGAACGCCAAGCTGATCTCGAAGCTGGGCCATTTTTGCCGGCAGTACAGGATGAAACAGAATGGACAGCGCAGCGGAGATTTGCACGCAAACGTTCAGTGTGTTGCCGCACGCTTCAGGATTCTCTTTCCGGGTTTTCCACGGTTCAGTTTCCGTAAAGTAGCGATTTCCGATCCGGGCCAGATTCATCGTTTCTGCAATCGCTTCCCGGAACTTAAACGAGTTGTACGCCTCTTCAATCTTCTGTTTCTGGTTTTCGATCTCTTTAAGCGTATTCAGATCCAACTCAGAAGGGTTGGACAGTTCCGGAACGGTACCGTTAAAAAATCTCTCGGTAAAGCTGAGCGTTCTGAAAACAAAATTTCCAAGAATGTCGGCCAGTTCGCTGTTTATCCGACTCTGAAAATCTTTCCATGAAAAATCGGAATCTTTCGCTTCCGGCAGGGTTGTGCCCAATACGTACCGAAGAAGATCGGCCTCAAAATAGTCGAGATACTCCTCCAACCAGACAGCCCAACCTTTGGACGTGGAAAGCTTTCGGCCTTCAAGATTCAGAAATTCGTTTGCCGGAACATTTTCGGGAAGAACAAACTCGCCATGCTGCATCAGCATAGCCGGAAACATGATGCAATGAAATACGATGTTATCTTTTCCGATAAAGTGAATCAGAGAAGTTTCTTCATCTTGCCAGTAGGTTTTCCATAAATCCGGATCACCTTTTTCATCGGCCCACTCTTTGGTAGCCGAAATATAGCCGATGGGTGCATCAAACCAGACATAGAGCACTTTTCCTTCGCCTTCGGGCAGCGGAACCGGTACGCCCCAGGTGAGGTCGCGTGTTACGGCTCGATCGCCAAGTCCGCCATCGAGCCAGCTTTTACACTGTCCCACAACATTCGGTTTCCAGTTTTCACGGGAGTCGATCCATTTTTCAAGTTTTTCCTGGAAATCTCCAAGCGGAATGAACCAGTGTTCGGTCGATTTTACAACCGGTTTATTGCCTGTTAATGCACTGACCGGATCAATCAGGTCTGTGGGAGAGAGAGATGAACCGCACTTCTCACACTGATCACCGTACGCTTCCGGGTAGCTACATTTGGGACAGGTTCCCTTCACATAACGATCGGGCAAAAACATGTTGGCGTCTTCATCATAAAACTGCTCCTGGCTCTTCTTCTTAAATACACCCTGATCATACAGTTTTAAAAAGAAATCCTGAGAGGTCTTTTTGTGGGTTTCGGAACTTGTTCGTCCGTAGTAATCAAAATCGATACCAAATCTGTCGAAAACGGCTTTATTTCTTTCGTGATACCGATCTACAATTTCCTGTGGGGTAACACCTTCTTTTTCGGCAGCAATGGTAATGGGGACTCCATGCTCATCGGAACCGCAGATATGGATGATATCTTCTCCTTTCAATCGCTGAAAG
>NZ_MDWE01000031.1 GCF_001715195.1 Rhodohalobacter halophilus
TCTTACGCGCCTACACCGCCAAAGATGGGAGCTCCGAGGCGTATCAGCCGGGGAATATTCCATTTCAGCCTGAAGCCTATCTGAAATTAAACAGAAGTGAACTTGCTGCCGGTGATCCGATTATCACCCTGGGATTTCCCGGCTCCACCTACCGGCTCGAAAGCAGTTACGCTTTTAAATATTATGAAAAGAGCCAGTTTCCCTTCCTCGAAAAAGCATTTCAGGCGTACCTGAACGGACTGGAATTGGCGGCTGAACGTAACCCGGCTATTGGTCAGCAAAGCGCCTCAGAGCGGGCGTCGATTGCCAACACACTGAAATATTTTAATGGGGTCAGGAAAGGGTTTGAACAGCACCAAATCACCAAGAGAAAGACAGATTTTGACCGCAGTTTTCAGGAGTGGGCTGAAGCTGATTCCCTGCGAAATCTCCGCTATGGCCGGGTGCTTTCGCAACTTAAACAGAGTTATGATATAGCAGACCAAACCGGAGATGTGCTCTATCTTACATTCTATGCCCTTCAGTTCAGCAAGGTGCTACAGGCCGCTACTCTTTTTGAGGATCTGGAAAACCGGCAGGATGAAGAGAGATGGAGTGCTGAACAAAGCCGGGAGCGGCTGATGCTTTTTGATTCCCACCGCCAACTTTTGAGCAGTGCAGTGGCTGTTGCAGAAAAAGCTATTTTAAAAGATTTACTTCATGCCATGGCAGAGCTCCCGTTCGAAAAGCGCCCGCTTGTGTTTTATCGCTTTTTTGAACCCGAAGAGAGCCATGAACTAAAACCGGAAATCGATGCCTTTGTAGAGCGACGATTCTCCAGCTCCGTTTTAACAGACACAACTGCTGCACGAAACCTTTTTTTCAATACCGAGAACCCGTCCGAAACTCTCCGGAAAGACAGTCTGTATGTTGTTGCCGCCGACATACGGGAGATGCTGGAACAGAGCAGGGAAAATTATATTCGCCACTTCCCCTACCTTCAGCCTGCTCAAGAACGATATGTTGAGGGCATCACAACCATGAGTGAACAGAAGGCATTTCAGGCGGATGCAAATTTCACCCTTCGTTTGAGTTTTGGTGAAATCATGGGTTTCAGTCCGGAAGATGCCGTCTACAAATTCCCTTTCACTTCCGTTGCCGGGATGGTTGAGAAACATCGTGGGAGTCAGCCCTTCAACCTTCCCGATCAGCTGCTGAAACACTATGAGTCTGAAACACAATTTCACAATCTCCCCGTCAATTTTTTATCTACGAACGATATTACCGGGGGCAATTCCGGCAGTCCGGCACTCAATAAGAATGGAGAACTGGTCGGGGTCGTATTTGATGGAAATATTGAAGGAATTGCCAGCGACTACTACTTTATTCCAAATCTTACCCGCGCCTTAAGCGTGGATGTCCGGTTCATTCTATTTATGATGGAAGAGATGGACAAAACTGAACAGCTGCTCAATGAGCTGGAGATTGTAGCCGACTAAAGCTCTTTCGGTGACATGACCCAAAGCAGCCTGCAAGATCGGTTTTCAAGATTTTTCCAGCTGCCCAGTTCCACCTCAAAACAGGCAATGGTTGCGGTAGGCACACGGTGGTCAAAGTATTCTGTTGCCAGGCCAGCCATGGCATCGGCAGTCATAGGATTGTGGCCAACAGTCATCACGGTTTGTACATCATCCGGAGCAGAACGAATTGTATTGACATAGTCAATCGAACTCCCGAAGTAGAGATCTTCATTCCAACTGACACGATTTAAATCGTAGTCCATACGACCGCAAACTGCATTTGCAGTCTCTTTTGCCCTTTTTGCAGGTGAACTGATCACAAGTTCAGGGATAATGCCCAACCCGGCCAGGTAATCGCCCATTCTGGGTGAATCTTCCTTGCCGCGCCTGTTCAGCGGGCGATCAAAATCGCGCAAGCCCTCATCTGCCCACGAAGATTTTGCGTGTCTCATCAGTAAAATTTTCCTTTTCATATCGATCTATATTCAAATTTCCTGTGGAACCTTGTTTAAAATTCTGGACGGCAGGTAAAGTGCGAGAACAGCACCTCTGACAATCATAAAAAGCACCATAGCCAGCCACAACCCGTGAATACCAATCATGGCCGTACCTATGTAGTAGGCCGGCAGGAAGAATACGAACGTTGCAGCAAGCATCGTATTCCGCATAGGAGCGGTTTCCGTTGCTCCAATGAACACTCCATCCAATATATAGCAAATACTGGATACCGTGGGAGCCATTACCGTCCAGAACAGCACTACTTTTGCCAGTTCTATCACTTCGGTGTTGTTCGTAAAAATCCGAAGGATTAAATCACCAAACAGACCGTAAGCCATAGAACCGATCAGGCCGAGCCCCAGCCCCCACCCCAAATTGTAATACACCGCTTTTTTCAACCCTTCCTGATTTCTGCGGCCTTTGTATTTTCCAATTAAACTTTCGGCCGCATAGGCAAATCCGTCAATTCCGTAAGATGCGACCATCCACAGCTGTAATAGAATAGTATTTGCTGCCAGAACAAGATCACCCTGTTTTGCAGACATTGCCGTAAAAAAGGAGAATGTAAATATGAGGCAGAGTGTGCGAATGAAAATATCCCGATTCACAGAAAAGTATCTGGTCAACTCTTCGGCATTGAATATTTCTTTTTGTATGAAGTGTGAGAGATAGCGCTTATATCGCTTCAAATAGAGGAAAACAGCAATACCAAGTGCCATGTAGGTAGAAATGAGTGTTCCGTACGCCACTCCATCCACATGCATATCCAAAACCTGAATGAAGAAAATATTCAGCACAATGTTGAGCAAATTGTGAACGATGGTGACGATCATGGGATATTTGGCGTTCTGCATTCCCAAAAACCACCCGTTCAACCCATAAAGGGCGAGAACACCGGGTGCTGTCCAGATGCGGATATCAAAATAGACTTTAGTGAATTCGGCAACCTCTGCACTGCTGTCGATGATCCACAGGCTAAACAGTGCAATGGGCGACTGAAGGAGAATAATCAGCAAACCCATAGACAAAGCAATAAGCTGAACGCGGGCCAGAATCATCATCATCCCTTCCCTGTTCCTTGCGCCATACTCCTGTGCTGTCAATCCTGTAGTACCCATGCGCAGAAATCCGAATCCCCAGAAGAGAAAGTTGAAAATCATTCCGCCAACAGCCAGTGCCCCGAGATAGAACACCTGATCCAGATGCCCCACAAGTGCCGTATCTACAACACCCAGCAGCGGCACAGACAAGTTGCTGATGATATTGGGAATGGCCAGCTTGAGTATATTTTTGTTCACAGAAAGTTGGTTACATTATTGGCAATTCAAGCAGACAAAGCTATCGTTTAATTTCAAGGAAAGAAACCGCAACATGGAACTCAGTTACTGGCTCAGCAGATGGAATAAGAATAAGATCGGGTTTCACATGCCGGAGGGGTACGCGTCTCTTCCCAAGCACCTGAATCAGCTGAAACTCCCCTATTTTAAAAATGTTTTGGTTCCGCTCTGTGGCAAGAGTCTCGATCTGCTAACCTTATCAGAGTATTTTGACCACGTAACGGGAGCTGAAATTTCTGAAAAAGCTGTTCTGGAGTTTCTGGCGGAACATCAGCCGGAACACACGAAAAGTACATTTGCTGATTTCAGTATCTACCGATCGGAATCGTTTACATTTTGGTGCGGTGATTTTCTAAAATTACCTCCTCGCAAAACTCCCCCGTTTGATCTGATTTACGATAAAGCAGCACTCGTTGCGCTCCCTCCTGAAAAACGCCCCGCCTACGCAGAAAAGATCCATTCATTCTGTTCGGAGCAAACAGCCATTCTTCTTCATCACTTCATCTACAACCAGGAGGAGATGCCGGGCCCTCCGTTCAGCGTTTCTGATGCAGAAATCAACCGGCTATTCGGGAAAAATTTTCAGACAGCGCTTCTTGAAAGGGAAAATCAGGACATTCACCGCTTCAAAAAGTTTGTGAAAAGAGGGCTAAAAAGTGGTTTATTAGAGCAATTCCTACTTCTAACCCCCTGAAAATGCAGCCTGAACATCAATATTTGTTAAGATTCGTTCTTAATCGAATATGAAGGTTGCATATCAAATTACCTGCAATTATTTTCTGATTCGCATTTTATTCCTATATCGTAAACCAACACATTTTCTCACATGGATTTATATACGCGCAATAAGATTTTAACAGTTGTTCTCGGGATCCTCATTATATTTCTCTCCTATTTCCTTTACCGCTCAATTGTTGATCCTTACCAGGAAGTGATCGAAGAAAGAGAAATGGTAGAACGTGAGCGTCACCGAATGGAGTTGGTTCGCGATGCACTGGTACAGTACAGAAATCGCCGTGGAAACTTCCCTCCAACCGATGGCGGACTCGACAGCCTGATTCAGTTTGTAAAAACTGATGAGTTTGTTGCTCCACGGGCAGATTCCCTTTTCGCTTTCTTGCCACCAAGCACATACAATGCCGATTCTCTTGTAGTTTCACCCCGGCCTCCACACAACAGGTTTGAATATACACTGAATGACACACTGCGCCCTCAAATCTATCTGCTGGAGAATCCAGGATCAGATGATAAGATTGGCGATCTTCAACGCACCACTCTGCTGAACGCGCCAAACTGGAATTAATATGGCTGGAGATGGTTCATGTCTCGGGGTTTCGTATGCCGACAACCACCTATTCTACTCGGTAAATGATCCTGAGACAGAGAATCATCTGAAGCACATCGGAAGTATAGACTTCAACTTTGATGTGCAGCAGGCGATTATAACGGGGGACAAAAAAGGGTTCCCCGCTCTTCAAACTTCTCTCGAAAACCTTAAAGAGACTTATGGCTGCTCAACCGTAAAAATTCTCTCACCCGCAGTTGAGGAGTGCTGGACAATCGTGCCTCGCTCTGTGTATGAAGATTCTGCTGAACGGGAAGCACACATCTCGCTTTTGATGCACGGGATAGACAGAAGCAGGATCGAAACCACCTGGATTCCTGTCAGCAATGTAGACTACAAACTTTTACTGCTGCGCAACCGCGAAGCGATGCAAGGATTCAACCATCTGCTTGGATCATTCCAAGACTCCGAATATGTGGCGGAGTTTGAAATCGGTGCAGACTGGCAGAATCACAGCCGCGAAAACGGGTCGTTCATGAAGGTTTACTGTCAAAAAAATTACATCTCCGCGGCTTCCTTCATTTTAGGAAAACTGAGAGGCTGTACATTTCTACGTTACGATACTGCGGACGATTTGCCATATCTCTGGAACCTGTATGCCGACAAACTGAGCTGGATGAACGGGTTGCACGACTCTGTTTACGTTTATGGAGAGTATGCAACACCGGTATCCGACGCATTAAACACTTTTTGGGGGGATGCCGGCAAAATTCAATCCATGAACTCATTAAAGATCATGGGTGTTGATGCTGACGAGAAAACGTATGGATTCAGGCTGGAGAGCGCCTATCCTGCCATTATAATGAGTTTAAATAAAGATGCTGAAATAGAAGAACCGGCAACATGAGAATTATCACCGGAAAACTGAAAGGGCGAACCATCCCCATCCCAAAAACAGACCTTCTTCGCCCCACATCCGACCGTACAAAAGAGGGGATCTTCAATGTTATTGAAGCGCGTACATACCTGGAAAACAGCCGCATACTCGACCTTTTTGCGGGGAGTGGAAATCTTGGGTTTGAAGCCATATCGCGAGGTGCCTCAACCGTACTGTTTGTAGATCAGGAGTCAGCACACATCAAACAGATTGAGAAAACTGCCAAGCAGCTCGGCGTGGAGGATCAAATCAGCACGCTGGTTCTCGACACAGAGCTTTTTCTGGAGAAGAAGGGTTTTGGGTCATTCGATTTCATCTTTGCCGATCCGCCATACGATTACTTCTGGATGATCGAAATGGTGGATCAAATTATGGAAAGCGACCTGCTCAAGGAGGATGGATGGTTTATTCTGGAACACGACAAGCGTCACGATTTTTCCGGCCATCCGCTCTGCAGATTCTCCAAGGCGTACGGCCGCACCATTGCAGCCATTTTCCGAAAAACGGCCGACGGGTTCTAAATTCCATCGCAAAACTTTTCAGAATTGGTGGAATAGCCCGATTATCTATACTTTAGCAGAAAATCTAACTCAACTTCTGCTATGGAACACACCGCACTCTATCCCGGATCTTTTGACCCATGGACCAACGGCCATCTTGACATTCTAAGCCGAGCCGTCAAAATGTTTGACAAAATCATTGTAACGGTCGCCGTCAATAACAAAAAAACGGCTGTATTTACCGGAGAGGAGAGGATTGAGCTCATACGGAATTCCATCAAACAGTACGATTGGTCCGACCAGGTGGAGGTCATCCAGTTTACCGGCCTTTTGATCGATCTGGCCCGAAAAAAGAGTGTAAATGTACTTTTGAGAGGTGTTCGCCAGATTTCAGATTTTGAGTATGAGTTCAGAATGGCACTGGCAAACCGCCGTCTGGCGCCGGAGATTGACACAGTTTTTCTGATGCCGGATGAACAGCTCACTTTTATATCTGCAACCATTGTTAAGGAGATTGCAGTGTGGGGCGGCGACCTCAGCAGTTTTGTACCCGATAATGTTGCGAATGCTCTCCATCAAAAATATGAAAAGAAGTAAGTTCCGCTTCTTCTGATTCGGGATCAAAACCCACACAAACTTGTACACTCGCCTGTTCTGCCTAACAAATTATAATCGAAAGTTCGTGTTTGCGACGTGCTAAAATTAATGTGTATTATAAAAGTCTGTCAGATTTTGACAGCGCACATGAGAACGATATTCAACCGGTTTGGAGTTATGTAACTCAACCAACCCCAAAAAAATTAGTTTGATAAATGATCTCAACAGGAAAAAAGATTGATACTGATTTTACGCTATCCGTTGTACAAAACGGTGAGGAAAAAGAAGTGAAATTCGCAGAACTGCTCACCCGACCAACCATTGTATCGGTATATATGAGAAATAACACCAGCGGCTGTGACAAGCAAAACCGAAGTCTTGCCGAACACGCTGATGAGTTTGACAAAAAGGGATACAACCTGATAGCCTTGAGCAAAGACACCTGCGGATCGCATAAAAATTACGCCGAAAAATTGGATATCAACTACATACTGGCTTCCGATCCGGAGTTTAAATTTGCAGAAGCAACCGATTCAGTTGTTGAAAAAAAGATGTATGGAAAAACATTCAATGCACCTTCCCGTTCTGCTTTTGTGATCGGCAAGGATGGAACTGTTCTCGGAATTATTGAAAAAGTAAATACCAAAGCGCACGCAGAAGAGCTGCTTGAACTGGTTGAAAGCCTGTAACAGAAACTCTCCGGTGCCTTTATCGTCGATTTCGAAAAATGAGGTCGGCAAATCTGAATTAAACTGCTTACATGAAATCATTAGTAATTGTAGAGTCCCCAACAAAAACGAAAACAATCAAGAAATATCTGCCAAAAGGATATGTGGTAGAATCTTCGATGGGACACATACGCGACCTCCCCTCATCTGCCAAAGAGATTCCGGCGAAGTTTAAAAAAGAGTCGTGGGCAAATCTCGGAATTAATGTAGACGATCGTTACGATCCGCTCTATGTGGTACCGGCCGGTAAAAAGAAGATCGTTACCAAGCTCAAAAAAGAGCTGAAAGAAGCTGACGAGCTGATTCTCGCAACGGATGAAGACCGCGAAGGTGAAGCGATCTCCTGGCACCTGACGGAGCTTCTGAAACCGAAGGTACCTGTGAAGCGGATGGCATTTCGTGAGATCACCAAAGAGGCGATTCAAAATGCTCTTGAGAATTTCCGAGAGATCGATATGAACCTGGTGCATGCACAGGAGACCCGCCGTATTCTGGACCGGCTTGCCGGGTACACCATCTCTCCACTCCTATGGAAAAAGATTGCTCCGGGCCTTTCAGCCGGACGTGTACAATCGGTAGCTGTTGGATTTTTGGTAGCCCGAGAGCGCGAACGGATGAAGTTCAGAAGCGCCACCTATTTTGACCTGAAAGCCCAGCTCTCGAAAGAGGGGGACAAAAACAAATTTACCGGAGACCTGACCCATCTGAATGGAAAAAGATTGGCCAGCGGTAAAGATTTTGATGAAAATACCGGCAAACTCAAAAAGCCCGATAGCGTAGTACTTCTCCACAAAGAGGATTCCGAAAAACTGCGAGATCTCCTCAATGAGGCTGACTGGAGCGTAACCGATATTGATGTTAAAACACAAAAACGGAATCCGGCACCGCCGTTCATTACATCCACCCTGCAGCAGGAGGCTAACCGAAAGTTTGGTTTCTCCGCTCGCGACACCATGAGTATTGCTCAGAAACTTTACGAAAACGGTTTAATTACCTATATGCGTACCGATTCGATGAATTTATCGGGACAGGCAATAAATGCTGCACGGAATGAAGTTGAGAAGCAGTATGGCGAAGAATACCTGTTTAAGCGAGTTCGCAATTACGGTAAATCGAAAGGAGCGCAGGAGGCTCACGAAGCCATTCGCCCTTCCGGATCAAGTTTTGTACATCCTGAAAAAGCAGGTTTAAGCGGTCGCCAGTTTAAGCTCTACGACCTTATCTGGAAACGAACCATTGCCACTCAGATGGCTGAAGCCAAGCTGGAATTCACGAATGTAACCATTACCGCAAAGAAAGATGATACGGAAGCCGATTTCCGGTCAGGCGGTAAGAAAATTCTGTTCCCCGGCTACTTCCGAGCATACGTTGAGGGCAGTGACGATCCCGATGCAGCGATTGAAAACCAGGAAATTTTCCTGCCTGAAATGAGCATGGATGAGTCGATTGATCTGCATGATCTGGAGTCTATCTCTCACGAAACCAAACCGCCGGCACGATATACCGAAGCAACATTGGTAAAAGAGCTTGAAAGTCGGGGTGTGGGCCGGCCAAGTACGTACGCAACAATTATCAGCACCATACAAGACCGCGGTTATGCCCGGAAAGACGGAAAAACGCTCGTTCCAACCTATACCGCATTTGCCGTAACAGAACTGCTTGAAAAGCATTTTCCGGAAATTGTTGACAGCGATTTCACCTCATCCCTTGAGGATAAACTGGATCAGATTGCCAATGGTAAGTATGATCCGGTGAAATACCTGGACGACTACTATAAGGGGGAGCACGGCCTGAAAGAAAAAGTTGACCAGCGTGAGGATAAGATCGATCCGCAGGAAGCACGGCTTCTGGATCTGCCAATTGAAGGCTTGAATGGCATGCAGGTTCATGTTGGACGCTACGGCCCGTATGTGAAAGGGGAAATTGACGGTGAAGAAGTGACAACGTCTCTCCCTGCTGATCTGGATCCCGGAGAGCTATCGGCTGAAAAAATCAGGGAGCTGATTGAGGCCGAAAAAGAGGGGCCGAAATCGCTTGGAGAACATCCTGAAAGCGGAGAGCCCATATTTGTACTCTCCGGCCGATTTGGCCCTTATGTACAGCTCGGAGAAGTTTCTGACGACAACAAGAAACCAAAGCGTGTTTCCCTGCTCAAAGGGATGAAACCCGCTGATGTCGATTTTGACCTGGCTGTTTCACTGCTTGAACTACCCCGAACGCTCGGAGAGCATCCGGAAACCGGAAAAGTTGTGAAGGCAGGCGTAGGGCGATATGGCCCTTATGTAGTCCATGACGGAAATTTCAAATCTCTGAAAAAGGATGACAACGTATTGACGATCGAATTGGATCGTGCAGTTGAGCTCCTCAAAGAGAAGAGTAAAGGACGGCGTGGAAGCTCCACTATAGCCGAGCTCGGAAATCATCCGGAGACAGATAAACCCGTTAAAGTGATGACCGGGCGTTACGGTCCATATCTGAAGTATGGCAAAAAGAACATCTCCCTGC
The DNA here is from genome assembly GCF_001715195.1 of Rhodohalobacter halophilus. Lineage (GTDB taxonomy): Bacteria > Bacteroidota > Rhodothermia > Balneolales > Balneolaceae > Rhodohalobacter > Rhodohalobacter halophilus. Next base: position 9,887 of record NZ_MDWE01000031.1, read on the forward strand.
CAAAAGATACCGAGCCTGAAAAAGTGTCCATGGGAGATGCCGTTCGGCTTATTGAAGAGAAAGGGAAGAAGTAGATTCAATTCCATTCAACTGTTTTAAAAGTCCGGTTTCATTATCGGGCTTTTTCTTTTTCCGCCTTGAAATTTCGATGGTGAGCGGGAGTGATTTTGTGAACTTTATGATTGTTGTTTGTGGATATACACCGCGTTGGTGTAAATAAAATTTCCGGCTGTTTATTTTTTAATTTACTCCTCCAAAACTGATTTGCAGCCGCGGATCAAACATCAATATCCCCATGCTGCAAGTCGGGGATTGAATGGAAAAGAATCATTTAGAACACTGAAGCGGTAAAATAGTTTTTACTGCAAAATCAGGACGTTAGCTCTCCATATCGAAAACAGCCTTTGGTATGGTCATTCACCAGTCCGCACGCCTGCAGATAGGCATAGATCGTTGTGCTTCCTAAAAAGGAAAATCCTCTTTTTTTCATCTCCCTGGCAATTTTATCTGAAAGTTCGGTTTTTGCCGGCACATCCCGTATTGACTCGGGTGCATTGACGATCGGGCGGTGATCAACAAACGCCCAAATATAGGAGTCATATGACCCAAACTGTTGTTGAATCTTCAGAAAAGCCTGTGCATTCCAAATAGCCGACCGGATCTTTTTATCATAGCGAACAATCCCTTCATTGTTCATCAGGCGAATTACATCCTCTTCCCCAAATTGAGCCACTGCTTCCGGATCAAAATCGGCAAATGCCTCACGATACGCTTCCCGCTTCTTTAATATTGTACTCCAGCTCAAACCGGCCTGAGCACTTTCCAGAATCAGAAACTCAAAGTGAATTCGATCATCGTGCACCGGTACTCCCCATTCACGATCGTGGTAATCGACATACTGCTGAAACGTATTTTCAACCCAGCTACATCTCTTTTTCCGGTCTAAGCTCGAACTCACTTCACCACCGATCCTTTTGCCAGCCACCAAGGTTTCACTTCCACCTGAAGCATTCCGGCCTGAACCATAGGATCTTCCGATGCCAGCTTCTCAGCCTCCTCCAGCGTTGCTACACTGTAAACAGAAAACCCTCGGATTTCACCGCCATCTCCCGTCGGTCCGTTCAGTACAATAATTCCATCTTCATAAAGTGATCCCAGGTAATTCAAGTGCTCCTGCTGAAGGCGCATCGCTTCTTCTTGGCTCTGAGATCTGTTCTCTCCGCTCTTCAGAAATACGATAAAATACTTCTGCATCGTCATCTCCTCCCCGGCCCATTCGTAAACAAATGTTTCCGGCACAGCTGTCGAATCTGAGTCTTGCGCTGATAATTCACTCATCACTCCTGCAGCTAAAAAGATGCCGGCAAAGAAAGTTAGTTTTTTCATCAAAGTTTCCATCGATTCAGGTTATGTTTGGTACACTGTAAAGTCCTATTTTATTCATCCGTAACGATGAATCCACGTTAAATGATAATAAATTCTTCACCATGCACATAGATCATATCGGTATTGCCGTCAAAAATATTGATGACGCCGTTAAAACATATGAGAAAATACTCAACACCAGCTGTTATAAGCGGGAAGTGGTTGAGGGTGAAAAAGTGGATACCGCATTTTTTCAAACCGGAGAGTCAAAAGTAGAGCTGCTTGGCGGTACTGCCCCCGATTCGGTCATCAACACTTTCATTGATAAACGGGGTGAGGGAATTCATCATGTGGCGTTTAAAGTGGATGATATTCAGGAAGAGATGAGTCGTTTAAAACGAGAAGGGTTTAAGCTGCTGAATGATGAGCCTAAACCGGGGGCTGACAACAAACTGGTGGCCTTTCTTCACCCGAAGGGAAACCATGGTGTTCTGGTGGAACTCTGCCAGAGTGTAAAAAAATGACGCTTTTTATGATCGCTTTCACATCATCTTAATTCTGCCGTACCTTTCACTCAGTTAATTTTTATTTCAAACTCTACTTCTATGCAAGACGGTGCCCGATTTTTTGCCTACGCAACCTGGTCAATCATGATTTCTCTGGCCATTATACTTTTTTCGAACCGATTTCTCGATTTTATCTCAGAACCGGGATGGATCGGAACGGTTATTCTCCTGGCTTTTGGTTTTCTCTACCTCAATCTGACGTTTGCTGCTGTTAAGCGATACATCCGAAAAGTACCGGCTCCCACCAACCTGCATATGTTGTTGGCTTTCCTCGTATTTCTCCCGCCCGCTGCCTGGATCATCATTTTTGCCGAAGCTATTACAACCACAGAAATTCTCATCGTCGCAGTACTTGCACTCTCCTGCGGACTCGGGATGGTTTACGGAAATCGTGCCGGTATTAAAGCCAGATATGAGTACGTTCAGGCTCTGAAGGAGAGACAGAAAGAGGCCGCCTCAAATTCGCAATAATTTTAAAAGGGTGGACAAAACTCCACCCTCACAACCGACCCTGAATCAATAGTGATCGAAATCACCTCTCTTCTTTCGGGCAAAGTAATCCTTTGAAGCTTCCACCACCTTGGGTGATAGCATCAATGTTCCGATCATGGTTGGAATCGCCATCATTGCAAACATACCATCAATCAGGTTTATCACCATATCAATGGTTGTGATAGACCCAACGAAGATAGAGAAGATGTAGAAGTAGTTGTAATAGTGTTTTCTGTGAGCTCCACCCAGGAAGTTCAAGCACTTTGTTCCGTAGTAGGAGTAGGTAAACATGGTTGTAATGCTAAAAATAAATACACAGATAATGAGCAGATAAGACCCAAAAACCGGGATTCCCGTGTCAAATGCCACGGCTGTCATTGTAATGCCGTCAACAGAGGTGTCAGTCCATGCACCGGTCATCAGCAGCGCAAAAGCGGTCATTGTACAAACCAGAAGGGTGTCTATAGCCGGTTCCAGCATTCCCACCAGCCCTTCGCGAACCGGTTCTCGTGTTTTTGCAGCACCGTGAGCCATCGCCTCGGTTCCGATTCCGGCTTCGTTGGAGAAGGCTCCTCGACGGATACCGTTTGAAATCACAACTCCAAGAGCACCTCCGGCAGCTGCTTCACCGGTAAAGGCGTCGCTGACAATCAGCCAGAAGTAATACGGCACATCGACAATATTATTGATGATGATGTAGACGACGGTCAGAACATAGATGAGAACCATCAACGGAACCAGACGTGCAGCTACATGCCCGATTCGTTTAATTCCGCCAAAAATAACCAGAGAAACCAGGGAAACCAATATCACACCCATAATGATGTCTGAAAGACGAAAACCGCTCTCCGTTAAAAATGAACCGGCCAGTATCATTGTGTTGTACCCCAACAGTCCATTTTCTGCTAAAATGGTATCGCGAACAATTTGAGTAAGCTGGTTGGACTGAAACATAGGAGTACACCCGATCAGACCTGCAATACTGAAAAAGATGGCCAGCGGCTTCCACTTTTTCCCCAGACCCTCGGTGATGTAGTACATCGGACCACCCTGAATTTTTCCTTCGGTATCTTTACCCCTGTACATAATTGAGAGCGTACAGGTAAAAAACTTGGTTGCCATCCCAACAATTGCCGTTATCCACATCCAAAAAATAGCCCCCGGGCCTCCAACGCCTAATGCAATCGCCACACCGCTTATATTACCCATGCCCACTGTAGCCGCAAGTGTACTGGAGAGTGCCTGAAAATGGTTGATATCTCCCGGTGCATCGGGATCTTCATATTTACCGGATAGAACCTCAATTCCATGTTTGAAGTTTCTGTAGGGCATAAATCGACTGAAGATCAGGAAAAAGATTCCGCCTCCAACCAGCAAAACAAGCATCGGAGTTCCCCAGGCGTAGTTCGCAAAATTGATAAACAGTTGTTCTAAAAATTCCAGAGCAGTACCTCAATACGGATTTAGTTTCGGGTAAGCTGAAAAGCCGTCGGCTACTCAGCGGGCAGATTGATACTGAGTATAATCAATCTTAGGCGGCTTAATATCACAATTTCTAAGAAAAAGTGAAATTTGCGCGCGATGAAATTCACCGTGAACAATCAAATGGTGGCAAATATGTTCGAGAACGGAACTCCTTTTTACCATTTTTTCGGTGTAATAATGTATTTCGGAAGAGAGGTCTACTTCATGATCTCCAATCAGGTCGAGCCATTTCCGGTTTAATTTCCGGGCTTTTCTTCGAAGATCTTTAGGGTTGTACTCATCCCACTTCTCAATCTCAGACACTGAGGTTTCTACCACGCGGTTATACCACACCTCCTGTATGTTTACAATATGAGCTAAAAAGGCACGGCAGGCGACTTCATCCCTGAATGGTGAGTGAGCCGTAAAGTGATCGAGAAGTTTTCGGGCACACCACAAATCGTAAGTAAAAAGCCACTGCAACTTCTGTCGTTGATTCATATCAGCAGCTTTATCCTATTCCGAAGTATCGGCCAATTCCACTCAATATAAATTGAACACTAATGGCAAGAGCAATAAAGCCCATCAAACGGGTCATAACATTTAGTCCCGTTGGCCCGATATATTTTGCTGAAATAGGTGCAAGCCGTAGTAAACCGTAAGTGGTTAAAACAACCAAAAAAATCGACACCCCATTGATCGCATAGTCCATCATATTTTCGGCCTGTGTTGCAAAACCGATCACAACGGCAATGCTTCCCGGACCGGATAGAAGCGGGAGTGCGAGTGGGCTGAATGAAATATCCTCTTTCTCCATGGCGGCTTTTTCATCCGCTTTGGTCAGTTTTTTGCCCGATTTTTCAGGGTTCAACATAGAGTAAGCTGCTCTCATAATAATCAACCCGCCGGCAATACGAATACCGGGAAGTGAAATCCCGAAGAAACTCAGAATAAAGGTTCCGATCAGCAGAAAGACAATTAACACCCCAAACATATAAACGGACGCTTTCTTTGCGGTATAAATCCGTTCAGACTCATCAAACCGCTCGGTAAGTGAGAGAAAAAGTGGCATGGCGGCAAGCGGGTTCACAACTGAAAAGAGTGAGGTAAAACTTGCGAAAAGTAAACCTCCCCAATGTAAAAAGTGAGCCGTTGTCCCCTCTGATACTGTATCCGGAATCCATTCAAACATAGCGTCAAAGATAATGAGGATTTATCCCATTTTGAACCTAAATCTTCCGAAGAATTCAAACAAATTTGAATTCTTTGTACCTTTTCAGCCAAATCATCTCAAACGATTTAACCAAACTCCTTTTATGGATCACTCAGAAATTTTAAACGAAGCAAAATCAATCATCAACGGATCAGAAAAGCGTGATGAAAAACTTCTGGCCATCTGCCAGCTGCTCGATCGTGAAGTGGAAGTCTTTGACTGGACCGGATTTTACCTGGTTGCCAAAGATGAAGAGAATATGCTGGAACTTGGCCCTTATGTGGGTGAAGCCACCGACCATACCAGAATTCCCTTTGGCAAAGGAATTTGTGGACAAGCTGCTGAAACTCTTCAAACATTTGTTGTACAAGACGTAAACAAAGCCGATAACTACCTGGCGTGCAGCATTCATGTGCAGTCAGAAATTGTGGTTCCCATCATGAAGGGTGACCAATTTATGGGCGAGCTGGATATCGACTCTCACACCAAAGATGCGATCTCTGCTGAGCTGCAGTCCCTTTGTGAAGACATTTGCAAAGAGCTCTCTGCAATTTTTTAACCCCCCCCTCTCCTGCTCTATTTGAACGAATCCTGAACCTTCCGAGTTTTTCAGGATTCGTATCAAACCTTTGATGATTCCGTACGTCTAAATCATCGCACGAAGTGCACGTTACGGCTACAACTTCCAAATGTAATAATTTTTAAAAATCAGGGTTTTAGCTGTGATATTTTGTATCCCGTTTAAATTTCTATCGTACGACTGCGTACATTTAATATTGTCAATTTTAACAAAACGATTATTCCGGTTGAAAAAGCTACTATTCCTATCAAGCGCACTTATTGTTTCACTTCTACTTTCCTCATGCGGTTCATCCGATGATAACGGAAATGGCCCTCAGTTTGGCAGGCCCGGCGGATTTGGCGGTGGTCCTGCAGCCAGTGTTGAGGTAGTGCCCGTTCAAACAGAAACAATTTCGGACCAGGTTCGCTCTTACGGCACTATTCGCGCGCAGGACGTTGTGTCCATCACGCCGCAGGTATCTAATCGTGTTACCAAAATTTTGGTTGACCTGGGCGATAATGTGAGCCGGGGGCAGGTGATGGCGGAAATTTATGATGTGCCGTTCCGTGATGCGGTTCAACAGGCTCGAGCACAAATCCGCCAACAGGAGGTGGCCTTTGAGCGAGACAGCACAGAGTTTGCACGGCAGCAGCAGCTTTATGAACGAAATTTGATTAGCCAAGCAGAGCTGGATAACTCCCGGGCAACCTATTTGAACAGTCAGGCTTCACTTGAAGCAGCCCGGGCCAATCTGACACAAAGTGTGGAAAATCTTGAAAACACAAAAATTAAATCGCCGGTTGACGGTGTTGTTCTCAGCCGGTCTATTGCTGAAGGCGATGTTGCCTCATCGGGGCAGGTGGCTTTTGAGGTGGCTAATCTTGTAGGATTCGAAACCAGAGTATTTCTCCCACTTCAGGATTGGGAACTGATTCAACCCGGGCAGGCCGTTTCTCTCTCACTCTCCAGCCGATCCGATGAGATTGCACAGGGTGTGGTTTCGCGCATCAGCCCGCAGCTCGATGCTACCACCGGGCTTGGCGAGGTTGTTATCACGCTCACCGAAACCACTTCCTCAATCTATCAGGGGGCATTGGTTCAGGCCCGGGTAAACCTTCAAACAAGAGAAAATGTAGTGGTAATTCCACGTTCTGCAATGGTGGAAAAGGTTGACACCTACATTGAGCCGGAAACCGGAACCATTGAGCTTGAGCGAACATATTCAGCGTTTATATCTCAGGGCGACTCCATCGCTGTACAGCGTCAGCTTGAGCTTGGCATACAACAGGGTGATCGCATTGAGATACTCAGCGGACTTCAGCCCGGAGACGGTTTGATCGTAACCGGCCACAGAAACCTGAATGATGGCCAGCGCATCAGGGTAGCTGGTGCCACACAGCAATCCCGCCCTCAACAAGTTCAGCCCAATTCAAGTGACACAACAGATTTTAGCAGCCTGAGCCCTGAAGAACGTCGAGAACGACTCCAGAATATGTCACCCGAAGAGCGCGAGGCCATGCGCGAAAGAATGCAGCAGAGTCGCGGTCAATCCGGTAACCGGCAGCAATCCTCCAACAGCAATTAGTAAGCTGAACCTATGAGAAATCTACCTAAAATTGCTGTTAACAGGCCGGTAACGTTTATGATGATCAGTATTATACTGATCGGTTTCGGGTTGTATGGACTGAACAATCTGCGCCTCAATCTCTATCCTGATGTCTCCTTTCCGACGATTACGGTTTACACGACGTTCGAAGGGGTAGCGCCTGAGGATATTGAGGCATTGATCACCCGCCCTATTGAAGAACAGGTTGGGAGTATATCCGGTGTTCGGCGGGTTCGATCCCTTTCGAGCCAGGGAGCATCGGTGGTGAAACTGAACTTCAACTGGGGAACCGATCTATTTATAGCCGAAACGGAAGTTCGCAAAAGGCTCGATATGATCCGGCGATCCCTCCCAGATGAAGTGGAGCAGCCTATTGTCTTCTCTTACGATCCGAATGACGAACCTGTTTTGGTACTTGCCCTGACCTCCGACACCCGAAGCCCTCGTGAGCTTAGAACTCTCGCCACACGACAAATAGAGCAGCGTATTGAGCGAATTGAAGGAATTGCATCAGCCGAGACTGCCGGTGGATTTGATCGGCAGATCAACGTACGGATCAGCAATGCACAAATGAGAACCTACAACCTCGATGTTGGAAATATCTCAAACCGGCTCAGGCAGGAAAATGTGCAGGTGCCTGCGGGTGAGCTGACCGAAGGAGAGACTGTTTTCTCGTTAAGAACCATCGGTGATTTTAAAAACATTGATGAAATACGAAACAGTATCGTCACTACTACAGAGGCCGGAAATCCGGTATATCTGAAGGATATCGCCCGGGTAGAGGACGGAATTGCTCAGCCAATCGGAAATGTGCGCGTTCAGGGCAATGACGGTGTGATTATGAACATCTACAAACAGAGCGACAGTAACATAGTGAGCGCTGCAAACGGTGTTGTCAACTCTTTGGATGAGATCCGTAACATTCTTCCGGGGGATGTCAGCCTGGAAATTCTAACCAATAAAGCCGATTTCATCAGCCTGTCGATCAATAATTTGATAATGACCGGGTTACAAGCTGTGATTCTGGTAATCATCATGTTGCTGCTCTTTCTAAGAAACGGCAGGTCGGCTTTGGTGGTTGCCATTTCCATCCCGATTTCCATCGTCGCCACCTTCAGTATTATGGACTTTTCGGATGTGAGCATGAACATCATCTCTCTTTCAGGACTCACACTGGCGGTGGGAATGGTGGTAGATAATGCAGTTGTGGTTCTTGAGAATATTTTCCGGTTTAAAGAAGATGGCGAGGATAGCAAAACATCGGCTATTGCGGGTGCCCAGGAGGTTGCTGCACCGGTGATGGTCTCTACGCTTACAACCCTGGTGGTATTTCTTCCCATCCTGTTTGTGCCGGGAATTGCCGGTCTCCTTTTTCGTGATCTGGCACTCACCATCTCCTTTGCGCTCATTGTTTCTGTTCTAATCGCGATCTCGTTAATTCCGGTACTCAGTTCTAGGCTTTTTGACAGAGAGCTGATCGATGCCGATAAGAAAGATCCGGCCCGTAACTTGATGAACAAACTGCTGGTGTGGCGAAGACAAAACTTTTTCACCCGCCTGTTAGCAATACCTCTTTTTATTATCTACTTCCTGGCCTGGCCATTTCTGAAGCTTTGGGGATGGATTGCCAAACAGTCAAAAAACCTGTTCTCAGACCGTGTGGGCCCGTGGCTTGGCCGGCAGTTCGACAGACTTGAGAACAGCTACAAACGTGTACTCGACAAGAGTTTAAAGCGAAGTGGTTTGGTTGTACTCGGTGCATTTGCCCTGCTCTTGGCCTCCCTGCCGATCTATTATCTCCTGGGAGGTGAGTTCTTCCCTCAGGTTGATGAAAACTTTATCATTCTTGAAGTGCAGCGAGAACCCGGTGTAAGCCTGTTTGAACTGGAACGAACCATCATTCAAACCGAAAACATCATTCGGGAAGAAGTGCCCGAAGCCCGCCTCATCGTTTCTGACTACGGGGATAAAATTGGAATTGAAGGAGCTGACAATCCCGGTGGAAACCAGGGCAGAATTCGTGTTGAACTCGTTGAGGTTGGTGACAGAGACCGAAGCCAGATGGAAATCACATCTGCAATTCTTTCATCTCTTACAGCCGTGCCCGGTGCAAATATCCGGGAAGTTCGCGAAGATCCGCTGAGTCCAGATGGCGAAACCGGCCTAATCGTTCAGATCTACGGTTTTGATCAGGATGTCAAGCGAACACTTGCATCAGATGTAATGGCGGAGCTCAACGACATCAATGGAATTGTTAACGTGTTTAGTTCTGCAGATCAGGGCCGGCCGGAACTGCGGGTTGAGATGGACCGTGAACGAATTGCACGGGTGGGCCTGACGACCTCACAGGTGGCCACATCCCTCAGCAATGCTGTACAGGGAGCAACTGCAACAACATTTGTAGACGAAGGCCTCGAATTTGAAGTGCTTGTCGAAATTGACCCAATCGATAAAGCTCAATCCACATCACTCGAAGAGCTGCAAATTCAGACTCCCGGCGGTGTTTGGATGCCATTGAAAAACCTGGCCCGCGTTGACCGCTACACAGGGCCGTCCAACATTCTTCGGGTCAACCAGGAGCGAATGGTTGAAGTTGAGGGAGACCTGGGCGGAATCGATCTTCGGACCGCCACAGAACTGGCAAATGCAGCCATTTCAACCATCGATTTCCCGGAAGGTTACCGGTATGAACTGGGCGGCTCTGCCGAAGAGCAGCGCGAATCATTCTTCTTTTTGATCATCGCGTTTATCATTGCCGGAATTTTAACCTACATGGTGATGGCTTCGCAGTTCGAAAGTCTGGTTGAGCCGTTCATCATTATCGTAACAATTCCACTTGCACTTACCGGTGTACTCCTGATCCTTTGGATGACATCCACACCAATCAGCGTAACTGCCATGGTTGGATTGGTTCTGCTTACAGGAATTGTGGTAAATAACGGTATTGTGATGATCGACTATATTAAGATTTTGCAAGCCCGCGGACAGAACAGGCACGATGCCATTGTAAACGGTGCCGGCCGCAGGTTGCGTCCCATCCTGATGACCGCCTTCACCACGATTTTAGCGATGGTTCCTCTCGCGCTTCAACTGGGTGCCGGAGCCGAAACCTGGAGCCCGATGGCGCGAGCTGTAATTGGCGGACTGACAATGAGTACCATTTTGATGCTCTTTGCCGTTCCATGTATGTATAACATGATCAACAGTCTGGTAGAAAAAGCAGGCTTTGATGCGGTTCACAAGGAAGATCCTTTGAAAAGCTAAGGCATTCGATATGAAAAAAATCACAATCACAGAACGAATTCTGAAGCGGCCGGTAACAGCCATCATGATGTCATTGCTTGTAATCGGCTTTGGAATCTTCTCCCTGATGAACCTGAAGGTGACCCTCTACCCCTCCTTCAATATTCCGGTAATGGCGGTGTCGGTAAACTACTCTAATGTAGCTCCCGACGATATGCTCCGGCTGGTTGTTGAACCGATTGAGGGTGTAATTATGGGAGTGGAAGGAGTAGAATCTCTCGACTCAAATGTGCGACAGGGAGGAGCATTTCTTATTCTTAGATTAAAGCCGGGAACCAATATTATGGTAACCGAGCAGAAGGTTCGTGAAGCTGTTGACCGTATCCGACCGCAATTACCTGCCGAAGCGAATGAACCCTTTATCTTTCAGTTTGATCCGGACCGTGCTCCTATTATGCAGCTCAGTGTGGAATCTGATGTGCTGGGGCTGGATGAACTCCGGACACTATCCGTCGAATTTATGGAACCCCGCTTTGAACGAATTCCCGGGGTAGCTTCTGCTGAGACACGCGGCGGCCTGAACCGTAACATCTATGTCGATCTCTATCCCGAGGCACTTTCACGCCACAGGCTCCTCCCTTCGGATGTTACCGGAGCCATTCAGTCAAATAATGTTCAACAGCCTGTGGGCAGTATTGTAGCCGACAGAACAAGTTACAGTATCCGGGCCAATTCAATGTATGACAATGTTGAACAGATCGCTCAAACCATCGTTACCATGCGCGATGGTGCGCCGATTCGGGTCCGAGATGTGGCCAGCGTCAGAGATGACTATGAAGATATCACCAATATTGTTGAGATTAACGGCAGGAACAGTGTAACCGTAGAAATTCAGAAACAGTCGGATGCAAATACGCTGGATGTTACCCAGCAGGTCGTGCAGACAATGCAGGAGTTCGCTCCGAATCTGCCGGCAAGTGTAACCATGCAGGTTCTGAATAACGAAGGGCAGTTTATTGAGGACTCAATCTCAAATCTGGCTCAGTCTGCACTTATTGCGTTGGTCGTGGTTATTCTGATACTATTACTCTTTATGGGCGGCTGGAGAATTGCCTTTGTGGTAGCAATGAGTATTCCGGTATCACTTACGGCTACGTTTGCCTTCATGTATTTCCTCGATATCACACTAAACATCATCTCCATTACAGGCCTTGCACTTGCGATCGGTTTGTTAGTTGATAACTCCATCGTTGTGTCTGAAAGTATTGCCAGCCAGCTCGAAAAGGGTGAGAGCCGATTTAAAGCTGCGTTAAATGGAACCAATGAGGTGGGGGGAGCCCTTCTTGGATCAACCCTTACCACCCTTGCCGTTTTTATACCCATCATGGGTTTGAGCGGTTTTCAGGGAACCGTGGCAAAAGACCTTGCTCTCACCATCTCCATCTCTATTACCATCTCGTTTATCGCCTCTATTGTACTGATTCCGGTACTTGCCTCACTTTTGCTGAAACGAGAGGAGTTTCTCAAAAAGAGCTACACATTCGCCTGGATTAAATCTCTTGAAAACAACTACATCAAAATTTTAGAGTGGATACTGGCCAGAAAATATGTCATTACCGTTGGTGTGGTTCTTGTCATCATCGGGGCCGGCTATCTGTTTCAGGATATTCAGAAAGAGTTCTTCCCGGAAACAGATGAAGGACAGTTTGACCTTCGGATTGAACTCCCGGCCGGAACCAATCTGGCAACCACAGCCGAAAAACTTCGCGAATATACCGGTAAACTCATTGAGTCACCTGATGTACAGACAGTAATTACCAATATTGGAAGGCGAGGCCGCAGTACTCAAACCAATGGCGGGAATTTAAGCGTAACCCTTGTGGATGAAAACCTCAGAGAGAAATCTACCAGCGACATCGCATCTGAACTGCAAACCATGCTTCGCGAACCCGATATCAATATTGAAATTGCAAACCTGGGCGGCAGCGGCGGTATTCCGATGGGTCGAGGCGGTTGGGGAGGACGAGGAATTCGAGTCAGTCTGATTGGCCCCGATGTGGAAGTCCTGCAGCGATTAACACTCGAAATGGAAAACGCTCTGATCGACGACCCCCAGGTTATGTCGGTAAGTAATCCGCGCTCTCGCCCTATGCCGGAACTTCAGTATCAGCTCGACCGAAACCGAATCAGCCGTACCGGCGTAACTTCACAGAGTGTGGCAAGCGCACTGGGTGCACAAGCGCGGGGTTCACGTGCGGGCTTCTACAGAGAAGAGGGACGCGAAATTGCCATTCAGGTCCGAAATAATCGAGACCAATTCCAGAACCGGGAAGACCTGTTCGGGCTGGAGCTGGCACAGATCGGAGACCAACGCATTCCGGTTACCGGCCTGGGTGCGTTTGTCCCCGTTGAAGGCCTCAGCACCATTACACGCCGCGACCGGGAAACCCTGCTCGATGTCATGATTATGGTACGGGGTGATATGGAAGAGTATCAGCAGCGTGTAGTTGACGTACTGGAAAATGAAATTATTCTTCCCGATGGATACCGATACGAATTTTCCGGTTCGGTATTCTCCCAGCAGCAGAGTTCAGGCGAAATCTTGCTCGCGCTCTTTTTTGCATTAATGCTTACGTACATGGTGATGGCTTCCGTTTTCGAGAATCTCCGCGATCCTTTTATCGTGATGTTCTCTGTTCCACTCGCCTTCTTTGGCTCCCTCTTGTTCCTCTACATTACCGGAACTCCACTCAGTGTTCCTGCCTACATCGGGATCGTTATTCTGATTGGAATTGTGGTAAACAACGGAATTGTACTCCTCGACTACATTCACCTGAAAACCAAAGGGAAAGAAGATTCTCCCGACTATACCACCCTTTTTATTGAAGCCTGCAAACGCAGAATGCGTCCGATCTTGCTTACCGCTATGACAACCATCTTCTCTATGATTCCGCTTGCGCTCGAATTTGGAGCCGGGTCCGAAACGTGGAGCCCATTGGCACGATCCGTAATTGGCGGACTTGCATTTGCCACGGTTCTGACGCTTTTCGTCGTTCCAACTGTTGTGGTCGGAATTTCGAAGAAACGCAGAAAACAGGTCAAAAAAGCACTGATAGATTAAACCGCAACTGTATTATCTGCAACCTTCCTAGGATTCTGAACCTTTGGAAGGTTGCTTTATTTAGAGATGAACGACCTTTCCTGACTAACTCGTCGGCTCAAAAATTTTACTCATTCCCGTGTGCAGTTTTTCAGCAAGCAATTTCCGCTCATCACACTGTACGGGTTTTTCACAAAATCGGATATTACAATCAATCCGGCGGTTCTTCGCCAACTTCATCACATGTACATGAAAGGGATCACGGGCACCGTAAAAACAGACCGATTCATCGGCTGGCGGATCTCCCTTCTGTTCTGCAGTACTGTACTTGATTGAGCAGTAGTGGACCGGAATATTTCTGTTGGCGGGAAAATCGAGCAGGGATGGCCGAAACGGCAACAATTCCTCCCCGGCGGATGTCGTTCCCTCCGGAAAAAGAATCATCCCCTGATATCGATTCAGACTTTTTGAAATCAGCTCATTTACACGGGTTACATCTCTTTTCCTTGATCGATCCACAAAAATAACGCCCATCGTCTTTACCATAAACCCAAGTAATGGCCACGATCTCACCTCTTTTTTTGCTACAAAGGTGCAGTTCACATTTAAATAGAGCGGGATGATGTCGATATAGCTGAGATGGTTCGAAACCAGAAAAAATGGAGCTTCCGGCGGTTTTCCCTCCGTTACCACCCGAATATTCAGTACTGTACACATCCCTTTCGACCATAGGTACATATAGAGATTTCTGAGCGGTTCAACCCTTAGCCTAAAAACCCTCAACAGAGCATAAATAGGCAGATAGATCAGGTAGATTGAGAGCGTATAGACGATCAGGAAAAAGATTTTTGTGGACGCGATAAAGGATCTCATTCCCTTCAGGTTAATTTAAATTACTGACTATCCGAAAAACATTTTTCGAGTGCGGTCTGAAATTTTCTCCACATCCAAAAGGATCATAAAGTGTATCAGGTTGAGCTTTTTATCAAAGGATGGCCCGGCAATTACTTTTGAGCCCACATCCAGATAGTTTTTAAAGAGCGGCGGAATTTCGATCTCTTTACTCTCTGCATCCCCGGGATTATCAAACGGTTTAAACTCCTCTTTAGGCTCAATATAGTAGTCGGGATGCAGGTGCCCCTCTTTTTTCAGATATTCGAACGTATTGCGGGCTATTTTCAGGTTACTTGTATCTAAGGCGGCATAACCAAACAGATACCTTTTATTGAAATGCTCCAGATAGCCGGCAAATCCTTTCCAAAGCAGAAACAGAACACGGCCGCTTCTATGCTCTTTGCTTATACACGCCCTTCCAACTTCAACGGCATTTTTTAGCACATCTTCAGGTAAAGTGTTCACTTCAAATCTTACCTCACTTGTAAACCCATTCCCCTTTTGAGCCTGCTCAAACGTCTGCATACGGTAGGTGCCAACAATTTTACCCGTCTTATTTTCAACCACAATGAGATGGTGCGACTGGTCATCATACCGATCTTTATCCACACCCTCTTTGAAATCAAAATCTCGGCCCAGCTCCTCTTTGAATACCCTGTATCTTAATCGAAGAGCCTCTTCAACTTCCTCTTCCGTCTTGGCAAACTTAATTGTGTATTGTTGACTCTCAACATCAGTCAGCACATGCTCTTTAATCAGCAAATCAACACCTGTATTTATATTTTAAATTAGAACCTTCAGATGGTAACAATTTTTTTTATCGAATTGTATCAAAAATTTCACCTAAGCAATCGTGAACGAAAATGGTTTAAAACACTTTATTCAATTCTCTGATAAATGGCCTATTTTCATACACCCAAATTAAAACAGAATTTCACCCAATAACACTCCTTTTTTGAATTCAGAAGAGTCGAATCGAAGTCTTTTAAAAGATTTAAACTTATACATCATATTCGGAGTCACACTCACGGCTGTAATGGGGGTCTCCAGTATAGCACCGGCATTCCCATCCATTGCCCGTTCACTTGATGTATCTTCCGATCAAATTGGGCTTTTGATTACATTTTTCACTCTTCCCGGAATCATCTTCACGCCCATTTTTGGAGTGCTTGCGGATCGGTACAACCGAAAGGTCATCCTGATTCCCTCCCTTTTTCTATTCGGAATTGCCGGAACAGCGTGTGCATTTGCCACCTCATTTGATCAGCTTCTGATGTTTCGTACTTTTCAGGGAACAGGGAGTGCTGCGTTAGGGGTACTCAATTTAACACTCATCGGCGATCTCTACTCCGGCAATAAACGGGCAACCGTTATGGGTTATAACGGTAGTGTTCTGAGCATCGGCACGGCGATGTATCCGGCTATTGGCGGAGCCCTTGCAATACTGGGTTGGCACTACCCATTTTTTCTGAGCCTGCTTGCCATACCGGTGGGGCTTTTTGCTCTCTTTTTTCTGAATCAGAACAGTGAAAAAAATGGATTGGGTATGAACCTCTACCTGAAGGAGGTGAAATCTGCCCTGATGTCTAAAATGGTTCTCGGGCTGTTTTTGGGCATGTTTCTCACGTTTATCATTCTCTACGGCGGATACATCACATTCTTCACCATCCTGTTGGATGAGAAATTTGCTAAAAGCTCGCTCGCCATTGGGGTTATTCTGTCCGGATCTTCCCTGGTAACCGCCATTACATCCGCGCAGCTTGGCAAACTTACTCAGCGATTCAGTGAAAAAAACCTGATCACAACCGCGGCCATTCTCTATACGTTGATTTTTCTCATCATCCCAATGGTTGATAACATCTGGTTTTTTATCCTTCCAATTTCACTTTTTGGTGTGGCACAGGGTATGAACATTCCGAGTATTCTCAACTTACTGACCGGCTATGCGCCCAAAGAGTTTCGGGCTGCATTTCTCTCTGTTAACTGGATGGTGATGAGAATAGGCCAGGCGGTCGGTCCATATATTCTTGGGCTCGTATATCTGCATATCAGCCTGGAAGGTACATTTTATGTAACGGCCATTGCAGGGGGCCTATTTGTTTTGGTGTGCTTGACTCTGATCCGTCCCGGTAAGCGAAAAGCGGAAATTACAACCAACTGAGCGACTCCACACTGCGTCCGCCCGACTCCACATACTGTTCGAAAATCTCATTTAAATTGGAGTTTTTCTCCAGCTCTTTGCGTGTGGCTGAATCGAGATAAGCAAGGATTTTCCCTTTGTGCAGAATGGCGATATCGTCGCATAGATTTTCTACCACTTCAAGAATGTGGCTGGTGATAAAAATGGTTGTCCCCTTCTCTTTTAATCTTCGAATCACATTTTTCATACGTCCGATCGATATCACATCCACGCTTTCAAACGGTTCATCCAGAAATAGCAGTTTGGGTTCTGTTAGAATAGCCGCACAAAACGCCAATTTTTTCCGGCTTCCTGAGGAAAGCTGCTTGGTTTTTACATGAGTAAATTCTGTGATCTCAAAATAGTCGAATAGGGATTTAATCTTTTCATTCAGCCCGTGAGATGCAATTCCGTACATCTCACAAACGTATGTTATAAACTCATGAGAGGTGAAATTTTCGAATAGCAGAGGTGGCTGCAAAACAGATGCCACATCTTTTTTGATCTCAATTTCATTCGAGGAGTTGTAACTCAATCCATTGATGATAATGGATCCCTCGTTGTAGTCGAGCAAGCCCGTTAATATTCCGATCAGCGTACTTTTACCTGCACCGTTGGGACCAATCAACCCAAAAATAGTTCCTGTTGGTACTTCCAGATCCAGCTCGGTCAGAACCGGTTCTTTGTCGTAAGCCTTTGTAAGTTTCTCAATAATCAGAGCTCGTTCCATAGCTGGGGGATCACTTTTTCATTAAAAGAGTCAGATACACTTTGTAGCTTTTTAATATACAGAAACAGCAGTATTAGATTACCGGCAAGAAGTGCCGTAATGTGAAACCACTGTAAATTCTCCAAAACGGGGAATGTTATCATTCCAATTAGCACTACGATAAACATACCCGTAAAATTCACGGAAGCGGGCACAACCGGATTTGATACAGACATCAGACTCACGTCTTCAATTTTTTTATAATTGGTCATAGAGCTTTGAAAAACGTAGTGTGCAAAAACCAGTGTGATGAAGATTACCCCGATAAAAACCTGTAGCATGGTTACAGCAGAGTAGTATAAAAATGGAATAAAAATAAGCACTGAGAGCAATCCTGCGGCCGTAATCTTAAAAGCCGTATGCAGGCGCTCCCGAATAATTTGACCGCGCTGTATGGGAGCCTGAAGGGTTAACAGCAATTCACGATTTTCGAAACCGAACATATTTGCCATCAGCACCATTAAGAAAATTACCGGAATTAGAGACAGTAAAATAGATGTCATAAAACCACCGTTTTCTGTTCCGGTTGAGATAAAAATGATGTATGGAATAACAAAGAAATAGGTGAGAAGAATCTGGGTTTTACTGAATGGGTGTTTCCAGACAGAGTAGAAATATTTCCCGCCATGGAGCCCAAGCCATTTGATAAAAAGCCGAACCCCGCTGTTCTCTTTGTCATTCGATTCACTTGATGCGGGTGTTAAAAGGGCACGCTCGGTTTGTAGGTAAAGATCTCGTTGAAGAAGAAAGCCACAGATCAAAACCGTAACAAACGTTACGAGTACGTTGAGCTGCCCCGGGGTCCAGATGGCGGAAGAGTAGATCACCATTCCGGGAGTGTAAACCAGCCAGTTATTTACAATGGGAGCATAAACATCAGGCTTGGCAAAATACTGACTCAAATCAATTTGAACGAGAAAAATGAGAAAAAGCATTGCAAGCATCCCATAAAGCCCGTTAATTCTATTTGAATTCCCTGCTGTAAACCTTTTAAATCTCCACTTGATGGCATTAATCAGTCCGTAGTTGAGCACAATGAGAATGGATACCATAATGGCCTGAATAATTGTGGTTGCCATCAAACCCAGATAAATAAACCAGAATAGGTTAAAAAGTAGGTTTACCGGGTGTAAAAATCCGGCAATATTCATGTAGTTGATTAGCCTGTGCAGAGGCATGCCCATAGCTAAGAGCTTTCGGTTATCATTAAGGCGAAGGCGGCTGATCTTTGTATAGAAAAGCTGGGCAAACCAGACCAGATTAATAAAAAGCAGATGGATCATATACTGAACTTCTGCCGTATACCAAGGGAACTGTTCCTGTACAGCAGCGTGATCGGAAGCGAATATCAATGTAAATCCAACACCTACAAATTGCCCAAATACCAATAAGAGAAAAAGGGAGTAAAAAAGAATTGCTCCAATTTCTACAGCGCGCAGGGATCGCCACCAAAGTTTCCCGTTAAGTTCAAGAAATAATCTTGTCATGAGATTGAGAACACATTAAACCCGATAATCAATAGTCGCTCCAAAGCTGATTCAAAATCTTATTTTTGAATGCTTTGGAAAGCAGATCAAAATTAAGCCATAAGTAGATACTGATTGCGCCGATCAGCCCAGTCATCACCCATAACCGATAGGGGTGCCATTCGCCAAGCGGAACAAAAACCGTGTAACCGAGAATGAATATCGCGGATGACATTGTAAAAGTCACTTTTTGTGGAATTACAGGGTGCTTGAAGCTAAATGAGCTGTAACTCGCCTGCTGATATTGATAAAATGAACTCCACAAAAAAATCAGCATGAAACATACAAAAAAGAATGTATTTGCAATATAGATGGAGAAAACGGACCCGAGCTGTGGCAGGTAGATCAGCTCAAAGATGGTTATTGCGTAAAAAATAAAGAGTGGCACAACAATGATCCCCAGCACCCTCTCTTTTAATTGACGCTCAAATGGAACCGGGAGCTGCAGATGAAGCAAAAACTCACGGTGCTCATATCCGAACAGGTTGGCCATCACCATACCGAGAAGCGCCACCGGAATGGCTGCCAGCATGGTTGTAATCAAGATTGTAGAAATTACACCGAAATCAACCAGCAGAAGCAGCGGTATATACACAAGCGGAATGAGGGCAATTGCGAACACCTGCAGCTTGTTGTACGGGTGAGTCATCACGTAGTAGTAGTACTTTCCTGCATTGCTGCCTAACCACTTTTTTAAAAAGCGAAGAAGTGAACCTGCTTCCCGGCGAAGCTTAATGGCAGGGGGCTTCATCAAACCTTCTTTTGTTTTGTAGTAGTGATCACGAAAAATGAGAAAGGTCAGCGTAAAAAGGAATCCAAACAGAACGGTGGTAAGAAGCGGCTCATGGGAGTAAGATGCGGATTTCAGGAGGAGCCCTCCGGGCAACCAGTAAAAAAGTTCTATGAAACCTGTAAAATGCTCTGCAAATTGCCCGATAACTGATTCCGGTCTTCGTGAAAAAATAGTCAGCAATGAAATCACCCCGAACACAATAAAAATAAAGCTGAAAACGATGATTCTGAATCGTTTTTCCACCATCCGAAGAAACCGGTGTTTGATGGAGAATATCATCCCGTAATTGAGCAGAACCGCCGTAACCAGAATAGGGATGTTCCATCCGCTATTGACCTGAAGTGAGAGAAAAACAAGCCAGGTGATGTTGTAGATCATATTTACCGGGTGGTAAAGCGCCATCAGGTTAAGATGCCAGGAGAGTTTACCTGCCGGATAACCAAATGAGAGCAGCTTTCGATTCTGTTCCATGTTGAGCAGACGGGTACTCGTAAATGAAAAGTGCAGAATCCAGAAAACGTTCGCAAACACAAGGATGATAAGCTGATGAATTTCTGGAGTGAGCCATGGCAGATCGACTGCAAGTTCTGCGGTTGAGTCGAGAAAAATGACAACTACTGCCGAACCCATTAAATTCACTGTCATTACAATCAAAAACAGACTATACCCAATCAGAAGAATTGTCTGAAACGTCGTCAGTTTCGACAAAAACAGTTTCCAGTTTAGGTATAGAAGTTTTGTAATCATGAAGTTGGCATGGGGTATATCAGCTACCGGTTCTCGATATCAAAAAGACAAAAAAGCCCCGAAATAGATTCCGGGGCTTACAGTTAAAAAGATAAATCGGCCAGCTCTTAAAACATGATGCCCAAGGCAATTGAGAAGACTGCATTACGATCACTGTCCACATCACTGTCATCCCATACCGATGTAAATCCATAACTGTAACGTGCAGTTGCATTCAACTTAGTTAAGCCAAGGTTAAAATCCAGACCAAGAGCTCCTACGCCACCAAACTCTGTACCTTTAATGCCATCGCTAATATCATCAGTTTGGGTTACACCTCCGCTGCTGAACTCCTCTTCGGCATTAACATTAAATCCAAGGTAAGGGCCCACAGCTAAACTTGGAGTAATGGGTCCGGGAGGGCCCAATTGAAATTTAGCCATCACAGGCACTTCAATATAATCCAGCTTTATTTTTGATTCGAAATTATCCCCACTTAATTCGGCACCTTTTTGGCTATAGTAAACCCCGCTCTCTACACCGAATGGAAGTGCCGGTACATTAATATCTAAAACAGCTCCCAATAGTATCCCGGTTTTGGCGTCCGGCTCAAAATCTGAACCATGCAGATTTGAAATATTCATCCCGGCTTTCAGCCCGAAACTTACCGGACTCTGGGCGTGCACAGATTGTGCCATTACGGTTGTTATAAAAATTACAACCAGCAGGCTTGTTAGCTTTCTCATGTCTTTCCTCTGTCGTTTTATGTGATTTGTTTTACTTAGGATCGTTTCCCTCAACCTTTGTTACAACAATAAATCAATTTCGGTCATTAAAACAAAGATTTACATGATCTTCTCAGCCAAAATCTTAATTACTGCTGCTCGGAAGACTAATCCCAAACGTAATGGCAAATACACGATGTTTTCCATCTCTGTCGGTAAATGCATTGGCAAGACCAAAGTTGTACCTCGCATCCATAGTAAAGATGGAATTTCCAACTTCGATATCAACTCCGCCACCGAAAGATAGCCCATAATCAACCTGTTCAGTTTGACTTTCGATGTTTGTGCTTCCGCCAAACAACCCTCCGGTACCGCCATCCTGTTCTGCAAGCAATCTTAAACCTGCATACGGACCGGCAAACAAGTTTGGCTCAACAGTTGTATTTTGATTCATTGCGAATTTAAAGAGTACGGGTATTTGCAGATAATCTATCCTCACTTCATTATTATCTACTTTTCCACCCTGTTGACTATACATGATTTCGGGCTGAATTGAGAGAGGTGAGTCTGGAATCCCAAATTTTGCAAACCCTCCTACAACAAAGCCAGTCCGGCTGTCATATCCGTCGCTCATTGTTGCAAAGTTTAATCCGCCTTTAGCGCCGGTTTTGACGGCATCTTGTGCATTGGCTTGAAATGAAAGAAGTGTCATTAAAACAAACGTGATTATCGTAACTGCTTTTTTCATAATGTTTTACTGGATTGGTTAACTGTTTGTTACTCAATGCATAAAACTTAAGAAATTGAAGAATGTTTCAACATCCCTGTTTGAAAAAGCTAACTACAAAATTTCCTTCAGAAAACGGCCGGTGTGGCTCTCTTCAATGGTTGCGATCTCTTCAGGTGTTCCGGTTCCAACTACCTGTCCACCGCCAAATCCACCTTCCGGGCCAATATCGATAATCCAGTCAGCCGATTTAATCACATCCAGGTTATGTTCAATAATAATCACCGAATGGCCCTGATTCACAAGATCGTTAAACGACTTCAGCAGTTTGGCGATATCCTCAAAATGGAGTCCGGTGGTTGGTTCATCAAAAAAGTAGAGTGTGTGCTCATTGTTGGTCTTGGATAAGAATTTTGCCAGCTTCACACGCTGAGCTTCGCCTCCCGATAGCGTTGTGGCACTTTGTCCCAGTTTCAAATATCCGAGACCAACATCATCCAGTGGCTGTAGTTTATTCACAATCGATGACTCATCCACAAAAAAGTCGATGGCATCGCTTACACTCATTTCCAAGACATCGTGAATGTTCTTTCCCCGATATTTCACCTGCAGAATCTCTTTCCTGAAACGTGTGCCGCCACACTCCTCACATACCAGTTCGATGTCGGCCATAAACTGCATTTCAATCTTCTGAACACCTTCGCCCTGACACGCTTCACATCGCCCGCCCGGCACGTTGAAGGAGAAATGTCCCGGTGTATAACCCATAATTTTTGACTGCCGCGTATTGGCAAACAGGTCGCGGATTCCATCAAAAGCTTTGGTATAGGTAGCCGGATTTGATCGAGTGGAACGCCCGATCGGGCTCTGATCCACCATCTCCACTGCTTCAACATGGCGCAGCCCGCTCAGTTTTCGATGACGACCAATCTTCTCCTTCCAGGTTCCCAGCTCATTTTGGATGGATGCGTAAAGCGTATCATGCACCAGGGTTGATTTTCCGGAGCCGGAAACGCCCGTTACACAAACCAGTTTACCAAGAGGAAACTCCACATCTATACTTTTCAAATTGTGCTCGAAGGCTCCCTCAACCAGCAACGCTTTTCCGTTACCTTTCCTCCTCTTTTCAGGCACAGGTATCTCCTTCGCTCCACTCAGATACTTTCCGGTCAGGGTCTTTGCTTTCAGCAGCTTGTCATAAGGGCCGCTAAACACCACTTCACCGCCGTAACTTCCGGCAAAGGGGCCTATGTCGATTATGTTATCCGCCGACTTGATCATCTCGGGATCGTGCTCCACAACCAGTACCGTATTTCCGATATCCCGAAGCGATTTTAGAATATTGATCAGTCGGTCGTTGTCTCTGGGGTGAAGCCCGATGGTTGGCTCATCCAGAACATACAGACTCCCGATCAAGGAACTCCCAAGCGAGTTGGCCAGGCTGATGCGCTGAGATTCACCACCACTTAGCGTATTTGTAAGACGATCGAGCGTGAGGTAGTCGAGCCCAACTTCGTCCAGGTACTTGAGCCGTTTTCGGATCTCATACAGTATCTGTCCGGCTACCGCCTGTTCAAATTCCGTGAGAGTAAGATCATTAAAATATTCCCTTGCATGACCGATGGTCATCTCTGAAACCTCACCAATGTGAAGCTCGCCCACTTTCACATAAAGAGCATCTTTTCGCACACGGAAGCCCTCACAGTCCGGGCAGCGGCTATAACCACGGTATCGAGAGTAGAGCACTCGCATGTGAACTTTATAGAACTGGCTCTTTACATCTTCAAAAAATCCATGGATTCCGGCATAGCCATCTTTCCCATGCCACAATATTCGCCTGGTTTTCTTATCGAGATCTTTATATGGCACATCGATTGGAAGTTGCTCTTTCGCCGCCACCTTTATAAAATCCTTCAGATATTTACTGAACTTTGGCGAATCGAACGGGGCAACGGCACCGCCACGAATGGTCTTATCGTGATCGGGAATGACCAGATCTTCATCGATTCCTGCCACGCGGCCAAAACCTTCGCAGGTGTCGCAGGCGCCAAACGGGTTGTTAAATGAAAACATCTGCGGAGTCGGCTCCAGAAACTCCAACCCGTCGCGTTCAAACCGCTCACTGAACGGGAACTCTTTACCATCTCTTACCTTGATTGAGCAGCGGCCGTTGCCTTCCCTGAATGCGGTTTCAATGGAGTCGGCCAGCCGGCTTCGTCCGTCGTCATCTTTTTTCAGGGCGAGGCGGTCAACCAAAACCCGGAACTCTTTCGGCTTGATCTTTTTCGGATCCACATCATTACCGCTTAAGTCCACCATCTGCTCGTCATCCAGCTTCAACAGACGCGTAAAACCCTTTTCCTTCATCACTGCGAGCTGCTCTTCCATTTTTCTTCCCTCTCTCAAATCGAGCGGAAAAAGAACATAAAATTTGGTCTTCTCCTCAAGCTCATCATACAGCTCTTTGATGATCGTTTCGGGGGTATCCTTTTGAACCTGCTTTCCCGACTTCGGCGAGATCGTTTTTCCAATTCTCGCAAAAAGGAGTCGTACATAGTCATAAATCTCTGTAGAAGTCCCAACTGTAGACCTCGGATTACTGCTGGTTGTTTTTTGTTGAATAGCCATCGCAGGAGAGATTCCCTGCATAAAATCGACATCGGGTTTATCCATCCGTTCCAGAAACTGGCGGGCATAACTCGATAAACTCTCCACATAGCGGCGCTGACCTTCGGCGTAGATCGTATCAAATGCCAGGCTCGACTTCCCCGAACCGGACACACCGGTCACCACTGTTAGTTTATTCCGGGGAATTTCTACATCGATATTTTTGAGATTGTGAACCCTGGCACCCTTAACAACAATGGGACGATCTGAAGTTGGGGTACCGTTTTTTGAAATTGCTTTTTTTTCGATAGCTGATTCGCTCATGAAGCGTGGTTTAGATGATTCCGAAAACGTGTAAAAATACGAAACTATTTACCCGAATGGCAGAATGATTGGTAACAAATATTCTTTAACAATCAGATCAGCCTGGTGCGTTCGATGGTTCACCGCAGTGGCGCTGGGTACGCGGAGGAAAATGTGGGCGCGGGGATAAATCCCGCGCTCGTGTGTACACCCCATGAATGGGTTATAACAATTGCCTGAACTGAATTAGTAAAAAGTCTAGGGGCTCCGAGCGTTAGCGACACGTGAAACGAAATTTAGAGGGGTGTTCATTGGATATTAATATTCCGTACAGCTTTACCTTTCCCAGATTTATCTTCATGTAACTTCATGACTTGGCGTCTTTGTGGCCTAAACACTCAATTCTGCCACCAAGGCTCGAATACTCTAAGCTGTTCGAAGGATCTGAATTTATGTTTCCTGACAATTGATCACCGTCAATTCGATGCCGCCTGAAATAGGTGGTTCACCGCAAAGACACTTGTTGCGTTGACCTTTTTTAATAAACCTGTCAGCGATGCAGGATTTCCATGCAAAACGACAAATCGAAATTTTAACCATCCTATTCCATAGGAATATCCTGTATATAGTAACCGAAAGAAATTTACAACGACGCTCCGTAGGTGCCTCCTTTTCACTGAACTTAGCCAAATAAAAATTAAATACAGGAGGCTCCTCCGGAGCCTTTTTGATAGCACTGTGATTTCTATAAACAGGAAACCCCTGACGGAGTTTTCTTAACCTGATCTATATAATTAAATTTGCTTCTGGTCATCAGATTTGATTAAGAATCAGCAATCCAATACACATTATTCTCTAAGTACACTGTGCCTCCGCGGTGAACCTTAGATCAAAAACTAAAAAACCCTTCTCCAAAATTATTGAAGAAGGGCTTCTAGTTATTCATGAGGTTTGATCTACTCCGGCTTGTAAACTACCTCGCCGTCAATTATCACACCTTGTACTTTCGTTAAATACTCAAACGGATCACCGTCAAACATTGCAATATCCGCATCTTTGCCTCGCTCAAGTGAGCCGACTCGATCATCAATTCCCAATATATTGGCTGCACCTGCGGTTATTGAGTAGAGAGCATTCTCCATTCCCAATCCATTTGCGGCGGCAATAGCGGCTTCGTAACGAACAACTCGTGTTTTGGGAACGTATCCCTCAAACCCACTCTGAAATGCAATTGGAATATCTGCATCAAACAGTTTGGAAGCCGTCTCGAAGCTCATATTTTTCATTGCTCCACCGGGACGAGCCATCGTTGGGTGGATAATTACAGGAATATCCGCCGCTTTGATCTCATCCATCAGCAGATAAGATTCTGCTCCGCCTTCCAATACCATTGGAAATCCGAACTCGCGCTGTAACCGAAGTGCAGTGTTGATATCCTGCGAAGTCTGCACGTTGATCATGGCGGTGATTTTACCATCAATCAGATCTGCAATTACCTCAGACTTAAGGTCGGTGCCATTGGTCTCACCGGAAGCTCGTTTTTTAGCATAATCCTTGGCGCGGATCAACTCCTGTCTGAGCATAGCCACAGTTTTTGACCGGGTTCCCGGAGAGCTAAATGCACGACTCACACCGGACCCCATCGTAATTGAGAGCATTGTGCCATCTTTAACCAAAGCCTCATCAACCGTTGATCCGGTTGTTTTTACGATCATCATCTGACCGCTTATCACAGCACCGGGCCCGTGACCTGTATGCACTGTGGTAATCCCGTGCTCTTTCAAAAAATTAACCAGATACTCACGGGCATTGTACGAATCGGATGCTCGCAATTCAGGCTGAATAGCCGAGGAAGTTTCCAGCTGATCCTGATCGTGATCCTGGTTGTAATAACCGGCCAGACCCACCACAGAACGGGCATCAATCAATCCCGGTGTAACAACCTTCGCTTCGTGCACTTCATAACCCGAAGGAATATTCACCCGGTTCGCAGAACCAACCCGCTCAATCTTTCCATCGCGAATCAATACTACCCCATTTGATATGGCATTGCCATTCATGGTATAAACCGTTTCACCTTTTACGGCAATTTGTGCATCAGCAGACTCCGGCAGAACCGATACTGCAAAACCAATCAGCAAAAGGGCTAATCCGGCTAATTTTCCTGCTCGTTTCATTATGTTATTTTCTTTGATTTTCATTGTCAGACCTCCTTAGTGGTGAGTATGAAGAGTGGACGCCCGGAAAATATCGTATCCTCCGGTGGCATATTTACCCTGCTCCGGATCTTCCCGATCCCAGGCTTTTTCTCCCTCAATCCAGGTCTGTTCAACATGCGAGTAGACGCTGAACGGATCACCCGAAAGAATGATAAAGTCAGCATCTTTTCCTGCTTCAAGTGAGCCCACCCGATGTTCCAAATCCAGCATTTTAGCGCCGGAAATCGTCAGTGCTTCAAGAGCCCTTTCGCGGCTCATTCCCTCTTTCACTGCCAGGGCAGCCATTCGAAGTAAAAATCGGGAGTCAACAATTCCATCATCCGTATGAAATGCAACTTCGGCACCGGCCCTTTCGAGCTCTCTTCCGTTGATGTCGAAGATCTCAATCGTCTCCATCTTACCGCCCGGAGAGTCCAGTCCGATAATAGATGATCCGATCACGTTTGAGTTGGCAATTTCGTCGGCCACTTTCCAGGCCTCGCTCACATGCTGCAGAACAACCCGATACCCAAACTCCTCAGAAAGGCGGATCGCCGTCAGGATATCATCATGGCGGTGGGTATGATTATGAACAATGCGTTTACCTTCCAGTACTTCCACCAGCGTTTCCATTTCAAGGTCGCGCGCAGGCATCTTTTCAGGGTCACCATCAGCCTCTTCTATTTTTTTCTGATAGTCCTGAGCTTTCAAAAACAGGGAGCGAACCATCGCGGCAGATTTTGCGCGTGTGCCAGGCGTGCCTCCGGATCGAAGCGGATTCGTACCGTTCGCCATTTTCAGTCCCCCGTAAATCCCTGTCTCCTCATCAACAACAACCAGCATCTCTTCAATTGTATTTGCAGGCTTTGGTTTTACATAAACCGTCTGCCCACTCATCAAGTGGCCTGAACCCGGCATAATATTGACCGTGGTTAATCCACCGGCAAGCGCTTTATAGAATGTTTTGCTTCTCGGGTCGATGGTGTCCATAATGCGAACATCCGGATGAAGTGTTGCGGACCGGTCCCCGCCATCACCTTCACCTATATGAGAATGGGTATCCACCAATCCCGGCATAATTACTTTGCCTGATGCATCAACTCGAACGGCATTTCGTGGTATGGATACTGAACCTGACTCGCCCACAGCCTGAATTTTTCCATTTTGCACAACCAACACACCGTTGGATATCACATCTCCCGTAATCGGGATGATTTCCGCACCTTCAAAAACATGCGGACGATCTTGTGCATGCAGGCTAAACACCCACATGAACAACATCATACTTACAGTAAACAGTTTTTTCATAAATCTGACTCTGTTTGGTTTATATTAACATGTGGAATTAACATAGATAAACAGAACCATTTTGTAAAAAGAAATAAAGAAAGGCTTCAGGCTTCAGGCTTCAGGCTTCAGGCTTCAGGCTTCAACGGCAAGATGTAGAGAGTGACACTATGCTCTATGATATACGGTGTACGGCAAAAGTGTCACGCATTCGTCTGCCGAATTCCGGTGTTCATTTCGCTGGTTCGTGCGACGAGTTTTGGAAAAGTGACGAACATTGTGGTTTGATTTCCACAAAATGAGCTTCGTTTTCGATTTACCTCGGAGGGGTGTGCTGCTTTTAGAATATCAACCAAATGTATACTCCTCCGCTGAACAGAGGGAATGGAATGGAGCTCAGAATAAACCAGAGACGGTATTCACGCAGAACATTATTTGCAGCGGAGCTGCGTGGTTGTCGTCACGTAGCAGAACTCCGGACGAGGGAATTCTCAAGACTCACATCTCAGGACTCAATACTATTTTACCGCATTCGCTATCTGATCAACAAAATCCAGCTTCTCCCAAGAAAATTCATCCCGACCAAAATGTCCATAGGCAGCCGTTTTTCTAAATACAGGTTTTTTCAGGTCAAGTCTCTTAATGATTCCGGCAGGAGTCAGGTCAAACGTTTTCATCACAGCATCGGCCAGCTTTACATCATCCACCTTACCCGTTCCATACGTATTAACATAAATGGAGACCGGGTCAGCCACACCAATAGCGTAAGCCACCTGCACCAGGCACTCATCTGCCAATTCGGCTGCAACAATATTTTTCGCGATATGCCGGGTTGCGTATGCGGCACTTCTGTCAACTTTTGAGGCATCTTTCCCCGAAAATGCGCCGCCACCGTGAGCACCGCGTCCGCCATAGGTATCCACGATAATTTTACGTCCGGTGAGACCTGTATCACCATGCGGACCGCCAATCACAAACTTACCGGTTGGATTTACATGCAGAATGGTATCAGAATCGATAAAATCTTCAGGTATCGCGGTACCTATCAGGTGCTTTTTAATATCCTGTTTAATCTGAGCCTGCTCTACCCCCTCATCGTGCTGGGTTGAAATCACAATTGTATCTACACGCTTAGGCTGTTTGTTCTCGTCATACTCCACGGTAACCTGGCTTTTACTGTCCGGGCCAAGATATGGCATCAATGCAGTATCCTTCCTGATATGTGCCAATTTTCGGAGCAGGTCGTGCGAATATTGAAGTGTCATCGGCATGTACTGTTCCGTTTCCCGGTTGGCATATCCGAACATCATGCCCTGGTCGCCGGCCCCCTGCTTTTTCTCACCCGATTCATCCACACCCTGCGCAATATCCGGGCTCTGCTGATGAATCGTAGTGAGTACCCCGCACGAATCGGCATCAAACCGATAGCTCGCCTTTGTGTATCCTATATCACGAATAACTTCTCTGACAATCTCCTGCACATCAACATAAGAGTCGGTTGTCACCTCACCGGAAACCACGGCCAAACCGGTTGTCACTAATGTTTCAACTGCTACACGAGAGTTTCGATCCCCTTCCAGCATTTTATCTAAAATTGCGTCAGATATCTGGTCAGATACCTTATCAGGATGTCCCTCTGATACCGATTCGGAAGTAAATAATCTTTTCATCAATTTGTCTGTAGAAATTAATTCGTTGATTTAAAAGCGGTTTGAAAGTACGAAATATTTGTAAGGTTTTCACTTTGCGGATTTTTAATTATCCGCCGAAAATAGATCATTGCCATCGCCGCTGCCACTCTGCTTTATCCCCAGGTATTGATACGCTTTTGCTGCCGCAACCCTCCCCTTTGGAGTGCGCTGCATAAACCCCTCTTTAATCAAAAAAGGTTCATAAACCTCTTCAATCGTCCCTTTATCTTCCCCTACGGCAACGGCAAGTGTGCTCAAGCCAACCGGACCGCCGCTGTAGTTTTCAATAATTGCCTTTAAAATTCTCACATCCATTTCATCCAGGCCGTTTTGATCTACATCCAATGCGTTCAGTGCCTTGTCGGCTATTTGATCATTGATCTCCGTCATCTCCTCCACCTGGGCAAAATCTCGGGTTCTGCGAAGCAATTTGTTCACAATTCGCGGAGTCCCGCGGCTTCTCCGGGCAA
This sequence comes from Rhodohalobacter halophilus, assembly GCF_001715195.1. Taxonomy (GTDB): domain Bacteria; phylum Bacteroidota; class Rhodothermia; order Balneolales; family Balneolaceae; genus Rhodohalobacter; species Rhodohalobacter halophilus. The sequence continues at coordinate 40,393 of NZ_MDWE01000031.1, forward strand.
TCTCATGCGCGCCGGATTCCGTAATTCCAAATTTCAAAATGTGAGCCGTTCGCAGTGCAATTCGCTGCAATAGCTCGGTATCGTAGTAGTCGAGCCGCATATCTATGCCGAACCGAGCTCTGAGCGGTGCCGTTAACAGTCCTTTACGGGTGGTTGCTCCCACCAGGGTGAAGTGATTCAGATCAATTTGCACACTGCGGGCATTCGGCCCCGAATCGATCACAATATCCAGCTTATAATCCTCCATTGCAGAGTAGAGATACTCCTCAATAATCGGATTCAGCCGGTGAATTTCATCAATAAAAAGCACATCACCCTGCTCCAGATTGGTGAGCAGTCCGGCCAGATCTCCCGGTTTTTCCAGTACCGGGCCGGTAGTCGGTTTGATCTGAACACCCATCTCAGCTGCAATGATATAGGCAAGAGTAGTTTTCCCCAACCCCGGAGGGCCTGAAAGAATAACATGGTCAAGAGCTTCGTTTCTCTTTTTAGCAGCCTGAATAAAAACATTCAGATTGTTAATCACTTTCTGTTGTCCAACAAATTCATTCAATGAAGAGGGACGCAGATTTTCTTCTACTGAAAAATCTTTTTCTTCGGGGTCTAAAAGTGGATTTTGCAAGGTGCTACAGGTCTGATTTGTTTAAACTTTGGTAACACTATAATACTTAACTTAAAATGAAAATGCTTCATTGCAATGATCTTCTGCCCTGATTGCAATTCGAGCCTCAGATCTATCGGTCAACTATTAAAGCATTCGAATATACAATGAGTGAATTTTTGAATGAATATGAAATTCAGAAAAACGGAGGGCCTGCTGAGCTGAACCTTGCCGGAATGGATTACTTCCTGAACTATGAGCTAAGCTGGCTGAAGTTCAACTGGAGGGTTTTGCACGAAGCTCAGGATTTAAGCAATCCGCTTTTAGAGAGAGTCAAATTTATAGGAATTGTGTGCTCCAACCTGGATGAATTTTATCAAAAGCGAGTGGGCGGATTAAAACGACAATTCCATGCCGGTGTAACAGAGCTTTCTGTGGATGGGTTGACGCCAAAACAGCAATTAACTGCCATCCGAAAAGATGTTGGCAAGATGATCAGCTTTTACCGGAACTGCTTTTTCAATAACCTGATGCCGGCAATGAACCAGGAGGGCATTCGAATTGAGAGGTATAGAAACCTTAAGTCGGATCTTCGATCAAAAGCCGACCACTATTTCCAAACTCAACTCTACCCGATCATCACCCCGCTTGCTGTTGATGAAGCTCACCCATTTCCATTTATTTCCAACAAAAGCAGATCGCTGGCTGTAAAACTGAAGCAACCAGGGTCAGATGAATATTTTTTTGCACGTGTAAAAATCCCGGCCAACCGCCCCAGATGGATCACACTTGAGAAGAGTTCGGGAAGTGTCACTCTTCTCTCTACAAGTGAACTGATTAAGGCAAATATCTCATCCTTTTTCCCGGGAATGGAGATCATATCAGCCCACATATTCAGAGTAACAAGAAATGCTGATTTAAAGAGAAATGAAGAAGAAGCCGACGACCTTCTTGAAATGATTGAGGATGAACTCCGGGAGCGTCGATTTTCTGAAATTGTGCGACTGGAGATAGACCGTGAAATGCCGGACGATGTCAAGCAGTATCTGATCGACCAGCTAAAAATTAAAAAACACGACCTTTTTGAGATGGACGGCCCGCTTGGCCTGGCGGATGCAACCCAGCTCTATGACCTGGAAGGATTCAATCACCTGAAATATACGCCCTGGACTCCCGCTCTCCACCCGGTTTTTAAACATCAAATGGAAGAGGATCTTCCAGATATTTTCAGCACAATACGAAAGGGTGATTTCATCGTACACCATCCCTATCACAGCTTTGAAACCTCCACTCAACGATTCATTGAAGAAGCCGCGAACGACCCAAAAGTGCTTGCCATCAAGCAAACACTCTATCGCACATCCAGTGACTCTCCGGGAATGCACGCTCTCATTCGAGCAGCCGAAGCCGATAAACAAGTGGCTGTTCTGGTTGAACTGAAAGCACGGTTCGATGAGGAGAGAAATATCAGCTGGGCACAAAAGCTCGAAAAAGCCGGTGCGCATGTATCATATGGTATTGCCGGGTTAAAAATTCACACAAAATTGACGATCGTTGTTCGTGAAGAACATGACGGACTCCGACGTTATATTCATGTCGGTACCGGAAATTACCACCCCGATACGGCGCAATTGTACGAAGACCTTGGCTTCTTTACTTGCCGGGAAGATCTTGCGTCCGACGTGAGCGACATCTTTAATCTGCTCACCGGCTATGCACCCGATCAGACTTATAACAAAATGCTGGTTGCGCCAAAACGGATGAGAAATCATCTGATGGAGCTCATTCAGCATGAAATTGATGCTGCTAAACGAGGTGAAAACGCCCAAATCATAGGAAAAATGAACAATCTGGAAGATCCATTGATTATTCAGAAACTGTATGAGGCATCACAGGCAGGAGTTCAAATTGACCTGATCGTCAGAAGTGTTTGCCGATTGATACCTCAAAAAAAGGAGTTGAGTGATAATATTCGGGTTCACGCAATTATCGGGAGATTTCTGGAGCACTCCAGATGCTACTATTTTCATCACAGCGGTGAAGATAAATACTTCATTGGCTCGGCCGACTGGATGCACCGAAACCTTGATGCCCGTGTTGAAGTGCTGTCGCCGATCGAGAACAATCAGCTTAAAAGATATCTTAAATTTTTCCTCGACCTCTACCTTAAGGATAACCGGCAACGCTGGATACTGAAACCGTCAGGGAAGTATAAAAAAGTAAAACGGATAAAGGGTGAGGATGAAATTTCCGTACACAAATTCCTGATGGATCACATCAAAAACGGAACTGAACCGATCCCTGGCATTTACGATTCTATTTGAGTACCCAAACATGCTCAGATTACTGAATACTACTTTTTTACTCTGACTCTCCATCCATTTTTTCCAGCAGATTCTCAGCCTGACCGGCAAATCTGCCATCGGTACTGTAGACTTTATAGACGGCATCCCTTGCCTCTTCCAGAAGCTCCAGGTTCAGGTATGCATTCCCCAAAAACCACCAGGCTTTTTCCACAAAAAACTTATTCATCTCTTCAGAATTAGATGCAGCCTCAAAGTACCGTGCAGCATCTTCAAAGTTTGCCATGTTGTAGTGAAGAATCCCGAGGTTCATCATCACTCTGGCTTCCTGTTCAGGGTTTAGATTCTCCATCAAAATGGATTTAAATTTGGCATCTGCCTCTTCATACTCTCCTTCATATGCTAACGTCAGCCCCCGACTTATTTCCACATCAATAAAGGAAGCGGTAACCTCGTCAGATCGCATAATATCGGTTCCCGACATCTCGTCAATCTCAATCTGTGATATTGAGAGAGGATGAATCGAAACCGTATCCTGCACGGAATAGAACTGAAGGCCGATACTAACAATTATGATGGCTGCGACCGCATAGAACCAGCCTTTCATGCTCTTGTTATTTCTCTCAGGTTTAGCACCGTTAACGGAATCAATCGATGTGATGTTACTCTTTTCGGCCTCTTTAGCCAAATCCCTCAAGTGCAGCTCTGTCTCAAACCACTTATAGTACTCCGGGTTATCAACAAACTTCTCCCAAAGGCTGTCAATCTCATTTCCTGACAGTTCTCCATCAATATAGCGGGTAATTTCTCTGTAGATTTCTTTATCTGACATTTCTCTTTTTTTATGTATTTATGTCGGAATCTCAATGATTTTAGAATACAGTATCCGGATGTATGGCACCATTTGTCAGAAATCCTTACAAAAAAATTTTTATTTATGAGCTGTACTCTTCTGCACAGGAGCTTAAGTGCTTAATTACACGGTGTCTCCGCTGCCACGCATTATTTACTGATATATCAAATTTTTCGGCTACATCGGCCGCATCCGCCTCCGGATAGGTAAGCAGAAATTCGACCAGAGAGCGGTAGTGAGCTTTCAACTTATCAATACAGTGCTTTAAGATCTGTTTACGATCATCATTTATCAAATTCCAGATCTGATTTTCCGGCACAACCGGTTCTTCCGCGAGCTCTTCATACTCATTGAAGTTGTAATCACGTAAAAGGTTGAGATAGGTGTGGCGGGCGGCTTTCATCATATATTTTGCAAGCCCGCCAGGATTATCAATCACGTCTTCACGAATTTTGGGAATCAAATATTCAAACATCTGCTGTACAGCGTCTTCCGCATTCTCAGGCGTTGCGCCCATTCGGGCGATCAAATACTTTTTCAGAATAACCAGAGAGTCGGCACAGATCTGGTTTACAGATTGTCTATCATTCCTCTGAAGTGCTTCTACAAGTTCTGAATAGTCCATACCCCGGCAGATTTTATTTTGTGGAACTTTGAAGATAACAGATGATCTGAACTGAGCAAATTAAAAATAAGCTTAAACGCGTAGGTGATAACGCTATCTTTCAAATCAGATTCTTGTTTCGAAAGCTAATAAATCGGTCTCCCGCAATAATAATATGATCATCCAAGGGAATTCCAATATGTTTTCCGCTCTCTACGATTCGGTTTGTTAAATTGATGTCTGAAGCGGACTCCTTTGCATATCCGGACGGATGATTGTGAGCCACTAAAATAGAATTGGCCTGATTCAGAATGGCCTGGCGCATCACCTCCGGCACATCCACAACCGTTGCCTTATTTCCACCCTGACTGATTTTCTTATATCCGGTTAAAATTTTTGCGTTGTTCAGAAATGCCACGTAGAACTCCTCGTGTGGAAGATCTCTCAACCGAGGAGCAAAAAATGCGGCCGCATCATCCGGTGATGTAATTTTTACCTGGTCGCCCAGCGATGCCATCTGGATCCGTTTGGATAGTTCAAAAACAGCCTCGAGCGTGAGCGCCTTGACCTTCGCAATTCCGGGTATCACTTTTAGGGATTGCCAGTCTTGACGTGAAAGGTTTCTGAGGCCGTCAAATCGATCCAGCAGTGCACGCGATGCATCAATTACGTTCATCCCTTTGGTACCGGTTCGCAGCAGAATGGCCAATAGTTCAGCATCAGAAAGTGAATCAGCTCCGTACTTAAGCAACTTCTCTCTTGGCTGTTCATCCGGCTGCATATCGCGCACGGCTCGTCCAAAATATTTTTTCGTATCAAATTCCTCTGTTCTCATATCTCTTTCCTTTTTATCTGTAAGAGGCAAAAACAGAGAGTTCCTTACAAAATTTTTTCAAATCCCCCGACAGACCGCTACCCGCGGTCAGTCGGGAAAACCCTGAAACCGTTGTTCCCAAACTCGGGTAAGGTTGTGCCAAATACTATATTCGTGGCACGACTTGGAGACGTGCCACGAGTAACAACAGGTTCGTGGCCGACGCATCGGTCGGGCGGACTTTTCAGTCATCGTCCCGATACTCCAAAATATCACCCGGCTGGCATTCAAGCGCCTCGCAAATCACCTCAAGTGTGGAAAAGCGAATGGCCTTGGCCTTGCCAGTTTTAAGAATAGAGAGGTTCGACATGGTGATATCCACCTTCTCGGAAAGTTCTGTGAGCGACATCTTTCGCTTGGCCAGCATTACATCCAGATTTACGATGATAGCCATGGTTACACCGTCAGTTTTAATTCCTGATACATATCATGCCCTTTTTCGAAAACCGCAGCAAGGGCAAAAAGCAGGAGCCAAAGACAAAACTGCCAAGTTCAAAATCGAGGCTTACCGAGATTTCATTGGCAACCATAAGTTCATCAATGGGTACCACAAAAAGCTGATACATAAGCCACCCGAGGAGCTCGAAAGCTATGATCAAACCGGCAATAATTTTAAGCCGCTTGATATTCTTTTGGGTGAAGACTTTATCATTCCAGGCTGATTTGAGGATCATACGAAGTTGAAAAAAACCAAACAGAGATAAACCCAATCCAATTATCAAAGAGATGATCATTCCGACATAAAGGCCAAAATGGTTATTCATGATATAATCCAGATTTAGGAAAGCTGTGGCTGAGTCGATGCTGATCATGGACGAGTCGATCGCTGTTTGAAAAGTAAGCTGATCAGCTTCTACCGGAATTTGAATTTTTAAAAATTCCACCGTCAGGCCAAAAGTATGCTTGGCGAAAATGAGTCCAATCAACAGTATTGCAACTCCACACAACGCGTACCAAAGAAAATTGATAATGGCGTATGAGTAATAAACTGAATTTTTGTCTTTAAGTGAATTCATAATCTACACCGTCAATTTTTGTTCTTCGTGCATGATAGCTGCCCGGTTCAGAATTTCGGCAATCACAAAGCAGACCAAGCCGGCAAAGAAAAGAGTAAAATCAAACGGAGGCAGTACAGCTGTGATCTCATCCATCATAACATGAGAATCAAAATAGAGTTTTACTCCCCACTCGAAAAGAAATCTGAGAGGCGCGGCTATAACCAAAAGAAACCCCACAATCCGAATGTCTGATCCGTTTTGAATCGTAAATGTATCCGTTTTATGCATGGCGTCCAGAACCCGTTTCAGCACTGAAAATCCGTAAAGCGCTAATCCAAAAATTCCTATTTGAACAAGAAGCAATATCGCGCCGAGCATCACCTCACCCTTCAGAGGCATAAAACTCATCTCTACGCTTCCGGCCGAAAACAAAAACGCCTGCTCACCCGATAATACCTCTTTTAGATGATTCACTAAAAAAGATGAATCCAGATATACCGAAAACGTAGCTCCAATCTCACCCCCCGAATAAACAAAAATGCCCAGCATCAGAAGTTGTCCGGCTATGGTAACGAGCAGAACCGCCCAGATGAATTGGGCTACAAACCTCAGAAATGAAATAATAGACCAGCTTCCGAAAGTTTTCATATCTACACCGTCAGTTTTTGTTCTTCGTAAATATTACGCCCCTCTTCCATGATGTAGCCAAACAGCACGAGTATCATCCCCACCAGAATAAACTCAACCATATAGCCACTTGAGCCGCTAATCTCACTCCCCGGCGCAGACAACTCATCCCGGATCAAATAGGAAATAAGAAAGCCTCGGAGGTAGTAGTAAATTCCAATTGTTGCCACAGTATTACCGGCAAATTTCAGGTATTTGGAATTTTGAGCCATAAACAGCTGTCCTTTGGCAACGAGATGAAAAAACTTTGCCATCAGGAAGAAAACAGCTACAAGCGCTAAACTTTTAAGCAACTCAGCCATCATCAGGAGATAGACATTCAATCCCAGTGAAAAAGGCAGTGTTATATAGAGAGTTTCCTTACGCTGAGAGACCTCAATACTCTCCGACAGCATATCACCGCTCGTTTTCGAAACAGTTTCTACCGGCATGCTACCCACACCTCCATCGTGAATAAAAACAGCCAACGTATAGGCCACAAAACCGATCATAATTACCGCCCCAAAAAGCGACAAAAACGCCAGTTGACGAAGCAGAGTGAGTTCTTTTTCTAAATATTGTATCATATCGTCAAGTATTAGATCATACATTCATCTCCAATTACGGCAAATATTTATTGATAAACAATAAATATTTGCCCTTTAAAGAAATTTTATCCTTCTGTAGTCATTTACAGAATACCGAGGCATTGTTTAAATCCTTAATAATTATGACCGTCTGACCGCGCATAGCGGTCTGACGGGGGCATGAATCTCAACCATTCGTGGTACGACTTTAAGGCGTGCCACGAGTAACAACCAGACCCGTCTGACCGCGCATAGCGGACGGACGGGACATAAAAAAACCGGCAGACTCTTTCGAATCTGCCGGCTCAATTTTATAGTAGATAATATTCTAAACTAAACTCGCTTCTCGCCTTTTTCCTCTCGCCAATAAATCATTCCGCTCCGCCCATTAACGGTTCGTTGAATGCACGAATGCTGGAGTTGGGCAAACCTTCAGGATAGTATGTTTTACTCAGATCCAATGCCTCAATCACCATTTTCAGATGCAGCTCCTTGGAGTTTTCGTAGAATGACTGCGCTGCGCCGGTCAGTTTTGGCTTTCCATGCAGCGGCTTATCGCTTACACAAAGGAGAGTGGCAAACGGCACGCGGTAGCGGTATCCGTTGGTCGCCACCGTAGCCGATTCCATATCCACCGCCAAACTGCGGCTGATGTGAATCTGCTCAACCGTTCGTTTTTTAATGAATTCCCAGTTCCGGTTCGCCGTAGTATAGACCGTTCCAAGACGGTAATTTCTGTCATACTTATCCATCACCTCTTTCAGATACACATTCAACAGGTGATTGGGCGTGATTGGAATGTTGAGCGGAAGAATATCATCCAGAACTTTATCCTCGCGCATAAAGCCGGTGGCAAGGACAAAATCCCCGATCTCCTGGTGGTTTCGGAGTCCGCCGCAGTGCCCGACCATAATCATGGCATCGGGACGCAGAACCGCCACATGATCTGAAATCGTTTTAGCATTAGACGGTCCCACCCCCATATTAATCAGTGTAACTCCTTTATTATCGGGCAGTTTGTGATGATAGGCCGGCATCTGTACAGACCGGTTTGGCTCTACACAATCCGGGTAGCGCTCCTTAAACACCTCAACGTGCATATCGTAGTTGGTGAACAGGATGTACCGCTGAAAATCCTGAGGGCGTGTTCCGGTATAGTGCTCCAATCGGTTTAGGGAGATATCAATTCGTTCGGGAGTAAACAGGAAAAGTTTCTTCTGTGTGATATCCCACTCATCCTCATCAGCATTATCAAACAGGTTTGGGTCATTCATTTCAACCCGGGGACGGGATGGAAATATTTTCACATCCGCTCCCTTTTGCATCAGTTTTTTCAGTTCGCGCGTCAGATACCACCGGTAGGCGTGCGGAAGCGCCATCTCTCCGGTTATAATCGGGTTATGCTCCGACCACGACCGTTTGATCATCAACTTTGGATAATCGCCCTCATCGTAGATCTCCTCCATCATATCGCACGCTTTGTTGGCGAGCTCCTCGATTTCTTTTTCGTTGCTGAATGAGTCTTTTGTAATTTCAAGTCGTTTATCCATAAAAGAGGTTACTGATGAGTGTTATGTTCAAATTTTCTAAACCCGGATGGGAACTGCTCAAAGATAAGAAACTCTATGAAACTCCCATTTTTTCTCTGCATCAATTACAACTGAATCCACCCGAATTTCAGTCCAATCACCCGTACTACATTTTAAAAGCACCGGAGTGGATTAATGTAATCCCCCTCACTGCTGAAAATGAAATTGTCTTGGTTGAGCAGTACCGTGTTGGTATTGATGAAACAACGCTGGAATTGCCGGGCGGAATGGTGGATCCGGGAGAAAAGCCGCTGGAAGCCTGCAAACGTGAGCTGCATGAAGAGACCGGCTATCTTTCTGATGAGTGGGAAAAGCTTGGCAGAACCAGTTCAAACCCCGCCATTTTAAACAACTTCACACATCTTTATGTAGCCAGAAACTGCTCATACACGGGAAGTAACAATCCGGACGGCTCTGAAGATATCAAAGTTCACACCATGCCTCTTAACCGTTTTCTATCCTTAGTTCAAAACGGAACTGTACACCACGCTATCGTATTGGCTGCAGTTGCCCAGTTTCTTTTAAATGAGAGGGATCTTGAGTAATCGGGTATCGGGTAAAGAAAATGATGTCTCCGGCATACAAACCACCAAACCCACTGCTTAGTACTTAATAATCGATGCTTACCACTCAATACTTATTACTCACCCAAAGAACCCGATAGACAAACAACGCCCTTTTTGGTACCTTTGGCGTACAATCAAAATTTCAGGAATTTATGATATCAAAAAGAGCTCAAAATTTATCTCCGTCCGAAACATTAAAAATAACTGCCAGGGCAAAAGAACTCGCAAGAGAAGGCAAATCAATTGTATCCCTAAGTGCCGGAGAACCTGATTTCAAAACCCCGTCTCATATCTGCAATGCGGCAATTGAAGCCATTACAAATGGCTTTCACGGTTACACAATGAACACCGGCATGCCGGAACTGCGTGAGGCAATCAGCCATAAATTAAAAAGAGACAACCGGCTTGATTATGATTCCGGACAGATTGTCTGCTCAAATGGCGCCAAACAGTCAATCGGTTTTACATTACTTGCCACCATCAATCCGGGCGATGAAGTGATTATCCCTGCACCCTACTGGGTTTCCTATCCTGAGATGGTAAAAATGGCTGAAGGAGTTCCCGTAACGGTAAAAACTGACTTCAGCAACAACTACAAGCTGACGGCAGAGCAACTCGCTGATGCAATTACAAAGAAAACCAAAGCCATTATTCTCTGCTCGCCATCCAACCCAACCGGTGCATGCTACACAGATGAGGAGCTTCGGGAGCTGGCTGATGTTCTTGCAGATCATCCTGACATACTGATTCTCTCAGATGAGATATACGAGTATATTGTTTTCGATGATCATCACACAAGTATTCTCAATGCTGCCCCTGAGCTAAAAGACCGTACGGTTATTATAAACGGTTTCTCCAAAGGATTTGCTATGACCGGTTGGCGACTTGGGTATATGGCGGGTCCTAAACAAATTGCAGATGCAGTAGCAAAAATTCAGAGTCAGGAGACCTCCGCTCCTTCATCCATTTCTCAAAAAGCCGGGCTTGCAGCCTACACCGGCCCAATGAAACCGATTGAGGAGATGCGAAAAGCTTTTAGAGAACGACGAGATTTTATCGTTGCAGAGCTCAATTCAATCAGCGGTGTAGAGTGCTTTACACCCTCCGGTGCGTTTTATGTATTTCCGGATGTTCAGGGAATTCTTGGTAAATCAACTCCTTCAGGCAAGCGCCTTCAAACAACTACTGACTTAGCTCTCTACTTGCTGGAAGAGCATGGGGTTGCCACCGTACCGGGTGATGCTTTTGGAGAGCCCGGAGGTTTGAGACTCAGCTATGCCGCTTCAATGTCAGATCTTCAGGAGGCTTCCAAACGTTTAAAAACAGGGATCTCTGAATTGACATAATCGATTGTCAATTTTTTCAGAAATTCATAATTGGCACATTTTCTGCTGATATGTTTCGGAAATTTAAACCAAACAATTGTTGCAATGCCTACATACGAATATAAGCGGGAAGACGGGTCTATTTTTGAAATCTTTCAAAGTATGAGTGATGATGCACTTACCTCATGTCCTGAAACCGGACAGCCGGTAAAACGAATGATATCAGGTGGCGGAGGTGTAGTTTATAAAGGTACCGGCTTCTACAATACTGATTACAAAAACAGTAAACCTGAACCCACCTGCAGCTCTGAAGCCGGTAGTTCCTGCGGTTGTTCAATTCAGAAGAATTAAGATTCTATGGCCGGGTCTAAAAAGGAGATACATCAGCAGGCTATTGACCAATTTGTTCAGGTTTGGGGTGAAATGGCCTCTGCCTGGGGTATCAACCGGACCATGGCACAAATACATGCTCTTCTATACGCCGAAGGTGAGCCGCTCGATACTGATACCATTATGGACCAATTGAGCATCAGCCGCGGCAACGCTAACATGAATCTCAGAAATCTGATTCAGTGGAAGCTGGTGCAGAAAGTTCACTATAAAGGGCAGCGCAAAGATTATTTTACTGCCGAACAGGAAGTGTGGACCATCGTATCCAGGATTATTCAGGAGAGGCAGTTCAGAGAGGTTGAACCCATCAAGGAAAATTTATCGAACACTCTCTCCATTTTACAACAGTCCGAAAACCTAAGCATTGAAGAGGCTGATTTTAAAGAGCGAATAGAAAATTTTGTTGAATTTCTTGAGATGTTCGATCGTTTTACGAAAGCACTTCTGCCCTACATCAACAAGAATAACCTTACTTTTTTAAAGCATCTGGTTAAACTGGCCGAAGCCCATCAGTCACTGAAAGGAACCGGAAAATCGAAAACAGATTAAACATGACTCAATCTAATCGAGACATAGGCAACCGGGGCGAAGATATTGCAGCAGCATACCTGGAATCGAAAGACTGGCTGATTTTTGACCGAAACTATTTTTTTGAAAAAGCCGAAGTTGATATTGTGGCTACCGATCGAAATTACATCGTTTTTGTAGAAGTTAAGTTCCGAAGCAGCACCTATTTTGGTGAACCGGAGGACTCCATCACGCCAGAAAAGGAGTTGAATATTCGCAAAGCGGCCGAAGCCTGGCTCTATGAACGTAAAATGGAGACTGCCGTTGCCCGGTTTGATGTTATTTCCATTGTTCAGAAGAAAAATGAAGCGCCTGAGATCAAACATTTTAAAGATGTTTTCCGGTAGTTTGATCAATCTATAAGCAAGCATCCCATCCTTACAATTTAAATATGTCTGATAGTAAACAGCGATTAACCATCACGGAATATATCCGCAGTTCCCTCGCTATCGTACTGTTTTTTTTGATGCTTCTCTTCATGACTCCGTTCATCCTGATTCTGCTATTTATTTCGGCAGGTCGTTTAAGTAATTTCGTCGTTGAAAAAATAGCCCCACTCATTGTAAAACCCGTTTTTCCTGTTGCCGGTATAGATTTTAGCATAAAAAAGCATTCAGGTAACGTTCACTATCCCGCAGTTTATATCATCAATCACAGTTCAACTTTAGATATCCTCACCATTTTAGCCCTTGGCCTTCCCAGGGTTCGATTTGTAGCCAAATGGCAACTGCAGTACAATCCACTTTTCTTCCTTTTGGGACGATTAACCGGGCAGGTTTTCATCCGAAGAGAGAAGTCTGACAAGGCCGTTCAAACACTTAAAAAAAATGTAGACCGGATAAAAAGACGAGGCTTAACCGTTATGCTCGCCCCTGAAGGTTCACGCAAACACCCAGGTGTCATTGGACCATTCAAGAAGGGTCCTTTTAGAATGGCTATGGATTTAGGCTATCCGATTGTTCCCATCTATTTTGAAGGTAATAGAGAATTAAGCAAAGGTGGGTTTCTGTTTACAAAACAAGGAAAAGCAACAGCTCATATACATGATCCAATTGATACAGAAGACTGGACACTTGAGAATCTTGAGGAAAAAATTGAGGAAGTGAGGTCGCTCTATCTTAATTGGGCAGATGTAAATTAATGATCACACATTAAAAAATGGCATCCCTATTTTTACTAAGGATGCCATAATTACTTTTCAAATGATCTATTTTTCTCTATAGAAATAGATCTTCTTATTATTAGCGTCTTTGCCGCTTTTAATTTTTACGTTGTTTTCCTGGTTGTATTGATATACAGCGGTACGCATCGAATTCACACTCTTCTCATTTGAATAACTAACCTCAACAGCTTGTCCGCCCGGCTCCAGTTTATCCAGCGCATCCATTAGCGGTTTAAATTTTGAAGATCTTCGTTTACTTGATTGTACCTGAGAACGCTTTACAAATTTAATATCCATTATAAAATCACATTTACTTTAAAATGATTGGCTGTCAAATATAAAAAAGGAGATGCACTTATACATCATGTTAATTTAAATTTTACATTCATTTCAATTTATTGATTATCAAGGAAAACTAAATTCCGCAGCTTTTATTTCAATTAAATTCATTTTAAAGAATGTTTTTTCATAAACATCCTTTAGCTTTTTTATCTTATTTAACCATTCAAAACTAACTTTATCTCTAATGGCATGATTGAATCTACAAGGCAAAACTATAAGTTGATAGCGATTTTGATCTCAACGATTGCGGCCGGCATTCCGCTTTGGACGCACTCAGGAAGAGCTATTAATTTTACAGATACAACGTTTATCCTCACCTGGGTTGCCATTGGAATTGTGGCGTCATTTGTGGCTCTTTTTGTCGTCAATCTTAAAACAAAGGATATGATATCCAGTTTTATTATCGGATATATGGTTGCAGTAATTACCTATTTTGTCAGCCGTATTCTCATATCCAATATGATTCACACTCAGTTTGTGATCTCACTTGCACTCGCCATTGGTGTTGGCGCATTTTCGGGATGGGTAGGCTCACTTTTTTGGTCGAAAGCCAAAACTAAAAATCGAAACAAGAAAAAGTCTTAACCTTCTTTGAATCAC
>NZ_MDWE01000032.1 GCF_001715195.1 Rhodohalobacter halophilus
AACTGAAGGTTCGAGACATCTGTCGAGAACATGGAATCAGTGATGCGACCTTTTATAATTGGAAAGCCAAGTATGGAGGACTCAGTGTGAGTGAGTTGGCCCGGATCAAAGAACTGGAGGCAGAAAATGCCCGGCTCAAGCGGATGTATGCCGACCTGAGTTTGGTACACCACGCCTTGAAAGATGCTGTAGAAAAAAACTGTAAGTCCTGAGGTAAAACGGGAGATGGTTGATCTGATGCGCAGCGAGCATCAGGTAAGCCTTCGTCAGGGCTGTAGGGCAGTGAACCTCCCGCGCAGCAGCTATAGTTACAAGCCTAAGCCAAAAAACATTCAGATGATTATTGACACGCTGTTGGAGCTAACCTCCAAACACCCGGCCATTGGCTTCTGGCAGTGTTACTATCGGATTCGCTTGATGGGCCACCGATGGAATCACAAGCGGGTATATCGTGTCTATACGGCCCTGAAGCTTAATATTCGGCGAAGAGCGAAAAAGAGATTACCGGCACGGGCCAAGCAGCAGTTGTTCCAGCCTGAGGGCGTGAATCAGGTATGGAGTCTGGACTTTATGCACGATAGCCTATGGGATGGGCGAAGCTTTCGGATGCTCAATGTGATGGATGACTACAACCGCCAGGTACTCTGGATCGAAACCGACACCAGCCTGCCGGCGTTGCGCGTGATCCGTGTCTTGGACCAGCTCAAAGAAAGTCGCGGACTGCCGCAGATGATCCGGGTGGATAACGGACCGGAATTTATCTCCAGGAAACTCGACCATTGGTGCAAGGACAATCATGTAACACTGGCCTTTATACAGCCGGGCAAACCCACACAGAACGCCTATGTTGAACGACTAAACGGAAGCATTCGATCGGAACTGTTACATGCTTACATCTTTAAAACCCTGGATGACGTGCGAGAAAAAACCCAACAATGGAAACACGATTATAACCACAAACGACCACACAAATCATTGGGATACAAAACACCCATCGAATGTGGTTCTTAACCGAAACTCTCTACTTTTAAGTGGTCCAAAAAATGGGGGAGCTTACAAACTGTTTGCCGATATTTTGAGCCGTTACAGCCTTTCGCTGCCGAAATTAGTTACGGTTCGCAGCGATAATGGCAGCCAG
>NZ_MDWE01000033.1 GCF_001715195.1 Rhodohalobacter halophilus
TTCATTCTGGAATCGGCTATAAGAGCCCTAAACAATATTTGATGGAAAATGGAATTGACCTTTATCAGGCCAATCTCGAAACTAAACTACAATGTGAACTCTCTAAAGTAGAATACTTATCCAGTTAATAGGGGGTTAGACCAAAATTTGAAAAAAAACTTAAAACTACCTTTGTAAAGCTTTCTGAATGTGGGTGGCATAAATTAACTTTGTTTCCCTCCCTACCTGATAAAAACTGGATATTCTAAACCAACCTGCCGTTGGAAGCCTTGGAATAGAATGGCTGAGCTAACATCTATTCAACTCATTTATTCCAGACTCAATATACCTCCTTAGCTGTTCCCGGCTCTCTGAAGATTTAATCTTCTCCTCCTTGGACATCGCCTCAGCCCGCTCATCAAAACCCTCCTGATACATCAACTTCCAGGGAATTCCGGATTTGGTGTACTTGTTTTTGCCCTCGTTATGGCGTTTCAATTGATTCTCAAGATTGGAGGTCTGTCCCACAAAATAGCGGTCAACGCTAACGCTGTAAAGTATGTAAACGTAGTAACTCATATCCCATAAATAGAAAAAGCCTCACAACTATCGTTGCAAGGCTTCTAAATATGTGGGCAATGAGGGATTCGAACCCCCGACCCCCTCGGTGTAAACGAGGTGCTCTAAACCAACTGAGCTAATTGCCCCCTTTTTTGTTTAACAGATTCCAAATATAAGAACTTCTTCACTCCCACAAAACAGTTTTTTACCAGAAAAAATTTTTTTATTTATACAGACATACTTAACACTGTTAAGTTGTGCCAATAAATCATATTGACCTTTTTTCTTATGGATAAAAATTCTTCAACCCGGCAAGTTGTTTTTATCGATGGCGGACGTACTCCGTTTCTTCGTTCTCAAACAGATTTTAAGAAGTTTTCGGCTTATGATCTGGGGCGATTTGCCGTTACCGGGCTCATCAATCAAACAAAACTGAACCCAAAGCATATTGACCACCTTTACTACGGGAATGTTATTCAGGATATCAATACAAGTAATGTGGCGCGTGAGGTTTCTCTTGCATCTGGCTTGGGCGATCATATCCCGGCAACCACTGTATCCATGGCGTGCATCTCTTCCAATGTAGCGCTAACCTCAGCGATGAACTCCATCAGACTGGGGCATATTGAAGGCGCTATTGTGGGTGGGGTTGAAGTGATGAGCGATATCCCGATCCGGTTCAGAAAGAAATTCAGGCAGAAATTACTGGAAACACAAAAGTACCGGAAGCCAACGGACTGGCTTAAATTTTTCAAAGGTTTGCGCCCATCAGATCTGCTCCCAGAGATTCCTTCTATTTCGGAGTTCTCTACGGGCGAAACCATGGGAAAAAGCTGCGATAAGATGTCTGCGAAGTATGGTGTAAGCCGTAGCGAACAGGATGAATTTGCCTTGCAGTCCCATCACAAGGCGGATCAGGCCAAAGATCACCTTCGGGAGGAGATCTATCCGGTTTCTGTTAAAAACGGTGAAAAGCTGATCGATTCAGATAACGGCGTTCGCGGCGATACATCTTTGGAGAAACTTGAATCTCTGAGACCGGCATTTATCAAACCACACGGAACTGTTACGGCGGGGAATGCTTCATTTCTGACGGATGGAGCCTCCGCGGCTTTGGTAATGAGTGAGGAGAAAGCATTGGAGCGAGGGTATCAGCCGAAATCGATTTTACACGCTTACAGCTACGTGGCACAGCGACCCGACGATGAGCTGCTGATCGGTCCGGCATTTGCCGTTCCTAATGTACTCGACGAAATGAATTTAACTTTTGATGATATCGATGTTTTCGAATTTCACGAAGCGTTTGCGGGTCAGATGGTGACCGTACTCAAAGCCCTGGCCAGCGATGAGTTTGCAAAAACCCGGCTCAATCGTGACCAAAAGGTTGGTGAGGTTCCGAGTGATAAACTGAACGCCTGGGGTGGGTCGCTGTCTATTGGTCACCCGTTTGCAGCAACCGGAATCCGGCTCGTTACTACAGCCACAAACCGCCTCATAAAAGAGGGCGGCAAGTACGCCCTGATTGCAGCCTGCGCCGCAGGTGGGCAGGGACACGCGATGATTATTGAGCGGTATGAGAAGACATAATTCTGTAATTAAATGTTGTTGAATGAAGATTGATAAAGAGTAATTATCCCCTCCTTTTTAAGGAGGGGCAAGGGGTGGTTATTTCTCGATATTAGTTCAGAAATAAATTTAGATTTTTTAGAAAAGTAGATTTCAACCACCCCTAAATCCCCTCCTTGCGAAGGAAGGGAAACTTTGGAACACAAGTTTGTAAAACTTCAAAACCCACACACATGAGCAGCCAAAAAATATTTCAGATTGAGACCATTGAGGATGTTGCCGTTATCACCATGGACACGCCGGGAGAGAAAGTGAATAAGCTGAATGAAGCGTTGATTGATGAGATCTCCGACATTCTGGACCGCTTGGAGTCTGATGACTCTCTGAAAGGCGCCGTACTGGTGAGTGGTAAGGAGGGAAATTTTATAGCCGGGGCGGATATTGAAATGTTTAAAACCCGGGAAACCGCCGAGGAGCTTTCGGAACTGAGCTGGACCGGTCATGAAATTCTGCTGCGTATTGAAAACCTTAAAAAACCGTTTGTGGTGGGAATCAACGGCTCGTGTATGGGCGGAGGCACGGAGCTCGCATTGGCCAGTCATTACCGGATTGTTTCGGATGACGGCTCTACCAAAATAGGCCTGCCTGAAGTTCAGCTAGGCCTCCTTCCGGGCATGGGCGGAACGCAGCGGTTTCCGAGGCTGATCGGAATTCAGAAATCCCTCACCTACATGCTTACGGGCAAGAATATGTACACCCATCAGGCCAGAAAAACAGGATTTGCCAGTGAGGTGGTTCACAAGCATGCTCTTGTCAAAGCCGGGGTCACCGCTGTGAAGAAACTTTCGAAAGGAAAATTCAAGCAACCCGACAAACGATCATTTTTCGAAAAGCTTCTGGAAGGAAATCCACTTGGCCGGAAGATCATTTTCAGTCAGGCCCGTAAACAGACACTTAGCAGAACTAAGGGTAACTACCCTGCTCCACCGAAGATCATCGACAGCGTTGAGTATGGATTTAAAAACGGATTTAAAAAAGGCTTAAAGAATGAGTCGCGTCTTTTTGGTGAACTTGCAGTCACGCCTGAATCGAGAGCTCTGGTTCAGCTCTTCTTTGCAATGAATGATGCCAAGAAAAATCCGCTAAAAGATCAGGCAAAGGATGTGGAGCGAATCGGAGTTCTGGGTGCAGGACTGATGGGCTCCGGCATCACCGAGGTGAGCATCGATCACGGCTATCATGTTTGGCTGAAGGATCAATCCATTGAAAACGCAGCAAAAGGCGAGGCCGACATTCTTAAAAACCTGGATAAAAAAGTGAGCAAACATATCCTCTCCTCTTTCGAACGGGATGAAAAGGCAAGCCTGATTCACCCCACCGAAACATATGACGGTTTTAAACAGATTGATCTTGTAATCGAGGCCGTATTTGAGGATCTCGATCTGAAACAGAGCATCGTTAAAGAGGTAGAAAAAAATGGATCTGAAGATACAATCTTTGCCTCTAACACTTCTTCACTACCGATTTCAGATATTGCCGCCAAAGCGGATCGGCCGGAAAACATCATCGGGATGCACTACTTCTCTCCGGTTCAGAAGATGCCGCTACTGGAGATCATAAAAACTGAAAAAACAGCAGATTGGGTCACAGCCACCGCATATGAAGTTGGGCTGAATCAGGGCAAGACGGTGATTGTAGTAAATGACGGTCCCGGATTTTACACCACCCGGATCCTGGCTCCGTTCATGAATGAAGCTCTCTTGCTACTTGAAGAGGGAGCAGATATTGAAGATCTGGACAAAGCGATGAAGCAGTTTGGCTTCCCGGTCGGTCCGGTTGCTCTATTCGATGAGGTTGGAATTGATGTTGGCGCTCACGTCGCGGAAGTGCTCAGCGATAAGTTTGAGTCGCGCGGTGCTAAAACCAGCAAGAAGGCAAAAGAGCTGGTGGATGCCGGCTACAAGGGAAGAAAGAATAAAAAAGGGTTCTACAAGTATGAAGGTGGTTCCAAGAAAGAGGTGAATTCAAAAATTTATGAATTCTTCGGCGGACAGAACCGGAAATCTTTTGCTGAAAAAGAGATTCAACAACGATTGGCACTGGTGATGGTGAATGAAGCTGTTCACTGCCTGCAAGAGGGAATTCTGGAGAGTCCTTCGGATGGGGATTTGGGCGCCATTATGGGATTGGGCTTCCCACCATTTTTGGGAGGTCCCTTCCGGTATATTGATCGGGAAAGCCCGGAGAAAATCGTTGAACAGTTAAAGAATCTTCAAAACGAACACGGGGATCGATTCAAACCGGCCAAACTGCTCATGGAGAAAAAAGTCTCCTCTTTCCATGAATAGTGAAACAGAGTCACTCTTTTGCTATGTTTAACGGGTAGAATTAAGTCATCAATCTAAAGACCTGACAGGTTTTGAAAACCTGTCAGGTCTGGTATAATCATTCATCATGAAAGACTTCTGGAACGAGCGATACTCAGAAAGTGAGTACGCTTACGGCAAAGAACCTAATCAATTTTTTAAGCGGGCACTCGATAAAATGAATCCCGGCAAACTGCTCCTTCCGGCCGAGGGTGAAGGACGAAATGCGGTCTATGCCGCAAAGAACGGTTGGGATGTTTTAGCTTTCGACTACAGTGAAGAAGCCAAACAGAAAGCGCTGGAGCTTGCCGGGGAGAATGGAGTGAACATTCGGTATGAGGTCTCCTTTGCTGAAGATGTCTTACTCCCTGAAAATGAGTATGATGCTGCCGCACTGATCTTTGTTCACCTACCCAAAGATGTTTTTGAACCGTTTCTTCAAAAAGTGATCCAAAGCCTGAAGCCCGGAGGAATTTTGATCCTGGAACTTTACTCTGAAAAGCAGCTTGGGCGTGATTCGGGCGGACCCAAATCAAAGGAGCTGTTATTCGATTATGATGAACTTCGATCGCTTCTTAAAGGCGTGAAGGTTGATCTGTTTGAGGAGAAAGAGGTGCAACTGGAGGAGGGAAAATATCATCAAGGTAAAGCCTTTGTGATTCACGGGATTGCAACCAGGAAATAAGTATTTCTAAAATATTTTGAGGTCCTTAAAAAACCCCCTCCTTTTTCAAGGTGGGGCGCAGGGGTGGTTGAAATAATTTAAAAAGAAGCACAAAATTATAATTTTAATGAGAGGGCCGATTCAAATTTCCCATCCCAATATACAATAAATGATCCCCTCGTATTTCGTACCTAAAGGCACTCTATATGGTAGCTCATTTACTTATTTCTACCCATGTTTAGTCCCTACGGGGCATTTTCTGACTATACAGGTTACAATCAGGGTCATTATTCTTTTGAGCGATGTGGTAATCGTCCCTTTAGGGACGAATTATGGATAGAATTCAGAATCCTTGCAGAAAGCGAAGTGCTGTCAGGTTCGGGATAAGAAAGGCCGCAGAACGTTGAACAGATGATCATTCCCATTGGAAATCACATACGTTCCGCGGCCTCGAAAAAATCTGGTAGACCGCTCCAAGAGGTTAGAATGATGAATATAGAACTATTAGCTCTCCGCCTGACCACTCTGATTATTTTGAATTTCGAGGCAAAACACTCGTGGCACGCCTCAAAGTCGTGCCACGAGTATCAAAAAATCTATCCGTCTGACCGTGTGGAACGGTCTGACGGGGATCGGTTTACTTCTCCAGTTTCTCAATTCTGCCTTCCAGGTCATCCAACTTTTGCTGAATCTGATTGAGCATGTGGATGATAATCACATGTGTTTTCTTGGCATCGATGCCAACCACGCTCTCTTCGCTTTGAATAGCGGATTCGATCTCTTCGAGTTCTTTTTTAGGTATGCTTAAATTCATGGTTATTTATTTCCTTTTTTATTTCTGTTCAACCCGTTAGACCGCTTAATGCGGTCAGTCGGGTATCTAGTTATATTTATTCATCCGTCTGACCGTGTGGAACGGTCTGACGGATACGGTGTAAGATTTACTCGTGGCACGACTTTGAGGCGTGCCACGAGTCTCTCACTCTTAATTTGAAATCTATCCATCTGACCGCGAGAAGCGGTCTGATGGGAATTATTTCTCAGTTTCTAAACCGCTTCGGGCGAGGTCATCAAATCCGCCTACGTTGTAGACATTTTCGAACCCTTTGCTTTTCATCAGCCGGGCGGCCTGGCCGCTTCGATTTCCTGACCGGCAATAGAGATAATAGGTTTTGTCTTTATCAAGTGAGTCCACTTTGTTGTGAAACTCGCCGGCATTAAAATCGATCTGCTGATCCGTCTCTTTCAAGTGACCTTCGTCATACTCCATTTTGGAGCGGACATCTATCACCACACCTCTCTCCTCTTCCATTTTCTCTTTGAACTCTTCGGCACTGATATCAACGCCGTTCGATCGAGATAAAAAACTAAACATGATCATTCCTGTAATTATGATTCCAATTGTTACGATTAATATTCTTTGCATAAATTTATTTTAGCAGTTGATTAAACTTCCTACTACTTATTAAATCCATTTCATTCAACCTTCTGCAGACTTCATCGGCCTGTTCAACTTGTTCATTCCTCCGGCTATAACAATTGCCGACATCAAACTGATCACCCCGCTAGCTGTAATGGCCAGCGACAGATTAAATGCATCCGCAATCACTCCGGTTAATACCGCACCAACTGCATATCCGCCATCCCGCCATAACCTGAACACGCCAACACTTTCGGCCCTGTCCTGCGGGTGAACCAAGTCCGCAACTGCCGCAATAAATGTGGGATACACCATGGCTGTTCCGATTCCCAGCAGTGCCGCCACCACCAGAAATTGATAAAATCCGGTCAACATTGGGAAAATAAGCAAGCTTACGGCCTGTACAAGCATTCCGGCTACCAGCATCTGTTTTCGCCCGGTGTAATCCGAAAGTTTACCGGTTGCAACCTGAAAGATCCCCCAGAAAGCGGGATAGATCGCCGTCACTACTCCTATTTGTGTCATATTCAAATCGGCCGCAGCCAGAAACAGCGGGAATGCTCCCCACGCCATTCCATCTTTCAGGTTGGTAGCCATTCCACCTTGTGATACTGCAAACAAATTTCGGTCGGCAATCGATGCCTTCCAAAAGAGACTGCCCTCACTCTTTCTGGTCTTTGCTCCTTTCGACTCCAGGTTGACCCACGGCTCGGTATCGATCACCAATGCGATCGACATAATCAAACCGATAACAGCCATTCCGATACCGAGATAGAACGGATACGGCCTCAATCCAAATTCCGAAGCAATCCAGCCGGTCAAAAAAGCGACAATACCGACTGCAAGATAGCCTGCAAATTCATTCAATCCCATTGCCAGACCGCGGTCTTTCTTACCGGCAATATCGATTTTCATGATCACATTGGCCGACCACGCCAGTCCCTGATTGATCCCGAGCAGCACATTTGCCAGAATGATCCAGTTCCAGCTTCCGGCAAACATCAAAATAAAAGGCACCGGAAGCCCGAACAGCCATCCAACAATGAGCATCTTCTTTCGGCCGTACTGCTGTGCAAATCGCCCGGCAAAGTAGTTTGATAACGCCTTGGTAATTCCAAACACAACAATGAACGAAAAGATTGCCGTACGGGCAGCAATACCGAACTCCGTCTCTGCAATTTCAGGCAGTATGGTTCGCTCCAGGCCAACCATTCCTCCCACAAATGCGTTGATCAGCACCAGCAGAGTGAACTGCTTCCAGTTCTCTTTTAAGCCGAGTTTGATGTTTTCAGTGTTCATTTTCTGCTTGGTGTTTGCCGTAATTTGGTTTTTCAGTCTGTTCTCTGATCATCCACATAGCCCCTTATCGGAACTCAATATGCCGGGAAATTTTTAAAAGAGGGTTCTGTTCTTAACAGTGATCATCCCCCTCAATCCCCCTTCAAAGGGGGAACTTTTCACTTTCTTGTCCTCCGAAGCTTTAGCGAAGGTGGATGCCTTTTAAAAGAAGGTGTAGTAAAAGAACAATACTGAGACCACAAGAAAGACAATCGTCATTCCGCCACCGGCTTTAAAATAGTCTTTGGTTTTATATCCACCGGCCGACATCATCAGTGCATTCACCTGGTGGGTCGGAAGCACAAAAGAGTTCCCCGCATTTACCGCCGCCAGCAATACCAACGGCCTTGGGTCCACTCCGGCTATCACACCAATACCCACAACCAGCGGCGCAAGCACCACCACGGCACCCACATTCGACATCACCAGTGAAAATCCGGTCGATAGAATACCAACGGTAAACAGCAACACCAACAGGTGACTTCCCTCAATAACGCTCATCACATTTTCAGCTAAAAACTCTGCTGTTCCACTATTCTGCATGGCGGCTCCGAGTGGGATCAAACCAACCAGCAGGAACACCACTTTCCACTCCACCGCTTTGTATGCATCCTGAATGCTCATCACGTTGGTTAAAACCATCACCAACGCGCCGGTCAAAAATGAAATGGAGATAGAGAAACCGGACATCGCCAATACAATAGCAAGCAGAAAACTACCGGCCGCCTGCCAGGTTTTGGACCGATCTTTCGACTCCACGGAGATCGGGGTAGCTACCACAAACGGGTCAGTACTCTGAAGTTTTTTGATGTTACTCCACGGGCCGTAAATAATAAATGTATCCCCCGCTTGAATTTTATGATCTGAAAAATCTCCTGTTACCCTTTCTCCTTTGCTGAAAAGCATGATCGGCTCTACGGCGTAACGTTTTCTCATAGAGAACTCCCGGATTGTCTGACCGACAAGGTCTGATCGGGGAGGCACAATCACTTCAACAAAACCGGACTCTTCAGGGTCACCGATCCCTTCAAAAATTTGATCATCTTCCGTTTCAGTAAGGTTGTGATCAGCCACGTATCGATTCAGATCTTCCGCCTCACCGTAAAGTGCTATGATGTCACCGCGACTGATCTCCGTTTCCCGCCAGGGAGCATATTTTATATCCTTACCATTGGAATCACTCAGCGCCAAAATATTGATGCCATAATCTTTCCATATTCCGGTCTCTTCCACACTTTTGTTTATCGCTTTGCAATCATTTTCTACCCTGAAATAGCGAATATCTTTGTTCAGACTGAAAGCGTCCACAATTTTTTCCTGTTCGGTCATGCCCATTTCACTGCCTGATGTATCCTGTGGCAAAAAGTACTTACCCAGTAACACAAAGAATATAATGGCAGAAAGTAGCAATGCGATTCCCACCGGAGTTACAGCAAAAAGTCCGTATGGCTCGAGGTTTGCACTTTCCAGCAGATCGTTGGTAAGAATCAGATGCCCGGAACCTACCATGGTTAACGTACCGCCAATAATCGCCGCAAACCCGATCGGCATTATGAGTACGGATGCTGAAATTTTTATACGACGAGCGATGTCGATAATACTTGGAAGGAAAAGAGCTGCTGCTCCGATATTTTGAATCACTCCTGAAAGTGTACCTACCGAAAGTGAGAGCGAACCTAATACCGACGACTTTTTCCTGCCAACACGCTTGAGCAGCCAT
This sequence comes from Rhodohalobacter halophilus, assembly GCF_001715195.1. GTDB lineage: Bacteria > Bacteroidota > Rhodothermia > Balneolales > Balneolaceae > Rhodohalobacter > Rhodohalobacter halophilus. The sequence continues at coordinate 9,615 of NZ_MDWE01000033.1, forward strand.
TTCGAAAATCGCGACATCATTCCTGTTTTGGCAATTCCCTCACCCAAAATCATTACGGCAATCATTGCCACCACTGCGTTACTCGAAAAACCTGACAGAGCCTCGTCTGTCGTTAAAATTCCCGTCCAGCTTAGCAAAAGCATGGTAATTATGGCTGTTACATCAATCCGAACCATTTCCGTCACCAGCATAAAAATGGTGAATGCCATGATGGACAGAACAATAATAATCTCAGTTTCCATATCTCATTTACACCTTATTAAGTTTCAATTCCCGATCTCATAACTTTCCTTGATCTCTGTCAGATGACACCGGTTAAACATTTGTCTGCGTGGGCGAATATCTCTTCGCAATTCTGTTTGGAACTTCTTTGTAGTAGGAGACCGCATCAGATACGTCAAAAAAGAAGTGATCATCTCCCATCGCCTCCTGTAAGCCACATGTTTTAAGCTTATCTCTGACCGGGCCAATTGCACCTGCGATAAACAGTTCAACACCTTTCTCCTTCAGGTCTTTTACAACTTCCATCAACACATGTTTGCCTGTGGAGTCAATTGAGTTAATTGCCGATGCATCCAGAATGACTAATTTCAGATCGTCACCGTGCCGATCCATATTTGCATATAGCGTATCCTGAAAATTTTCGGCGTTTGCAAAATACAGGGAGGAGTCGAACCGGTAGATCAGGATATCATCTTCCACAACAGCTTCGGTGTAGCGATGGATATTTCTGTAATTTTGTGTCTCGCCTAAATGCCCCAACTCTGTACTATGCGGTTTTGTACTGCTGTAGATTACCAAAATCAGTGAAAGCAACACACCAATAGCTATCCCCTCTTCAATTCCGAGCGCAAGCGTTGCAACAAACGTAACCAGCAACATGGCCAAATCTCGTTTATCGGTTTTCCAGAGATGTTTCATTTCTGATGAATCAAACAAGCCGGCCACAGCTACCATGATAATCGCAGCAAGTACTGCACTTGGCAGATAGTAGAAGAGCGGTGTTAAAAACAGAACGGTAAGTGCAATAATTACCGCACTGATGATGGATGCAATCGTTGTATTAGCACCGGATTGGTCATTCACTGCTGTTCTGGAAAATCCACCGGTTGTCGGGAATGCCTGAAAGAATGATCCACCGATGTTGGCTGCACCTAAAGCAATTAGTTCTTTGTTTGCATCAACTTTATAACCGTGTTTGTTGGCAATAGCCTTTGCCACGGCAATGGACTCCATATAACTGACAAGTGAGATAATCAGCACTGTTGGTAATAAAATTCGTGCATCTGACAAATTCAGAAACTCCAGGCTGAATTCCGGTAAACCTGTAGGGATGTCTCCAACTATGGCAACACCGTGCTGGTTCAGCCCAAAAAGTGCCGTGATTACAGTTCCAACCACCACCACTACCAAGGCTGATGGAAATGTTCGCTTCCACTTTCGAATCAGAACAATTGCAGCTATTGAACCGATTCCAATGGCCGCTGTGATCGGTTCAATTTCTGTGAATCGCCTGAAGGTTTCTATTGCAATCTCCTGAACTTGATTCGTTCTGGGCAGGTCAAGCCCGGTTAAATTTTTAATCTGGCTGGCGCCAATAATCAAAGCTGCAGCCGATGTAAATCCACTCAAAACAGGGTGTGATAAGAAATTTACCAGGAATCCCATCCTGAACAGACCCATTAAAAACTGTACAAGCCCAACGCCAAGTGCGGTTAAAATTGCTAACTGGATAAAACGCGCGCTTCCCACTTCGGCAAACTCTCCGACTCCCGCTACTACGAGAAGTGAAACCATTGCTACCGGACCAACAGCCAGCTGGCGTGAAGTGCCAAACAGGGCATAGATAACCAATGGGATAATTGACGCGTAAAGACCATAAACCGGTGGAAGGCCCGCTAAGATTGCGTACGCCATTCCCTGGGGAATAAGCATAATGCCTACGGTAACACCGGCATTTAAATCTCCCTTAAGCAGGTTCTTGTTGTATGAACCAAGCGTATCTGCTATAGGTACAACTTTTTTGATATGTGTTTTTAATTTCTCCACTTGAGTAAAAAAGGCCGACAATTTTTGTTGCCGGCCATTTTCCTGATCTCTTGTTTAAGCTTTAATTTTGCTCATGTATTGTTCGAAGTTGTCATCAATGAGAGCAACATCGAATCCGTTTCTCTTCAGAAATGCTGATGCTACAGCAGATCGTCCGCCTGTCATACAGTGCAGGTAGAGCTTTTTACCTGAAGGGATGTTCTCTTTATTCGGCAATAGTCTGGTGTGTGCAAAGTTCACGGCACCTTCTACATGAGAAGCCTCAAATTCAGATGCTTTTCTTACGTCAACAACCAATTCATTGCTGTCCAGGTTTTCCACATCTTCAAAATTCACCACTTCCAGCTTCTCCATGTCGCCACCCTGATCTTTGTACATCAGAATATCTCTTGGAGTTACATAGCCTACCACGTTGTCCAATCCAATTCTGTAAAGATCGCGTACAGCCTCTGTGAGCTGATGTTCGCTAACTACCAGATAGATTTGATCGTCTTCGGTGATGTATGAGCCGGCAACAGTGTTAAATTGCTTGTTCAGCGGTGAAAGCAGTGATCCCGGAATATGCCCTGCTGCATAGTCCTCTTTTTCTCTTGTATCGAGAATAATTGGTTCTTCTTTACCCACCAATCCTCTCAGCTCGTTAAGAGTGAGTCGTTTTGGCTGTGGTAGACCGCCAATCAAAGCCGGGCCAATTTTGTTGTCACGCTTCATGCGAGCGAAGTAGAGCGGCGGCTCAGGCTGACCTTCCAGAATAAAGTTCACAAAATTGTCTTCCGAACTGGCTGATTTGAGCGAGTTATTGTATCTCAGCTCGTAACCAACCGTTGTTTTCGGAATAGCGCCCAGTGCTTTTCCGCATGCGCTGCCCGCACCGTGACCCGGCCATACCTGCATATATTCGGGTAATTTTTTGAATTGCTCTACAGTTCCGAAAAGGGTTCGTGCAGAAGGCTCCATTACGTTTTCCTGGCCTGCGGCGGATTCCAGCAGATCCGGACGCCCAACATCACCTACAAATACGAAGTCTCCGGTAGCAACTCCCATCGGTTCATCTGCCGCCGCACCGTCCGTTACAAAATAGCTTAGGTGCTCAGGTGTGTGACCGGGTGTGTGCCACGCTTTAATGGTAATATTTCCAATTTTGAATTCATCGCCATCTTTCAGCAGTTCATAGTCGTAATCACTGCCTTTCAGCCACTCATATTTCCAGTCTTTGTCTCCTTCATCAGAAGCGTACACTTTTACGCCACGCTCTGCGAATTCACGAAGTCCTGAAATGTAGTCGGCGTGGATGTGTGTATCCACAGCGGCAGTAATCGTTAAATTCTGGTTTGCTGCATGATCAATGTACTGATCGATATCTCTCATCGGATCAATGATTACAGCAGTTCCATTCGCCTGGCATCCTACCAGGTATGCATATTGCGCTAATTTTTCATCAAAGAATTGTTTGAAATACATATTGTTCTACCTTTGTTGTTTTGTTTTAAATATTCTTGAAAAAGTCCTCCATTGAAGGGGGGATGAGTAATCGCGTTCAGTGATTGCCCCGGGGGGATGTTATCTCATTTACTTTGCTTCATCAGTTCGTTTTCCAACACACCCCTCAATCCCCTCTCCCCGAATCGCACGGGACACGCAAGAGGGGAGGCCGAATTAATGTGGAATTTTATCCCTTAACAGTCCGTATGTGTATGTACCTGCCAAAGCTGCTAATATTGGGATCACCATAATGGTTAACCCGCTTCCAAGCAGTGCAAACATGGGTCCCGGACACGCGCCCAAGAGAGCCCACCCCAATCCGAAGATCGATCCACCGACTATATACCTGGTAACCTGTGACGGATCTTTTGGCGGAATGGATATTGGGTTTCCTTCAGCATCTTTCATGTTTTTTCTCTTGATGATCTGAACAGAAATGATGCCTACGATAACTGCCAATCCGATGATTCCGTACATATGAATCGAATCAAACCGGAACATCTCCTGAATTCTGAACCAGGATACGACTTCTGATTTAACCAATACAAAGCCAAACCCTGTACCGATCAATAGATATTTTAAATATTCTGTAAATTTCATGATTTATTTGTCTTAGAACCTTTCAGCGTCCACGAGACCTGAAAGCGTTCGGTTTAAAAATTTCTTGTTTACTAATGGTTTTTTTCTTGACGCTGTCAGGTTCCAACTGCTGTCGGAATGCTTACAGGTCACTCATTTCTTTATCCCAGTATGATTGGATAGATAAAGAATGTCATGATTAAGCCACCGATAAAGAATCCGATTACAGCGATCAATGATGCCAGCTGTAGATCTGACAAACCTGATATGGCATGACCTGAAGTACATCCGCCTGCATATCGGGCCCCGAATCCTACCAAAAACCCACCTAGAACCAGCACGGTTAAACCAACCCCTGTTCCAAGCATATCCCATGCGAACAGGTCGTTTGGTACAAGTCCGCTAAAATCCTGAATACCCAACGCCTGCAGATCTGTTATTGTGGAGGCAGCTAATTGAATAGGCTCCGGATTTGCGAAAACATATCCGCCTAAAAATCCCCCCAAAATCGTACCGATCAGGAAAGTCAGATTCCATCGGCCATCCTTTTTCCAGTCGTAATTAAAAAACTCAATATTCCCGAAGTTACACGCCGCACAAGCATGCCGCAGGTTTGCTGACACCCCAAACATTTTACCGCCAAGCAGCAACAGAATGGGAACAGTTAATCCGATAATCGGGCCGGCCACATACCAAGGCCACGGTTGATATAAAAAGTCTAACATGATTCAAATTTTATGTTTTTAGTTAATTCAAAAGCAAATATACAGTGTTTGTATTTACTTGTCAATACAAGTGAGATAGATCTTTTCTATCTACCTGTTTATTGTTACTGAAGAGTCTTACGCCCTCCCTTTAAGCATCCCATGCCAGTAAAGGCGTGGAAGCACCTCTTTCTTCATAACATACATGGAGTACCTCTCCTTCGCTTGATTGATCGGGAATGATGGCATCATGTTGTTATCGTAGTCAAACTCAGCCAAAATAAGCTTTCCATAACCTGTGAGTAACGGACACGATCCATACCCTTTATAGTGTTGAGATTTATCCAGCTCACCTTTATTGATCAGCGAAAGTATGTTTCCGGAAACAACTTTAGCCTGTTTACGCACTGCCGCTCCGGTTTTTGCATTTGGCGTACTGCCTGCATCTCCCAAACCAAACACATTTGGATATTTATTATGTTGCAATGTGTGTTTATGCACATCTACCCAGCCATCAGCATTGGCAAGATGACTGCTTTTTACAAAGTCCGGTGCACTCATAGGAGGGGTAACATGGAGCATATCAAACTTGATCTCTTTTTGATCTACTACTTTTTCATCTTTATAAATGTCGTAAACAGCTATTTTCTCCTCTACTTTGATCTCCTTCAAGTTGTGTGAAAAATGAGTGGATATGCCATATCGCTCTATTGGTTTTTTCAATGCTTCCGCAATTTCTGGCACACCAAAGATTATGGAGCCCCCACTAGTGAAATTCACATCTATGTTCTTTAAAACACCTTTTTTTCGCCATGTATCACTAGACATATACATGATTTTCTGCGGAGCACCGCCACACTTAAATGGCCCCATGGGCTGGGTAAACAGAGCCTTTCCCTCCTTTAAGTTATTCACACACTCATTAACATAATCGACATATCTGTATGAATAAACACTGCAAATCCCATTAGAACCTATACCTTCTGCAAGGCCGGGCACTGCATCCCAGTTAATCTGAATACCGGGCGCCACTACTAAGTAATCATATGAATAATGATCCCCTTTCTTTGTTATAACAAGCTGGTTATCAGGATCAAAACCGGTAACAGCATCTTGAATCCAAACGGTACCTTCAGGAATAACCTCTCCCATTGGTTTATGGGTCTCTTCTTTTTCAACAACACCAACACCTGCAAGTGTCCATAATGGCTGATAAAAATGGTCGCTGGCAGGATCGATGATCGCAATATCACTACTCTTCAATTTATTATTTAACTGAGCAGCAACAGAGATGCCGGCCGATCCACCGCCTACAACTATTACTTGATGGTGTGACGTATAAGGTCTTGAAAATTGAGCCTTAACCTCTTTCCCCGTACTGATTTTCAGATCTTCCATATTCAATGAAATTTTATTTAGAGTTATTTGTCTATATTACCAAAAAATACATGTTAATACAAGTATTGATGTGTGTTGATTATTTCTTTATATTGTTCATCAAATAAATTTATCAGGCATGACATTAAAAGAAGGAATACCGCGACACATTCAAATCACACAGTGGTTAGTTGAGGAAATTGAGAAAGGTGTATACCAACCGGATGAGAAACTTCCATCCGAAAATGAGCTCGCAAAAAAATTTGACGTCAGCCGGGTAACCATTCGGCGCGCACTTCAATCTCTTGAAAACGAAGAGATTATCTATCGCTGCCAGGGACTTGGCTCATTTGTGAGTGACGGAAGAAAAAAACACAATCTTGTAAAGCTTACCGATTTCAATGAGGATATGAAGTCTGCAGGACTGGAAGCTTCTTCTGTGGTTAAACGATTCGAGGTAATTACAGCGCCTAAATGGCTGGCTGAACGCCTTAACATTGAAGCGAATATAAAAGTACTTCAGGTTGACAGGCTTCGCCTGGGAGATGGTGAACCCATTGCGTACGACACCTCCTGGCTGCCAATTTTTTATGGTCAGTTGCTATCGAAAGAAGCCTTGAAGGAGAAAACCATCTACTCAATCCTCGAAGACGATTACGACATTGAAGTCACCAAAGGTTGTTATCGGATGTCTGCCACTGCAGCAGATGAAGATCTTGCCGAGCAGCTTGATGTCCCTGTTAATACACCACTGTTCTTAATTGACCGGATTTCCTATACCATTGGTGAGAAACCGATCTATTACCAAAAACGATACTACCGTAACGACCAGGTTATGTATGAAATGACTCTTGAACGAGGGAAGAATGATACTTCAAAGTCTGAATCGCTACCCCTTAAAGAGTTTGTACCTGTTTTCCATTCAACTCATTAAAGTACTTGTGATATGAAGAAAAATATGGGTTCTATCGATAAAGCCATCCGTTCAATCATCGCTGTCGGGGTTGGTGTGCTCTACTTTAGCGGAACAATTTCCGGATCAACGGCCATCATTCTCGGAGCGTTGGCTATCGTGTTTTTGCTTACCAGTTTTGCGGGAAGCTGTCCGCTCTACATGCCATTTGGTATTTCTACCCGAAAAGAGCATGAAAACAGCTCAGCACGGCAGACTTCAATTGCCCACCCATCGGAAAAAGTGTATCTTGTTTAGCTGAAACAAAAATTCAATTCTATCAACTGATATGACTTTCTTGCAAGTATTTTTTCTATTGGGTTCACCCGAAGGCGGTGGCGACGGCGCTATGATTAACCTTCTCTTTTTAGGAGCCCTCTTCTTTGTCTTTTACTTCTTCATTATTCGCCCACAAAGCAAACGACAGAAAGAGATTCAGAAAAAAGTAAGTGAAATGAAAAAGGGTGATAAAGTCGTTACTTCCGGCGGTATGTTTGGTGTAGTTACATCCATTGAAGATGAAACCGTACTGCTCGAAATTGACAGCGGCGTGAAAGCTCGCTTTCAAAAGGGCTCTATTACCGACGTAAATCCAAATAAGAAGTAACCCGGCGATACCGGTTACACGGCAGTTTATTTGTTATGAGTGATTCTCCCTTCCATTCCATAGAAGAAGCCATTGAGGATATCCGTGCGGGTAAAATGATCATCGTTGTGGATGATGAAGACCGTGAGAATGAGGGAGATTTTCTGATGGCTGCCGACAAAGTCACACCGGATGCCATCAATACGATGGTAATACATGGACGCGGCCTGGTATGTGTACCCATCACCCGCCACCGTGCCCACGAGCTGAACCTGGACTATATGGTCACCGAAGGTGCTGATCCGGATGAGGCCGCATTTACCATTTCTGTTGACCACAAAAAGCTGACTACTACGGGTATATCCGCACCCGATCGTGCAAATACGATCAAAGAGATGATCAACCCGAAAGCACACCCCTCAGACTTTCGGCGTCCCGGCCATGTTTTTCCACTGATCAGTGTTGAAGGTGGCGTTCTCAGGAGAGCAGGGCACACCGAAGCTGCGGTTGATCTAGCACGGCTCGCTGACTGTGCACCTGCCGGTATCATCTGCGAAATTATGCACGACGACGGAGAGATGGCACGCCTCCCCGAGCTGATCAAACTCTCTAAAAAGTTTGACATGAAACTGGTGACGATTAAAAATCTGATCGCCTACCGGATGAAGCATGAGTCGCTCATCAAAAAGGTGCTTTCGGTTGATATGCCAACCATCCACGGCGATTTCAAGCTGCATGTTTTTGAAGAGAAACTCACCGGAGAGCACCACCTGGCCTTCACAAAAGGTGAATGGACAAAAGAGGATCCTGTTTTAGTCCGGGTGCACTCCGCAAATCCGCTGGCCGATATTTTCGGCAGCAAGCGAAGCGATAAAACCGGCCTGCTGCACGAGAGCATGAAGATGGTTGCCAAGTCCGATCATGGAGTAGTACTCTATATGGATCAGATGAGCCGGGAATTTAGTATTGTCGATCAAATTACTGCAATTCGCCTTCAGGATGATGGGTTGAATAAAGATCAAATCCGGTCGAAACTGGGTTCCAAAATGGACTCTCGTGATTACGGTGTCGGCGCCCAGATTCTGCACATGCTCGGAATCCGCAAGTTGCGACTCCTTACGAACAATCCAGTGAAACGCGTTGGACTGAAAAGCTTTGGTCTGGAAATGGTGGATGAAGTGCCCATTCCTCTGGATCACATCGATACGGATCACCCCGATGAGAAACTCGACAAACCCCAATCCAAAGAGGGATTTCTGAAAAAACTGATGCTTGAGTAATCAACTCTCTCCTTCCGAAAGAGCATTTCGCAACAGAAATTCACAAGATGCAACCAAGTTCATTAAAGATTTGTAAGGAGCGCTTTTCAAAGAAAGGCGTGTTGCATGATACTATATCTCAAAAGATCTTAACTCTCTGCTTGCTGACTTTTTAATCCTTCCCTACATCAGAACCTATAGCTGAATGATCTGTAGCACCTGCATCTTTACCACCTGATATTTCAGCAGCGTTATCTTCTATTTCGTTACTCTCTTTACGCTCCTCTTCCGGCATGATTTTTTTGTGAAACAGTATCATCACAATAATTGAAGTAGAAATTGCTATATCTGCAACATTAAAGATGTACGGAAAAACGGGTGTATCACCGACTCTCAAATAGAAGTGAATAAAATCGACAACATGCCCCTCCAAAACACCGCCGTATCCGCCCACAATTCCCATAAACAGACGGTCGTAGATATTCCCAAGTGCTCCCCCAATAATCAGCCCCATGCACATCAGGTACCCAAAATTGGCTTTATTCAGGGTGTAGACAATGTAACCGATAATCCCGATGGTGGCCGAAATGGCAATAATGCTAATGGTAGGCGTAGAGAGCCAGTCCATTCCCATGGCCATACCGGGATTTTTGGTAAAATTAAAAGCGAGCCACCCTTCAATAAGGTCAACCTGGTGCAAATTCGGGTTGGTACGAATTGCATGCTTTGATAGCTGATCCAGGATCAGAACCACAATAGCCGGTAAAGAAAAGGTGAGTAGCTTTTTCGCTTTTTCAGACAAAATTCAGTTGCTAACTATCTGCGTTTCAGTTTTGCCTCAATGCTCAACTGCGTGTGCGGCACAGCTTCAAGACGGCCTTTGGCAATCTTCTTACCTGTAACTTTACACACACCGTATGTTTTATTATCAATACGGGTAAGTGCATCGTCGAGGTAGCGAATAAACTTCTTTGTACGGTTAAAGAGCATGTACGTCTTTTCACGCTCCTGTGCATCCGTACCGGCATCTGCCATATGAAATGAGTAGGCCGATTCATCCGAAGAGTTCTCCATACTTTCGCGCAGAGTACTCTGAAGAGCATTCAGCTCCTGTTCCGCTTCGTCCCGTTTTTTAAGGATAATTTCACGGAAATATTCCAGTTCTTCGTCGTTATACGGACTGATTCGATCTTTTGATTTGGAATCTTTTGAAGATGCCATAATTCTGATGATTAGTTGTTAGTAATTCTTCGTATCGAAATCTCACAATCCCGGTCTTCAATATCCCAGGATTTCACAAAATCTGATACGTCAAGTAGTTCAGGGGTAATTTCTTCTGCCAGAGTTTCCGACTTGATGTTTTCACGGTTTGCATCAACGGCTTCGGCAATTTCGCTGTTGCCGGCAAAGCCGATCACAATCCGGTCGGTTACATCAAAATCGGCCTCTTTCCGCATATTCTGAATTCGGTTCACAAATTCGCGAGAAAGGCCCTCTTTCTGAAGTTCTGGTGTAATTTCTGTATCCACAGCTACGGTAATGCCATCCTCGGTTTCCACCGACCACCCCTGCAGTCCGGAACGTTGGATCTCAATCTCACCGGATGAGATCCGAACTTTATCACCGCCCTCAATTTCAAGCTCAATAGCGCCTTCATTTTCATATTCAGAAATCTCTTCGGTAGAAAGATTTTGAATACGAGCTGCAACCGGTTTCATTTTCTTACCCAGCCGTTTTCCCAACACCGGGAAGTTTGGCTTCGCCGTTTTACTGACAATTCCGGAGTCGTCATCGACAAATTCAATATCTTTAACGTTCACCTCGTCCAGAATAATGTCCTTCACGGCTTCAACCACAGATCGTTCCTCTTCATCAATTGGAAGAATGATTTTAGAGAGTGGCTGCCGCACGTTGATGTCAATCTGGTTCCGCACGCGCAACACAATGGAACTCACGGTTCGTGCAATATCCATACGTCGTTCAAGCTGCTTGTCGATCGCGGTCTCCTCTACGGTTGGGTAGAATGAAATATGCACGGACTCTTCATCCTGTCCGGTCACTTCATTCAATCGCTGATAGAGCCATTCGCCCAGATACGGCGCAGTAGGGCTGATGATTTTTGCCAGGCTGACCAGGCACTCATACAGGGTTTGATAGGCGGCCGTTTTGTCCAGACTTTTGCCCTCTTTCCAGAAGCGGCGCCGGTTCCGGCGGACGTACCAGTTACTCAGCTCCTCCACAAAACGCTCCACTTCCCGGGCCGCTTTGGTCGGCTCATACTCATCCAGGTACTCATCCACGCACTTCACGGTGGTGTTAAGGCGTGAGATCACCCATCGGTCCATCTCCGTTCGTTCCGACTTTGGAAGCGGCGAACCGGAGTAGGTAAACCCATCAATGTTCGCATACATCGCAAAGAATGAGTAGGTGTTCACGATGGTATTGAAAAACTTGCGCTGTGTCTCCTGCAAGCCCTCTTCGCTGAACTTGAGATTCTCCCACGGAGAAGAGTTGCTCATCATATACCAGCGAACGGTATCGGCTCCATACTTCTGGATCACTTCAAACGGATCCACCGAATTCCCTTTCGACTTACTCATCTTCTCGCCGTTAGCATCGAGCACCAGCCCATTGGAGACCACATTTTTATATGCGGGCTTATCAAACAGCATAGTAGCCAGTGCGTGAAGTGTATAGAACCAGCCGCGTGTCTGGTCCACACCCTCAGCAATAAAATCGGCCGGGAAGTTGGTCTTAAATTTGTCTTTGTTCTCAAACGGGTAGTGCCACTGCGACCACGGCATCGAGCCGGAATCAAACCATACATCCAGCAGATCCGGAATACGTCTCATGGTTCCGCCATCGGGGCCTTCCCATGTAAATTCATCAATGTGCGGACGGTGAAGATCGATCTCCACATCATCGGAGATTCCCGCTTTCTTGCGCAGTTCCTCCACGCTTCCGATACACTCGATATGCTCCGGGTTTTTATCGCTCACCCAGATCGGTATCGGTGTACCCCAGTAGCGCTGACGCGAAACGGCCCAGTCCACATTGTTCTCAAGCCAGGTTCCGAAACGTCCGGTTCCGGTACTTTCCGGCTTCCAGTTAATTCCCTTGTTCAGCTCCACCATTTTATCCTTTACGGCGGTGGTGCGGATAAACCACGACTCTACCGGATACGACATCAGCGGCGTGCCTTTGCGCCAGTCGAACGGATAGTTGTGCACGTACACATCATGGTGATACATACGGTTCTTCTCCTTTATGGCGCGGCTGATCTCTTTATCGGCGTCTTTAAACCACTGACCGGCAAAATCGGGTGCCTGATCCGTAAATCTTCCATCCCTGTCAACCGGGTTAAACATTGGAATTCCGGCTTTCTTACACGACTCGTAGTCATCCGCACCAAAAGCAGGTGCCGTATGAACCACGCCGGTACCATCTTCGGTGGTTACGTAATCTGCTTCAATAACTCGCCAGGCTTCTTCCTTCTTAAATTCCTTCAGGGCAAATTCAAAAACAGGCTTATAGGTCCAGCCGATCAGGTCGGAACCTCTATAGCTCTCTACAATTTCATAGTCGTGGTTGAGGGCATCTTCCAGGCAGTCTTTGGCCAGGATGTAGAATTCGGTGCGATCACCCTCACTCACTTTCACCTTCACATACTCCAGTTTCGGGTTCACGGCCAGCGCCATGTTCGAAACAATGGTCCACGGAGTTGTGGTCCATGCGAGGAAGAATACGTTTTCGTCGGCATCCAGCGGGAATTTGACGTAGATCGACGGATCCTGCGTCTCTTTATAGCCGAGGCTCACCTCGTGCGAAGAGAGCACGGTTCCGCTGCCCGGCGAGTACCACTGGATTTTATATCCTTGGTAGACCAATCCTTTATCATAAAGCTCTTTGAACGCCCACCAAACCGACTCAATGTAGTCATTTTCGAATGTGACGTAGGGATCATCCAAGTCCACCCAATAAGCCATTCGATTCGTGAGATCATCCCACAGATCCTTGTATTTGAGTACACTCTCGCGGCACTTGGCGTTGTACTCGGCCATGCCGTAATCTTCAACCTGGGATCGACCTTCGAGTCCCAGCTCCTTCTCCACTTCAATCTCTACCGGAAGGCCGTGGGTATCCCATCCGCCTTTGCGATCTACGCGAAAACCCTTCAGTGTTTTGTAGCGGCAGAACAGATCCTTTACGGTCCGCGCCATCACGTGGTGAATACCCGGTTTTCCGTTCGCGGTGGGTGGCCCCTCATAGAACGTGAACGGAATTCCATCCTCGCGGGAAGTCAGACTTTTCTTAAAAATCTTGTTCTCCTTCCACCAATTCAGGATTTCCACTTCCGCTTTTGGGTAAGCGAGCTGTTTAACTTCGTCGAATTTTTTAGCCATATTGAACGATATCGTTCATTCTGAAAAATTTTTATAAGCACTAAATATACGAAAAGGTTTGCAATGTAAATACCTTCCCGAAGAACCAAATTTGTACCCTTTTTTCTGTTAGCGGGTGAATATATAGGGAGAGACGGAGAAAGTCAGGTTAAAGTTTTGTTTAAAAAATTGAGTTAAGACCTTATAATTGAGTCAGAACTATAAAGAATATCATCTATTTCAATTATGCCTGACTCAAACCCCATCACAAAAGAAAATCCATACAAAATCGTCTTTGTCTGCCTCGGTAATATCTGCCGAAGCCCGACCGCCGAGGGTGTGATGCAGCACCTGGTGAACGAACGCGGCCTTCAGCCCTACTTCTATATCGACTCGGCCGGGACGTCCGCCTACCACATCGGGGAGCCTGCCAACAGCAAGGCACAAAAAGTGGCGAATGAAAGAGGGTTTGAGCTCAAATCCAGAGCGCGCCGGTTTGAAGCAGAAGACCTGGAGGAGTTCGACCTGATACTGGCGATGGACCGGGAGAACTACCAGAACATTCTGGCTTTAGACGGTAACGGCAGCTATTCCGACAAGGTTAAACTAATGCGCGAGTTCGACCCGAAAGCCGAAAACAACGCCGAAGTGCCCGATCCCTACTACGGCGGCATGGACGGATTCAACAATGTATTTGATATCGTAAAAAGAAGCTGCGAAAACCTGCTCGACGAACTGGAAGAGAGTGTTGAGAAATAATTGTGTCTTGATTCGCCTGACTCTGGGTTGCATTGAAACTAATTAATAACTGTACCCCGGATCGCCTGATCCGGGGGCTTTATTTAGTTTTGAAAAAAAACAACTTTTCCCACCACCGCCTCTACCCTGATTTGATCTTTAAACCAATCTTCCTATTCGGCGAGGATATGTTTAGACTGTGATTTTTCTACCCATGTTTCATCCCTATGGGATGATGGATGGTGGTAGACTAGAGATGGTATATTTATTAGGTGCACGATTCTGGTTTGGGGTTTACTATCTTACGTAATTGTAGCTTCCCTCATTGTGGCGTTGCCCGATGCTTCGAGCCGCCGGAGGGAGGGGCAGGGGGTGGGTCGCCCCTACAGGGCTTTTCTTTATTTTATCTCTAAGATACCCACCATTAAAATGGTGGGCTATAATGTATAGCCATGGCTACGCCATTTATAATACATCGAAAAAATTACCTGAATGAATTACATCCCCAACCCCGTAGGGGTGCCCCACACATAGCCCGGGGTTTCAACTCCGGGTAAACATGTACAGCAACATTTTTACCGCCGAATAGAGGGCTTTGCTCAGAGCTATTAACAGTTTTGAGGCGGTTTCGCGCTGTGCAAAAGACATGGTATTCTTTTAAAACACCCGCTTTTCTCTTTATTTACACCTAATAATCAATTGTTTAATTTAGCAGGTCCTGTGAGCAAAAATCCCATGTCTGATTTGATATACATTCCGCGAACCAGGCGACCCGTTGTACAAACTCAGACACATTTCGCATAGCAAACACTTTCAATCCATGATCCCAACTGAACTTTCAACACATCTTTCGGAAACACTTGATCTGGAAATTCACGATACTCAATCCCTATCCGGGGGCAGTATTAATCAAGCCGTGAAACTCTCCTCGAACAAGGGCGACTACTTCCTGAAATGGAACCGCTCGGCTCCGGATGATTTTTTTGAAAAGGAAGCAGACGGATTGCATCGATTAAGTAACGGTAAATCAAATCTCCGTGTTCCAAATGTAATTTCTGCCGGAAAGGCGGAACCCGGCCGACCGGGATATCTGCTGATGGAGTTCATTGAGGCGGGGCGATCGGGTAATTCTTTTGAATTTGGCCGGCAGCTGGCAACGCTCCATCAAACCGGAGCCGATCAGTTTGGCCTGGAAACGGATAATTATATCGGAAGTTTACCACAAAGCAACCGCCAGCACAGTGAGTGGATTGAGTTTTTCGCAAGAGAGCGCATCGAGCCACAGATCAAAATGGCGATCGATTCCGGCAAGCTGGACACAAACATCAACCAAAACTGGAACCGCCTGGCTGGCAAACTGGACGAAATCTTCCCTCCTGCCAAACCCTCCCTCCTTCACGGTGACCTTTGGAGCGGTAACTACCTGTTCGATGATTCCGGCAGTGCCGTTCTGATCGATCCTGCCGTCTACTACGGCCATCCGGAGATGGATCTCGCCTTCACGAAAATGTTTGGCGGTTTTTCCGGTGAGTTTTACAGCGGGTATGAATCGGAATCCACGCTCGAGGCGGGATTTTCAGATCGGGTGCCCATCTACAATCTCTATCCACTGCTGGTACACGTCAATCTTTTTGGCGGACACTATGTCTCTCAGCTCAATACCATTCTTAAAAATTTTTAGCATCTGAACGACATATTTGTAATTTGGCAGCATAAACGGATTTACAATCAAAACAATCAGCCAATGCCTCATTTTAATACCTTGTCTTACGATGATGCCGATTCAGAGTTGAAAGAAGTGTATGACGACATTATTACATCCCGGGGTAAACTGGCCGAGGTTCACAAAATCCAAAGTTTGAATCCGGAAGCGCTGGTCGCTCACATGGATCTTTACATGGCAACCATGTTTGGCAAATCACCCCTGAAACGTTACCAAAGGGAAATGCTTAGAGTTGTCGTCTCTGTAACTAACCGATGCAACTACTGCATTGAACACCACGAACAGGCGCTGCTGGCCTACTGGAAAGATGGTGAGAAAACCGAGCTTTTAATATTCGATCGAGCAAACCTCAACCTGCCGGAAACCGATCGCCAACTCTGCAACCTGGCAGAGCATCTAACGCGGAACGAAGGGCCCGACTATGCTCAATATGTTCAGCAGCTTAAAAATACCGGCCTTGATGACCGAGCTATACTGGATGCAGTTCAAATCATCGCCTATTTCAACTTTGTAAATCGGCTTGTACTCAGTTTGGGGGCAGAGTTCGATGAAGAGGAAAAAAAAGGATACAACTACTGATAAAATCAACCATGGAATCACCACAGAAAATCATCAGCCTGGTGCCATCCCTCACTGAACTCCTTTTTGATCTGAACCTTGATGAACGAATAATAGGGCGAACCCGGTTCTGCATCCACCCGAAAGAGCGCGTGAAGAATGTTGAAATAATGGGCGGTACCAAGAATCCGAGACTGGATAAAATCCGTAATGCACAGCCCGACCTGATCATTGCCAACAAGGAGGAGAACCGCAAAGAGGATATTGAGAAACTCCAATCCGACTTTGAAGTGATGGTTACCGACATCAACACGATTGAAGATGCCTTTCTTACCATTCATGATATTGGTGGCCGGTGCAATGCAGAAGAAACTGCTCAGGAGCTCATTTCAGCCATTCGAAATGAGTATGACCGGGCTCCCGATGAATCTCCCATGTCGGTAACCTATATGATCTGGCGCGATCCCTGGATGACGGTAGGCAGCAATACGTACATCCACTCCGTTCTCTCACACTGGAAACTGGACAATCTCTTTGAAAATCAGTCCAGATATCCTACAACCACACTTGAAGAGCTTTCAAGAATCAAGCCGGATATCATCCTGCTTAGCAGTGAACCTTACCCTTTTAAGGAGAAACACATCAAAGAGGTTGAAAATGCCTGTCCCAAAAGCCGTGTGCTTTTGGTTGATGGGGAGTGGTTCAGCTGGTACGGCTCCCGAATGCTCCCATCTTTTAAAAAACTGAATGCCTTTCGCAAGGCGATCAGTTAGCAAATTGTATCAAAACCCGAATCCTTTTCGTTATCTTGCCTACATGAATAAAGTTTACCTCATTGCAACCCTAACCATTTTCTGCCTCATTACCGCGCCGGGTGTGGCTCAAACCGCCGATGACGTTACACCGGAAGTGCGGGCGGAAGCGATGGAGTATTTTATACAGGGAGTATCTGATTTTGAAAATGAAGATTATGAACGTGCATTGGATCACCTTACCGCAGCGCACCTGAAGCTGTCTGATGATCCCGGGATCAATTATGCGCTTTCAGATGTCTATTTGATGATGGGCGATTACAACAATGCTTCCTACTACGCTCAAATAGCCGCAGACAGGGAGCCCGAAAACCGGTGGTATCAGCTTCAGCTGGCAGAGATCTATCGCCAGTCGGGGCGTTATGAAGCCATCATCGATATTTTTGATCAAATTTTGAAATACCATCCTGATGATGTGGATATCCTGTTTATGAAATCACAGGCTTATGTTGAATTTGGCGAACTGGAAAAATCGAATGAAACACTCGACAGGCTGATCGACATCCGAGGCAGCGAGTTCGAATTTCACCTTCGCAAATTTCAAAATTACAATGCCTTGCAGCAACGTGATAAAGCGCTTGAGCAGCTTGAAATTATGCGGGAACTGAATCCGGGAAATCTATCCACGCTGCATACGATCAGCCAGTATTACCTGGAACTGGGTGATGAGGAGTCAGCACTTGAAACACTCCTTGATGCGAGAGAACGAAATCCGCGTGACCCGCAAACCCTGATTTTACTTGCTGAGATCTATATTGACCGAGAACAGTGGGACGAGCTCGGACAGACGTTTATCAGCATGATTGAAGACCCGCTTCTATATCCGTCGCAAAAAATGGAGCTTGTTCAGTTTCTCTATTCGCAGCACCGGCAGCAGCCGGCTGAACAGACTCTAACCAATCAGACCGAAAATGCGATTACCGCATTTAGCCGGAGTGAACCTGAGTTTGCCCCTGCTCAGATGATTGCCGCCGAATTTCATCTGCAGCAGAATAACCTGGAACTTGCACTCGAGACATTAGAACGCGCGGCCGAGGCAAATCCAACTGAGCGCGGGTTATGGGGGCAGCGACTGCAGGTGATGTTCTCAATGCAGCAATATGAAAAGATAATTGAGATTTCAGAAACGGCACTGGAGTACGCGGGCAACGATGCCTACGTACTCTTTTTTATCGGGGCCTCCTATATGTTGACAGATCAACCGGAAGAGGCTGCAGAATCTTTTGAAGCAGCTACGTCTGCACCGGCTCAGCGGAATTTCCGGTCGGTTATCTACGGCACCTATGGAGATGTTCTGCAGGATTTGGATCGATGGGAAGATGCCAAAGAGGCGTACGAAATGGCACTTCGTCTCGATCGAAACAATCATAATGCGTTGAACAACTACGCCTATTTCCTGTCGGTTCGGAATGAGCGGCTAACTGATGCACTGGAAATGGCAGAAACGGCCATTTCCTTCGAACCGGAGAACTCCGCTTACCTCGATACGCTCGGCTGGATTCACTTTAAGCTGGGGAACTATGAAGATGCGAAATCGTATATAGAACAGGCCATTACAACCGGAGATGCAGGTGCCGAAGTTTATGAACATCTCGGAGACATTCATTCTGAGCTGGGGAATAGAGAAGAAGCAAAAAACTGGTGGCAGCAAGCTCTTGAACTGGACCCCGATCGTGAATACCTGAAGAAGCGTCTGAATTGAGTCATCCGCTCGCTGTGCAAAAACTCTTTCTATAAAGAATAACCGTATCGTCCATGAATATTCGAAATATACTCTTCCTTACCGGCCTGATTTTGCTGCTTCTGCTCTCTGCTTGTACTCCATCCAGGCAGTTGATATCTATGGAGAATATGGATCCGTCACCCCTTACGCCGGAGGAGTTGATGGAGCTGACTCCAAACTACAGTGAACAACTGCAATCACTCTCAGGAAGCGGGCGAGCCATTGTAAGTGAACCGGACGGTAGTGAACGGGTCACGCTACAGTTTCACTCAAACCGCGAAAAAAGCCTGATTACAATTCGAACCAGTGTTGGCATTGAGGGCGGACAGATCCTGGTCGATTCCGATTCCCTTCTCGTGTACAATCGGGTAGACAAAATTGCTGAAAAAGTATCCCTTACACAGAGTAACCTCACCAATATCGGCTCCCTTGCCTCCCTAAACATGCTCGACATGTTTAATTTCACTCTTGAGCCGGATCAAATAGTTCGGATTTATGAAGATGAGGAGTTCTATTTAGCCCTGCTTCGGGATCACACAGAGGTCTCCATCTCGAAATCAGAAGGACTCATTCAGCAGGTAGTACAAAAGGGAACGAACAGTGCCTACAGCCAGATCGATTATGAAGGCTATGCACAAATTAATGACTTTTATCTGCCACGGAAAATCACCATTTTAAGCAGCGATGGAAGGTCACAGGCTACTTTTTTGGTACGGCGCCTGGAAGTGAACGGTAACCTTCCTCCCATGGAAATCTCCATTCCTGATAACATTCCAATTCGCAGGATATGACCATTCGCTACTTCCTTACAGGTTTACTGATCTGTTTCATTTCGATCGCTGCTGTTCCTGCTGCGGCCCAGGACTCTTATGAAGAGCAGAGGGCCGAATTGATGAAACAGCAGAGTACGACCCGGTCGCAAATTGAAACACTCCAAGAGCAGATTGAAAGCTACAATGAGCGGCTTGGCTATGCTACTGAGCGATATGACGAAATGTTTCGACAATACCAGGAGATGGAGCGTGTGATTGCACTTCAGCAGGAGAATATCCGCCAGATGATGCGTGAACAGAATCAGATTACGGCTGAAATTGAGCTTATCGAGCAAAATATTGTCCAGCTTCAGCAGAGGCTCGAAAAACTAATTAACGACTACAAAGAGACCCTTTCTTTTCTCTACAAAAATGGGCGAACAACAGAACTCGCACTGCTGCTCAGCTCGGGGTCATTCAATCAGCTTTTGGTGCGATCTTACTACCTTGGGAAGTTTGACGAATATCAAAAAGAGCAGGCCGATCAGATTCAGCAGGCACAGGTCGAATATGAGGAGTCGGTTGCTGATCTGGAGGTGACACTTGAAAGAAATGAAGAGGCACTGGCTACCATTCGTGAGGAGACTAAGGAGCTGGAGCAGCGCCGTGAGATGCAGGAGCGAAATGTTCAACTATTAAGACGGGATCGCGACAACCTTCAGGAACAGCTGGAAATTCACAGGAGACAGCTCAATGAATTGACCCAGGTTCTCGAAACTCTGGAAGCTGAAGAGGAGCGTATTCGAATAGCAGAAGAGGAGCGCAGACGTCGCCTTGCTGAAGCCTCAGAGATTGAAGATGAAGATGAACGTCGTGCAGCCGAAGCACGTTATTCCAGACCTATTTTAAGGGAGAGCGGTATTTCTAATGAAGAGCTTCTTGCATTTGAGGAAAGGTTTGAAACCAGCAGAGGTCAACTTCCCTGGCCGGTGGATAATGGGACCATTACTCAAAAATTTGGAATCCGTACCCACCCTGTCTTCAATACACAGACCAATTTTCCGGGTATTGAAATTGCCGCTGTCCCCGGTTCTACAGTCCGTGTTGTGAATGACGGATATGTATTTGGAATTCAAAACTTTCTCGGTTTTGGGGATGTGGTCATGGTTCATCACGGTGCCTACAAAACGATGTATGGAAACATGAGTGAGGTGTATGTAAGAAAAAATCAGGTTCTGCAAGAGGGTGACGTAATTGGACTGTCCGGGGATGAAAATTCTGCTAACGGAGAGGTCATCATTTTCATGATTGCCGAGGGCAGTGAATATATTGATCCCCAGCGCTGGCTTCAGAGTGAACCGGTACCTTAAATCCATGCCTGCCTCATCTCTTAATGTTATCTCATCCTCTCTTCAGTCGCTTAAGTGAATAGGCTTTCAAGTAAATTCATTGATGCGTAAATATTTGTTGCAATTTGGTGTTCCGGAAGCTATAATTAATTTTTACTAAAAAATTAGTACAAATGTATGGCTTTGAAAAATCTCTATTTACTCCTCCCTTTTATACTCCTGCTGAAAGCTTGCAGTGGTTCAGGTCAAACCGATGGAACAATCGTCTACGATGAACTTACGGAAGTAGATGTGCAACTGTTAGCAGAAGCCGGTGAGGGCAACGACTACTACCCGGGACGGATTCATCATCTCTTTGTTTCTTCAAATGGAGACTTGCTCGTTGGGGATATGGGAAGTAACACAATTGAACAATTCTCTCCCGATGGCGAGCACCGTGCCACCATCGCAACTCAGGGTGGCGGTCCCGGAGAGGTATCCGGCTTTTTCAGCCTTCATGATGCGGGGGGAGATACACTTATGCTCGAAAACCAGGGAGGCAGACGAGACCTCTTCTATCCAAATGACAGCGGTATCTATACATACATTCGTAATATGACGGGGGATACCGGTACCTATGAAGGTTTTACACTCATCGGTGTTCGATCAGAAATTGAATTTTACGCTACCCGGCGCCGTGTTATTCGCAACCCTACTGAAATGATGAGCAATTCGAACGACTACTATGACTCTTATGTACTCGTTGTAAACCGCCAATATGAAGTGGTATCGGATTCAATTCAACATTTAAGTGCTCCTGAAATGCATATGCATTCTGTGGGAGATGGTTTTTCAATACATACAGTTCCGTTTCGAAATCACGACCGCTTTGTTCAGGTTCCCGGTAACGGCTACCTTGTTGCCAGGCCCGCATCTTCTGAAATTGAGTTCTTTAATGAACAACATGAGCAGACCGGCTTAATAACAATGAGCGTTGCAGACCGTGAAGTAAGCGATGAAGATCTTGACCACACACTTCAAAACGCTTCATCAGAGATGAGACGGGATATTGAACCAAGAGTATACAACATCAAGCCACCTTTCCTCAATCTATGGGCCACAGAAGATCTTCTATGGCTGCAAACAGACAACTCAGCCTTAGGAAAGCAGTTGGTTTTAATGGATTACGAAGGAAATTTTCAAGGACAATTTACAATATCTAAATTTGATGAAGTTCAGCAGGTTGATGCTAATAGAATTTATACTATCCACAGGAATCCGGATTTAGGAGACTCAGTTCGCATTTACGAAATCAAAATCTGATCTTAACCGGACTTCGTCTTATTTCAAATTCACAAACTGTAGCGGAATCCCAAAACTCTTTGACTTCAGATTCCGGATCACTTCCTGCAGATCATCAATCTTCTTTCCTGAAACCCGTACCTGATTATCCTGAATTGCAGGCTGAACCTTAAGTTTCAGGTTTTTGATCTCCTTCACAATTTTCTTGGCGGTTTCCCGGTCAATTCCTTCTTTAATGGTGGCACTCATCTTTACGTGCCCCTGAGATGTTCCCTCTTCACTCCCAAAGTCAAGTGCCTTCGGTTCCAAACCACGCTTAATAAAGTGCTTGATCAGCATCTCCTTTACCGCATTCAATTTCATACTTTCTGCCGCAACGATATCAATTCGGTTCTGTTTTTTTGCAAACTCCAATTCTGTGTGCAGCCCCCTGAAATCGTACCGTGTAGCTACCTCTTTCAAGGTATTATTCACAGCATTATCCACTTCCTGTGCATTTACTTCATTTACAATATCAAACGATGGCATAACATTTTTTTTAATTCTGATTGTTGGGTCTTATTTAGCCTGAAACGTCAAGAGCCGCTAAATGCAGGCTAATACTCAATTTATATAAGTTCCATAACAAACTTCTATCCGTTAATGTACTGCCTTTATCTAAAAATAATGTATTTTAATGTTAATTGATTCAATTTTAGGTTAATTAAGAATTCTACTTTTGACTTCTCTATTCATTTAAAAGGTACATGACGAAGTCTTCAATCTTTTTTCTGTAGAAATGATTCTTTAGTTCAGGGTGTCATCCAAAAATTTGGAAACACCTTATGGAATTGATTACAACCTATTGATCACACGGAACTCAATCCAACTTGATTGCTGATTACCGGTATTTGTTCGTGTACCGGCTTCTTATTCATGGTGTTACAAATAGTTACGTTATGAAACTTTATGTATTCATTTTGTTTCTTCTTCAGCTGCTTACGACTCATTCCGATTCATCTGAATATTATTCCGGAGCCACTTTCGACTTAAGTAATATTTCATATAGTCAAGGGCTATTTACGGCGATTCACCCTGAGAACGGTGATATTTACATGTACAATAGTCATGACGGGCGACTTTTTCAGATTTCAGATAATGGATCTATAGATACACTTGCTACGATTCGGATCGAAAATGGATCCAGACAGAGGATAGATGTGCACCCAGACGGTGATAAACTTCTCTTTTGGGACTCAGGAGTAGGCAGAGTACATGCTATGAATCTCGAAACCAAAGAAGTTACTCGTCTGGATGAATCTCATGACCACAGAAATCAGTTTGGCCATGGGGCTACTCTCGGTGATGACGGCAATATTTACGCAATGGGAGGGTATGGTTACTGGCAGTTCAAAAACAACCTCATCTATTACTCTCAACCTGACAAACAGTGGGAACTTTTCTCAAGCCCCGACCCGGAAGTAGTTCCCATTAACAATGCCGGCCGCCTTTTTCGTGACGGTAATTCATTTTATTACCTAATTAAACCACTCAGATCTAATAGCGGACACAGTTACGCTTATCAGTACAATCCAGAAGAGAACCTATGGGTACCGCATAAACGATTGACACAAATGCTGTCACAAAAGTTGCTGGATGTGGAACGACCAACATCCGTTTTTAGTCAGACATCCACAAATGCAATCGATCGCAAACGTAAATTGATTGGGTTATTACAGCATACTCGTGCTGAAACTCATTTTGCCTATCTGCTTAGCTATGAGGATGACATGATGTACGAAATTGACCTTTCACAGCTTGGGATTTATGACGCAAAAAATCTCTTCTACGTACACGGAAAAGATCATTGGGTTATTTTAGGCCATCCTTTTTCCACAAACCGGCGGAATCAGCTTATCGTCAGAACTTTTCAGTTTGATGAGTCTCACCCGGCATTGAGTTCCATCCCATTACAATTCACTAACGGCCCTTCATCAATATTTTTATTGGGGTCAGTTGGAGGACTTTTCCTCCTTATTTCCGGGTGGTTGTTTTACCGAAATGTATTTACATCAAAAGAACCTTCTCCGGCAGAAACTGCAACCGTAAGTAGCAACACCACAATTGAACTGATCCGAAAAGCAGAGGACGAAATTGACGTCTATTTTAACGGAAAAAAATTCAGTTTCTCCGGTGACCCTTACCTGACCAATATGTTTGATGTACTCTACGAAATGAAATCAGATGGAACCTCTGAAATGCTTATTTCAAAGCTCGATCAAAAAATATTCTCAGACAGCATACACTCCTCCTATAAATCCCGAATGAGAAAGAAGGTCATTCAGATTATAAACAGTGAGGCGATGCACGATGTCATTCAGGAGAAAAAGAGTCAGACCGACAAAAGAGTCAAAATTGTGAAGGTAGATTTAGACAGGATTAAAATCACTCCTCAGGATTCATAAACGGTGATTTGGAAACTATCTGTTAACTATCTGTCAACTAATTGTGCTGTACTCTTTCCCGCTAAGATTTTATTATGAGAGTGGATTGAGAACACGCAGCTTCTCCTAAGAGATGGAAGCTGAGGAACAACTTGAGAACTAACAACAAGTACGAACACATACTTGAAACCACACAATGGCTGATCCCGTTGTGTGGTTTTTTTATTTCTACCTACCGCCTATATGACAAGAGATTTTTTAACTACCCCCACGACCGTAAAGATTTTTCTTAATTCTCGCATTTAAACTATTTCAGAATCCTGCTCTGAAAACTAATTGATTGCAGGTGGGATTACCGGAAGGACGTTCTCATGAAAAATTGGAGCTCCATTAATTTCAAATTGTAAAATCAAGAAACGAGAAATGAATTGGCTTTCATCGATCAGTACATTTCACTCTATTCGCTTCATTATCCCGGATAATCTGTACTATTAAAATCGGGGCATGGCTTTCTGAATACCCGGGAGCAGATCGATAGATTTTTTTTGGGAGTGGGGGCGCTACGAACAGAAGGTAGATCAAAAAAACGAGGAGCAAAACGTTTTTTAAATGACCTAAAATCCTCACCGTAATTTTTCATTGTATTTAGCCTCATTTACCCCTAATTTTCAAGTCTATAAAAATCGGGACGTGGCTCAGCACGGTAGAGCGCTCGACTGGGGGTCGAGAGGTCGCAAGTTCAAATCTTGTCGTCCCGACAAAAGAAAGCCTTTGTATTACGTTTAACGTGTATATGAGGGCTTTTTTTATTTCAGCTCACTCATCCATACCCTGTTAAAACTTCTCTCCATTTGAGATTTGTAATCTGAATGTTCTTCCTGCCTTAATTGAAATTATTTTCTCATATTGGGAATATTCCAAATCATTCAGACACGTAAGTTTCGAACCGGACTTTCACTTATCACGATTCTTCTACTTCTCTCTTCCTGTTCTTCAAGCCCCCAACAATCTACGGACAACCCGTTCGACGGCCCCAGTCCCTGGCCCGACATTAGGCAAGAGCGTATTCAAACCCTTTTACCCGAAGCGATGAAACGAGCGGAAGTGGAGGCGTGGGCCGTACTTTGCCGATCCAACAACAACGATCCCCTGGCTCGCCATGTTGGATGTGAAAATGCCGTAGCGCCGGCTGTCTTTCTTTTTCAGCTTATTGATGATGAGGTCTACTCAATCGTTTTTACACCTCCCGGCGAAGCCGCGGCCCTTCAGGAAATCGCCATGCACGATAGCATCGCGGTGGTCAACCGGAATCCCGGCGCGTTGGTTGAAGCTGCAGATTATATCAACCGGAATATTCGAGGGAATCTGGCTCTTAACTTTAGTGAGACCAACGAATTGGCAGACGGCCTCAGTTTTAGGCAGTATCAACGCCTTACGGACCTCCTGATTCGGCCCGTAATGAATCGAATTGTCTCTTCTGAAGACCTTGTGTTTGAGTGGCTCTCCGTCAAAACTCCGGCTGAGGTAGATATTCTCCGAAAGGCCGCCGAGCTTACGGCACAGTGGGAGATTGAAGCCTATCAGCAAGTTGTTCCAAATGAAACAACCGACAAGGATGTGGCTGACTTTTTGAAAACTAAAATGCGGGATTACGGAGTAAACGACGCTTGGTCGCCCGATCAGAATCCCGCAGTCAATTCGGGACCGGATCGCGGCCACGCTCATCCTACTGATAAAGTTATTCGACCGGGTGATGTCATTCAGATCGACTTTGGAATCAAAGTTTATGATATGTGGGTAACCGATATTCAGCGCTTTGCGTACGTGCTCCATCCGGGTGAAACCAAACCACCGGCCGACATTCAGCGATATTGGGAGGTGGCCAGAGACGGAAACCGAATGGTCCTGGAAGTGATACAGCCCGGAATTACCGGATTAGAGGTGGACCGTGTGCAGCGAAACTGGCTTGCAGAAAATAGTTCGATGAATGTGATGTGGAACACAGGTCACCCCGTGGGATATGTTGCCCACGATGTAGGACCGAGTCTGGGTGGTGCACAGGAGGGGCGTGATCCAAGTTCAACAGCTTTTGAGCCACTGCGTGTTGGAAACGTGTTCGCCTTTGACGGATTCTTCATGTGGGAAATTGAGGGAGGAACAAAAACCATCTCTGTAGAAGAGATGGCTGTTGTCACTGACACCGGAGCGGAATATTTAACGGAGCCTCAGCAAGAGCTGATTTTGATCTCCTCTGATTAAGACTTGATCGGTGAACCGGTTGTTCGTCCATCGTTATTCATCAATCGAACTAAAATATATGACGAATCACCGATCGATCTCCGATGGACGATTTTACTCCAACAAGACACCGTGTTTGCATCAGATTTCTATTTTACGTGAGTTCGATAAAAGTCAAAGTCTATAATAGCATCCTTTTAAAGGGGAACACTCATTAATTAAACTCAGGTTATTTTAAATTCTCACTCAACGGGTCGCCGACCCGTTGCACAAAAATCTACTCTCTTTCTGCGGGTACCAACAAGATTGGGACCTTGCTCAATCGGGTCACCTGGTTACTCACTCCACCGATGAAAAATCTCTCTACAAAACCTTTCCCCTGGCTTCCCATAATCAACATGGTGGCCCCGTTTTCCTCGGCTGCAGAAATGATCTCCTTTGCAGGGGTTCCAAATGTGATGTAAACAGAACTGTTTTCCCGGGTTTTATCCGATAGCTGATCCCGCAGCTCATTCAGAATCTGCTCAGTCTGCTTTGTAAGTTCGTCGCGGCTGACCGGATCTTTCAACGCAATCGCGTGATGCCCCTGAACATGGACCAATGACACTTTGTCTATCAGCCCATCTTTATCCAATTTCTTCACTACTTCAAATGCGCGGTTGGCATTCTTAGAAAAGTCGGTCGGATGCATCACGTGCTTCAGAGATTTCTCATGAGAATGCCCCAGCACCAGTTTTCGTTTTTCAACATCATCGTCGAACCATTCCACTTCCATGTTAATCAGGTAGACCGGCAAATCGGATCGATGCAGCACTTCCGTTGCCGTGCTCCCCATCAGCATCTCCTGAACTTTGCTGTGACCTCGATTGCCGATCACAATAAAATCGGCATCCGTCTCGTGTGCAGCCTCAATCACCTCCGTTGGAGGATAGAAATGCACGCCGCTGCGAATCTCTATATCCACTTCAAGATCTTTTTTCACAAGCTGTTTTTTATACTCATCCAGCTTCTCTTCGTTCTTTTTGGTGCTAAATTCAGACCGCTTGGTACTGTATGGTATCGGAACCACATTCACCAACGTCACCTTCTTCAATCCAAATTTTTTCAAATGCGGCACACAGCTCACTATCAATTCGCTGGCTTCTGACAGGTCAATTGCAACGATCGCATGTTTAAATAGCAGTGACATAATGACTCCCTGTTTTGTGGTTGATAACTCTTAGTCTTATACGTTTTTGTTTAACTATAATAGTGAATTTAACATTCTGCTTTTATAGGGGTTTCCATGATTCGCACCTAATTCTACCAGCTGTAAACCCAATCAATTTCTGCTTTTACCGCAACTTTTCCTTCAGGCCCGTGAATGCGAAGGGCAGTCCGGCTGTTGTCAATACTTTTCCCGCAAATGGTGATTTGCTCTCCCAGGTAAACCGGACCCCTGTTCTCATATCGAATTTCTGAAATCACTTTTCCATCAGCCTTTGAGCTAAACGCATCGATCATCAATAAAACCAAAAATGGCGCATGCACAACCACATTGGGGTAGCCTTCCATTTCGCGGGCATAGTCCTGATCGTAGTGAATACGATGGCTGTTAAATGTCAACGCAGAATACCGGAAGAGCTGTATGGAGCTTGGTTTGGTCGATTTCCTCCAGTCCGGGTCCAAATCCATCGGTTCGGTTCGAATCGGGTGTGCTCCTTTTTCACTCTCACCGCGATAAACAATAACTTGCTCTTCATCAATTGCAACGGAACCGCTTGCGCTAATCTGATGGCGCAAGGATACAAACACCAGCTTCCCTGATTTCCCCTCTTTCTCTTCTATTTTTGTTATGGTTGATTTTTTATCAGCCGGCACTCCAATTTTCAGCGGCTTTTTGAATTTAATGGTGCCTCCGGCCCACATTCTCCGGGGCAGATCAACCGGTGGAAGAAAGTTGCTGCTGCGTTCGTGCCCGTTAATACCAAGGTCTGCCTGGGGGATTGGCGGGTTAAAGTAGACCCAGTGCGCGCCTGGTCTCAATCCGCTGCCATCGCTTACCGAGCCGGGATCTCCATTCATAAGCGCTTCGAACTTCTGAAGTTGTTCGGGCGCCATGGAATCTGAGATATCCAATGTTTTTCCTATCCACTCTTCATACTTCATGATCCAAACTCTTTCTTAATTTTTTCGTCGTGCTCACCCAGCTTTGGAATGGATCCAAATGAATTTTCATAACCGGAAAACCGGGCAGGTCTGTCTGCCATTTTAATCATTTCCCCGTTCATCTCCACATCCGTTAGCCGAAGCTGCGGATGCCCGGAAAATTGCTGCAGGGTGTTCAGGTTTGCAAATGCAATTTGATGCTCTTTCAGTAGATCAATGGTGTTTTGGTGAGTCAGCTCTAAAAACCGGCTTCCAATCTGTTCATTCAGTTCATCAACATTTTCAACCCGTGCAGAGTTTGTTTTGAACCTGGGGTCATCCGAATGTACAGCTCCACCCATCACATTTTTGCAAAACCTTTTCCACTCACGGTTGTTTTGGATACCGATCATAATTTCCCGACCGTCGGATGTTTTAAAGGGTCCGTATGGGGCAATTTCTGCATGAAAAACCCCGCGGCGTTTCGGTGTTTTACCGCCATATGTTTGATGGAACCACGGCACCATCATCCAGTCGGCCATGGAGTCAAACATGGAGATCTTAATTGAAACACCTTCCCCGGTTTGGCCTCTCTGTATCAACGCTTCCAGAATTGCCGAGTAGGCGTGCATTCCCGTGCTGATGTCGGCAATGGATATTCCAACTTTTGCGCGCACATCCCCATCTCCGGTCACATCAATCAATCCCGATTCTGCCTGAACTAAATTATCATACGCCTTCATATCGGCATACTCTCCCTCTTCTCTATATCCGCTGATGTCGCAGGTAATCAGTTCCGGATATTTTTCACGAAGTGATTCACTTCCTAATCCCAGCCTTAGCATAGCACCGGGTTTCAGATTTTGAATGAGCACATCGGCTTTATCAACGATATTTAAAAATAAATCCCTGCCCTCGTCTGATTTCAGATCAATCCGTACCGACTCCTTTCCGCGATTCACCCACGCAAAATAGGTACTTTCGCCTCTCACAGACGTATCGTAATTTCGCGCAAAATCCCCCGATTCCCGCTCTACTTTTATCACACGAGCGCCGGCATCTGCCAGACGACAACTCGCAAACGGAGCAGAAAGTGCCTGCTCTACGGAAATCACCAACACCCCTTGTAACGGCTCAAATTTCATGCAACCTCAACTATTTTCGGTCAGATATAAAAAGAGCCGGCATCTTTGCAGAAACCGGCTCCCATCTCAATTTATTTATCTTTTTTCGGGCCTTCGCCTTGTCCGCCGTTCATCCCTTGTCTTTGGGACGGGTCTACAAACTGAAGCTGATTACTCAGTGAAGTCTGGAGTTCCTCCACATCATCTTCGCTAAGCACTTCAGAGATCTGTTCCACTCCAACCTTTTTCAATAGATTGTACACCATTCGATTAAACAGCATTTGGTGCGCGGCTGATGACAACTGCATAAGCTGCTCCTGAGGAACTTGAGCACCCTGAAGCTTGATCTTGTTAAAGATCGGCTCCAAAAGTTTTTCAATTTTTTTGTTTAGCTGCTTCTCAAGCTCTTTGGCGTCTTTATTCTCTTTACTGGTTACTTCTTTTCCTGATGGATCTACAATTTTCATAAAATGATCTGATTTACTTCGTTTCGATTCTGTTTCTTATTACAACACAAAGGATAAGCATATCAGTCCAAAATGGCGATTTTGATTCTTTGTGTGTTCAACCCTCCATGGGTTTGGAGTCCTTGGAGGGTTAAATAGAAATCTCTACTATAAAGCTCATTAACTTTAAGACCATCAAAACAGACGAATGGGAAGCCGTTTTCAGCACCATTTAGACCGGGCATTTCCCCATATCAAAAAGTGGTGGTTCTCGGTTGTTTGTATTCCGTTCTGCTGGGTATTGGCAGAGCAGTACTGGATGGCGCTCAAATGGGAGATCTCTTTTGCCTGGCAATATCCCTACCCGTTCTTTCTGTTTCCTTTCTTCTTTATCATCGATTGGTTTCTGCTGATTGTCCACGAAGCCGGACACACCCTCTTCGGATTTTTTGGCAGCCGTTTTCTTACCATTTTAGGCGGAACTCTTTTACAAATTCTGCTCCCCTTTCTGATTTTTCTCCACGGCTGGTGGAATCGTCAACACGTTGTGGCTCAGCTGGGGTTACTTTTAACCTCATTCTCCTGGATTGAATCCTCAGCGTACGCAGCAGATGCCGTTGCCCGACGGATGCCGCTGATTGGAAATCTACCCTCCTCCGCTCACGACTATTATAATATGTTCAGCATGAAAGGAGTACTCGCCAATCATATGACCTACGCCTGGGGGATGTATTGGATTGGCATTGTAACCATCATCCTCCTTCTGAGCTACCCTCTTTTTCAACGAAAGAAATTCGATTACGTGGATATTGAGATGGATTTGTGATCTAACCCTCCATGGGTTCCAAACCCTCCAAGGGTTTTCGATTGAATTGAATTAGGTAAAAATTGTAAAAAATGTGCGTTCAAGGCTTTTCTTTATGATATTGTGCTTGCAAAACAGATAAATCAATACGTTGACTTTATGAAATACCCGATACAAACCATTACATCATTTCTGATATTACTGATGGCCGGAATCCTGGTGCAGGACCTTCAGGCTCGGCAGAATGCCAATTTTGAGCTCGCCGAACGCTTTACCGCTGACAATATGCGAAACATGACCGGCTCTACATTTCTGCGTGCCAACTGGCTTGAGGATAAAGACCAGTTCTGGTACGAGTGGGAAAACA
Organism: Rhodohalobacter halophilus; assembly: GCF_001715195.1. Lineage (GTDB taxonomy): Bacteria > Bacteroidota > Rhodothermia > Balneolales > Balneolaceae > Rhodohalobacter > Rhodohalobacter halophilus. The sequence goes on from NZ_MDWE01000033.1 coordinate 41,451, forward strand.
GTGAAGGCAAACGCTGGATGTTTGTAGATGCATCCCGCCAGAATATGCGTCCTCTGTTCGACCGCGACAATATGGCCGCTCAGCTATCCGAAGAGTTTAACCGAGGATTTGACGCTAAAAACCTCGACCTGAAAGGGTTTGATTACGATACCGATCGCGAGCTTTTCACATTTCACGTAGACAGCATCGAGTTCAAATATCACATCGATCGAAATTTTCTGGAAAAAGGTGATTCGCTCGAAGCCGAAGAGCGTGAGCGGTGGGCCACCTACTCCCCCGACAGCACCTACATCGCTTTTGCAAGGGAGCATGATCTCTTTGTGATGAGAACTGATGATCCCGACAGCACGGAAATTCGCCTCACAGAAGATGGTGAGCGCTGGTACAGCTTTCAGGCCGATCATGGCGATACTACTTCTACAGAACGCCTGAGAGCCCGTGTTAACTGGTTTGAGGATTCGAAAAAACTCTATGTGAAACGGCAGGACTGGCGCGATGTGGATGAGCTTTGGGTCATCAACAATGTAAAATCCCGGCCCGAACTGGAGACCTACAAATACAACATGCCCGGTGAAGACAACCACTACCAGGATGAAATTTTGGTCTTCGATATGGAATCGCAGGAACATGTTCGGCTTGACACCGACAAGTGGCCCGATCAGTCACTCGGCGGGGTCTATTTCAGCAATGGCGGAATCTACACCACAGACACATCATCAGACCACATGTACATTCTGCGAAGAAATCGTACCTGGGATGAAGTGGACGTTGTAAAAGCAGATACGAATACAGGAGAAACTCAGGTTCTCTGGAGTGAAAAGAGTGAACCGTATTTCAATGTGATGAACTCTTACCTGGGTATCATCAACGATGGAGAAGAGTTTATTTGGCTGAGTGAACGCACCGGCTGGGGACAGCTCTACCGCTACGACAGCGAAGGAAATCTGCAAAACAGAATTACCGATGGCCATTTTATGGTGGCAAATGTGGCCGCCATTGATACAACAGGACAAACCATCTATTTCGAAGGATTTGGGAAAGAGGATGGCCGGAATCCATACCATGCACACTATTATAAAGTTGGTTTTGACGGATCCGGTCAGCAATTGATTACACCCGAAAATGCGAACCACAGCTTCAGCATTAGCGATAGCCGGTCTTACTTCGTCCACAACGCTTCCCGGCCGGACATGCCGACCAAGGCAGTCCTGCGTGATAATCGCGGGCGTGAAGTCATGCAACTCGAAGAGGTGGATTTGACACGCATGGTTGAAGCCGGTTATACACTTCCCGAGCAATTTTCTGTGAAAGCAAAAGACGGTTACACCGATCTTTATGGCGTAATGTGGAAGCCGGCCGATTTCGATCCGGAAAAGAAATATCCGATCATTTCCTATGTCTATCCGGGGCCGCAGGTTGAACCTTACCCGCGCAGTTTCTCCGTTACCGGAACCGCTGCCCGCGCACACTCTCTGGCGCAGGTTGGGTTTGTGGTTGTAGCTATGGGGAACCGGGGCGGAAGTCCGTTGCGTGAAAAATGGTACCACAATTACGGGTATGGAAATCTTCGCGACTACGCACTGGCCGACAACCGATACGGAATCGAACAGCTGGCGGGGCGTCACTCCTTCATCGACCAGAGCAGAGTTGGAATTTACGGTCACTCCGGAGGCGGATTCATGAGTACGGCTGCCCTGCTATCCTACCCCGATTTCTACAAAGTGGCTGTCTCATCAGCAGGCAACCACGACAATAATATCTACAATATCTGGTGGAGTGAATTTCATCACGGTGTAGATGCCAAAACCGATTCGGTAACCATAGAAAATGGAAACGGTGAAGAGGTAAAGGAGGAGCGAACCACATTCTCATCCAGAATTCCATCCAACGCCGAGTTAGCTGATAACCTGCAAGGGCGGCTGCTTCTCGTTCACGGTGCCATGGATAACAACGTGCACCCGGCACACACCTACAGAGTGGCTGAAGAGCTGCTCAAAGCCGGCAAACGGTTTGACATGATGATTTTTCCGGAAGCTCGTCACGGATTTGGTCGATACAGTGCATACTTCGAACGAATGCTCTGGGACTATTTTGCCGAGCATCTGCTCGACTATCGTCCGGAAGGTGTAGATTATAACCTGCCCGATTGATGAACCCAACCGGTATCCAAACAAAAACGCCCCGACCTGAATAAGAGCCGGGGCGTTTTTTATTTGAGGTCACAACCACATTAGTCCATATTTCCATACGTGTAGTCAGCTTTATCTCCCGAGCTGAGGGTTCCCGATGTGTAGAGAACATCCACCTCTTCAAATTCTGACCAGCCGTCATTATCTCTGTAGGAAACACCGCTTAGAATTTCAAAATGTCCGCTTCCGCGAGTCACTTCAAATCCCACATAAACTCCCACAGCCACTTTTTCAGGTGATGAAGTATCAAACATCATCTCTGATCCGGCATTCACCTCAGCATAGCTGAAATATCCGGCATCATCCTCGCACTCATCCTCATAGCAAAAATAGACAACCGTGCTGCCACTGGTTTCAACTTCCATTTTGGAGTCACCTGTATTCACAATTCGAACCGCCAGGCCATTGGGTTCTTCTTCCGTTAGCTCTTCTTCAATCTCATCGGCTGAAGTACTGTCGCTGCAGGCTATTGCTAATGGGAGCATAGCCATAATGATGAGTAGTAGTTTTATTGATTTCATCTGTTTTGTCCTTTTTTCAGTTTTGATTCTTACCTACTTAGATTGCGCAGACCCCGGGAAAAAACTGTCAATTTCTTTTTCCTATGAACATTTTTCGTGCCGATAACTATTTTCCCTGTGTAAATTTACCGGCGCCAAATTCAGCACTTCCCCTACTTATGGAAGATTAAATTTCCCTGATATGGAGAAGAACTACGTTAACAAGCTCTATCGTAATCATGTAATACATGCTCGATAATTCGAGCAAAATGGAACAGATCTCTCTATAAATTCAATTGTATATGTGCATCGAGTGAAGAAAAATTTTAAATGACTAGTGAAATGAAGAAATTGACCTTTAAAAACGGCGACAAGATTAACGCAATTTGACTGGGGACATGGAAATCCGATCCCGGCAAAGTGGGTAACGCTGTAAAAGCCGCTCTCAAAGTGGGTTATCGCCATATCGATTGTGCGGCAGTGTATGGAAATGAAAAAGAGGTTGGTACAGCACTTCAGGATAGCTTTTCAGAATATGGCATCAACCGGCAAAATGTTTGGATCACTTCTAAATTGTGGAATACGGCACACAAACCCGAGGACGTGGTTCCTGCACTCAAGCAAACGCTATCTGATCTTCAATTGGACTACCTCGACCTTTATTTGATTCACTGGCCCATCGCGTTCAAACCGGGCCTTCAGGGCTTTCCACAGAGTGATGATGACTATCTTTCTTTGGACGAAGTCCCCCTTCATGAGACATGGGAAGCCATGATTGAAGCAAAAGACCGGGGCTTGATTAAACATGCCGGGGTATCAAATTTCAGTATCAAAAAGCTGAAGGGTCTGAGCTCAAAAACCGACCGCGCACCGGAGATGAATCAGGTAGAACTACACCCTTATCTGCAGCAGGATGATATGTTAGACTACTGCAACAATAACGACATCCTGGTAACAGCCTACTCTCCGCTTGGCAGCAGTGACCGCCCGGATGTATTAAAAGCAGATGATGAACCATCCCTGCTCGAAAATAATGTGATTCATGAAATTGCCGACAAACATGGAGCTACTCCGGCTCAGGTACTTATAAAATGGGCCGTTGAAAGAGATACGATTGTAATCCCAAAATCAACCAACCCAGGCAGAATTGAGGAAAACCTGAAGAGCGCTGAACTGAACCTGGATGATGAGGATATGAGTAAGATTAAATCCCTGGATATTCCTTATCGCTATCTCGATGGGAAAGTATTTGAAACGAAGAGTGAAATGTATCGGGATATTTTTGATAAGAAAGGTTAAAAATCACTCTTTGTGATGGGATTTAATAATCAACTGTCCAAAATAATTGATGAAATTAATAGAAGATGATACCCCTGAATAATACCTGTTTCTTTTCTTGCAGATTGTCGCTGATTTAACCGTAAATTATCTGATGTAGTCAGTGAATCCATCTGCGTATATCTGCGAGAATCAAAAAATTAGATCTAGATTTTCTTTCTACAAAAAAGCTAACCTCTTTAAACAGAAACAAATTTTTGGACAATTAAAGATTCATATATAAATCCTGATCCGGAAATTAACCGGTTTACTGTTTTGTAGAGCAGTGAATTTAACTTTTCACTCTTTTTTAATTTAAGGATACTGAATAAAAGTTAGCGACGAACACACAAGTAAAGAAACGGTTGATCTACCTCAACTGTTAAAAAGTAAAAAATGAATAACTATGAATTGGCAACAAATTGAAAAGTTTGTGCGAGAAGGAAACCCAGACCCTCCCCGCAGAATCGAGAGAACAGATCACGAGTGGAGAGAATTACTAACTAACGAGGAGTACCGCATTACCCGGCAACACGGCACGGAACAACCGTTTTCAGGAGAATATTGTGAAGCTCACAAGCCGGGCCTTTACGCCTGTGTCTGTTGTGGAACAGAGCTTTTTGATTCAACTCAGAAATTTGAATCCAGGTCCGGATGGCCCAGTTTCACGGAACCTGTAAAAGAGAATGTAGTTAGCTACAAAGAAGATCGATCACACGGTATGCATCGAATCGAAATCCTTTGCAATGTATGTGATGCCCACCTGGGCCACGTTTTTCCGGATGGACCCAAACCTACCGGCCTGCGTTTTTGTGTGAATTCTAAGTCATTGAAATTGGTCGAGTCTGCCAACGAAGCAGAATAAGAAAAATGAATTTACTGAAACACGAAGCATTTTGATGCCTGAAATGATTTATAGCAAAGTCGCGTAGTTTTTCGGAGCGTCGCAATTTGTCGATTTTGCTCAATAATACCCTCTCTATGTATCAATACTGTCCTCGATAATCGACGGACTCCAGTGAACCGTCAATGTTTGCATTGGTCTCTTTGCCCGGTACAATATCTGTATTTTGAGCAGAAACACAGCTCCATCCACTCTTCGTTTTGTGTGCAACAAAAATAAATAGGGTTTGCCGGTTTTGGGGACTTTGCCCGGCAACGTTACTCTGTCCGCTCAGCAGCATCCGGGCATGAACGACGGCCACCGATTCAGCCGGATACTTCACCTTCACTCTGCCAACTCTCAGATTTGAATCGTTAAAAATTACACGAAGTCCGTAATCATGAGCTGTTCGGATATCATCCCGGTTCTCCCACCAGATGCCAACCACGTTGATGAAGTCAGCATCCTGATCGAAAATCGCTGCGATTTTATCGGCATCCCGCTCATTCCATCCTTCTGCAAACCGGGTAGGGATTTCCTCGGGAGTAGTAATCGCAGAATACTTTGACAAATCTGTTTCCATCAGTAACCGACAGCCTGGCCATCCACGCGTGATTCAGACGCACCAATCCAAACTCCGTGTTCGTAATCTCTCATGATGCCCTGGTAGCGACCAAAAAAACTGTTTCCAACCTGTACGCGATGGCCTTGCGATCTGAGAGTACGAACCACATCAAACCCAAGTGCCGACTCCAGGCTCAATTGACCTGGACCAGTTAATTTCTCACCTGCAGGGTCCGTTGGTTGAGTTGATCCGGAGTGAGACCATCTTGGGGCATCGCCTGCTTCCTGAATATTCATCCCAAAATCGATGATGTTGGTCAGAATTGAGACGTGCCCGATGGGCTGGTAGCCTCCTCCCATATTTCCAAAGCTGAACAACGGCTTTCCGTCCTTCATCACAAAGCCGGGAATGATGGTGTGAAACGGCCGCTTGCCGGGCTCATACACGTTAGGGTGTTCCGGATCGAGTGAGAAAAGCTCTCCCCTGTTTTGAAAACTGAATCCGGTACCCGGTACCACAAAACCGGTACCCATCCCGCGGAAGTTACTTTGAATCAGAGAAACCATATTGCCGTGCTTGTCTGCGGTGGTGAGGTAGATGGTATCTCCATCCTCCATCACATCCACTCCTGAACTCAAATCGCGGGAGGCACGGTCACCTATTAGCTCTCTCCTCTCGGCTGCATACTCTTTGGAGAGCAGTATATCATACGGCACATCATGAAAATCCGGATCAGCATACTGTTTCGCGCGATCTTCGAACGCTAATTTCTTCGCCTCAACCAGCAGGTGCAGGGTTTCTGCGGTTCCAAAACCACTGGCTTCCAGATCAAACCCTTCCAGAATATTCAGCATCTGCAGCACGGCTGTACCCTGGTTGTTCCCGCCAATCTGGTAGACATCATATCCGCGATAGTTCGTAGAAACCGGGTCAACCCACTGTGATGTATGATTTGCAAAATCTTCATACCGCAGGTAGCCGTCATTCTCTTTCATCCACCTGTCGATTTTCTCTGCGATTTCACCTCTGTAAAAAGCGTCTCGCCCCTGTTCAGCCAATAAGCGAAATGTATTTCCCAGATCCGGGTTTTTAAAAATCTCACCCTTTTCGGGTCCCCGACCGTCAATGGTAAAAGTCTCCTCAAAGGCACCCGGCTGGCTTTTCAAGAAGTTGGCACTGCGACGCCAGGCTGAAGAGATCGCTTCACTTACCGGAAATCCCTCTTCGGCGTAGTAGATGGGCTCGGCAAGAATGTCGCTCATAGAAGCAGATCCAAACCGTTCATGAAGTGTAAACCATCCGTCAACGGCGCCGGGAACCGAAACGGAAAGCAGATCGTACGAAGGAATTCCATCCTCCCCTTTCTCCTCAAGAATCTCCATCAACCGATCATAAGAGAGACCCTGTGGCGACCGTCCGCTGGCATTCAGCGCATATAGCTGCCCACTCTCCTCATGCCAGATGATGGCAAACAGATCCCCACCAATTCCATTTCCTGTCGGCTCCATCAGGCCCATAGCCGCATTGGTTGCAATGGCGGCATCGATAGCATTTCCACCATTTTTAAGAACATCGAGGCCCACCTGTGCCGCCAATGGCTGGCTGGCGGCAACCATTCCATTTTTAGCTATAACTTCTGACCGGGTAGCAAAATGATTGCCGGCCTCCCGGTCGCCCTGTGCTTGAGCCATGTCGTTCACCCCAATTCCAATCGTTAACATTAAAATGAGTATCGCTGAGAAACTTTTACTGAGTTTTTTCATATCAATTTCCGGTTATATCTTCGTTTTCATTTTATTATACCATCGCATTGTGGTATTCACAAGTTTTAAGGCAGTTATCAAAGCTATCAAAAAGAAGATTTGAACGTTAGTTCATATAATTTGATTTGATTCTTTCTGTGAATGATCACAATTTGTGCTGATTTAAATGCTTTAGATCTTTTAGTGAATATCCAATCCATACATTTACATGATCCAGGACTATCTGAATTCAGTTGATAAATTTATCATCATTGGAGACCGCGTATTGGTAAAACCCCGTGAAATGGAAACCCACACCAAAAGCGGACTGGTTTTACCGGCAACCGTGAAGGAGAAAGAGGAGATCCAGAGCGGTTATATTATCAAAACCGGGCCGGGGTATCCTATTCCGTCGGCAGAAGCAGATGAACCCTGGAAAGCTGAAACCAACCCAACAAAATATATGGGAATGCAGGCTCGTGAAGGTGATCTTGCAATTTTCCTGAAAAGTCAGGCTCATGAAATTGAATTTGAGAATGAAAAATTTCTCATCATACCGCATGCCGCCATTTTGCTGCTAATCCGTGACGATCACGAATTGGAATAAATCATAGATCATGAATAGAAAAACGTTTATACATCAATTAGGTTTACTAACCGCCGGGACAGCTCTAACGCCAGCACTTTTTAAATGGATACAGCAAAACGGTCCATTTTACCCTATTCGGAATAATGTCGGTTATTTTACCGGTCGCGGCGGAACGATGGGCTGGCATATTTCCGATGAATCAATTGTTGTAATCGATTCTCAGTTTGAAAACTCAGCCGAAGATTTTCTATCCGGTATCTTCGATATTGCCTCCGGGGGACCTTCCAGGTATCTCTTCAATACACATCATCATGGAGATCACGTATCCGGAAACGGTGTTTTCCAATCTGATCACTTTGAAATAATCGCGCATCATAATGTGCCTGATCTGCAGCGAGCCTCCGCCGGCCCTGAAAGCAAAGATTCTGTAATTGCAGCCGACCGAGTTTTTGACGATGAAATTACCATCGAGTCCGGCGGCGAAACCGTTACAGCCAAACACTACGGCCCCGGCCATACCGGCGGAGATGCCGTTATCTGGTTCGAAAATGCGAATATCGTTCATATGGGAGATCTGGTCTTTAACCGTTGGTATCCGTTCATCGATAAAGATGGGGGTGCACTCATCGAAAACTGGATCACACTATTAGAAACCGTAGCTAAAGAAGCCGATCGTGACACAACATTCATTTTTGGCCACGGTAATCGGGATTTTGGTGTTACCGGCGATTCCGATGACGTTCTTTACATGAGAGATTATCTGACCAAACTTTTAGAATTCACCCGTGCCGGTATTGACGACGGACAAAGTCTTGAAGAGATTTCATCCGTAAATCAATTTGAAGAGTTTGCGAATCATCAAAGTGCCGGTGCAAGACTTTCGTTACAGGCTAACATAGAAGCGGCATATGAAGAGCTCACAAAATAACGCCGTTCAAAAAAAATCCAATCTGCACACAAAACGCTGCCTCTATTGCGGCCAGCCGGAACAGCTGGTTTGGGTACACGGTCATGGCCAGTGTGCTCATTGCGGCACTAATGTTGAAGAGTGCTGCCGTGGTGAGAGCTGCTTCCCTCAAATCGATAACTCAAAGGCATAGAGTTAAGTAGAATCATTGAGCCCGATTCAATACATTGAGGTGAATGCACAACGCCTTAATCTCGACTCTGACCATGAAAAAATTTCTGCTCTGCTCTCTCATTCTCATCACTTCTTTAATTCTTGCTGATTCCGTTCAATCTCAGGATCGTGATCGAGTTCGGGATCTGGGAATCCATCCCGGAATTTTACCGACCGGCCCCTTGAATGCCATCACCGATGTAGAAGGTGTGATGGTGGGGCATCAAACATTGATTGAAGGAAACAATATCCGAACCGGAGTCACAGCCATTCTCCCTCATTCAGGAAACCTCTACAGAGATCGGGTTCCCGCTGCGGTTTATGTGGGAAATGGTTTTGGTAAAGCGCTTGGGTTTACTCAGGTTCAGGAGCTGGGTGAACTGGAAACGCCCATCGCACTCACCAATACTCTCAGCATCTTTAACGCCGCGCACGGGGTGGCTGATTATGTCTTGAATCTGCCCGGAAATGAAAATGTAGGATCAGTCAATCCGGTAGTGGGTGAAACTAATGACGGCTGGCTGAACGACATTCGGACACGGGTTGTGGATACCGAAGATGTTTATCAGGCGATTGAGTCTGCCGAATCGGGCCCGGTTGCCGAAGGAAACGTTGGAGCCGGAACGGGAACCCGAGCGCTTGGTTTTAAGGGTGGCATTGGGACTTCATCCCGCCAGCTACCCGATAATCGCGGGGGATATACGGTAGGGGTTCTGGTGCAGTCCAACTTTGGTGGAATTTTAACGGTGAATGGAGCTCCGGTCGGTGAGGAGCTGGGGAATCACTATCTGTCAACTCGCCAGACAACTCACGATACCCGTCTGACCGCTATGAGCGGTCTGACGGATCAGACAGGTGACAATGGCTACGATTTTGATGTGGACGGCTCCGTAATGATTGTTGTCGCTACAGATGCCCCGATCACCTCCCGCAACCTGGAGCGACTCGCCAAGCGCGCGTTTATGGGAATTGCCCGGGTTGGCGGTTTTGCCTCCAACGGCAGCGGCGACTATGTGATCGCTTTCTCCACCCATCCGGATGTTCGGAACAACCTGGATGAGTCCGGTTCAACCCGTCAAATTACTGAGCTGGATAACAACGCAATGAGTCCGCTATTCCTGGCGGCTGTGGAAGCGACTGAAGAGGCAATTCTGAACTCCCTGTTTATGGCCGAAACAATGGAAGGACAAGACGGACGTACTCAAGAATCCCTCCCGATTGATGAGGTGATAGAGATTCTGGAGAGGTACGGTGCTGATCAGTAACTATTTTAATACGATCTTGGGATAAGTAATACTGTATAAAATCTTGCTCTGATATGCCTGAAAAAAAAGTTCACTTGGTTTTGGGAAGCGGCGGTGCCCGGGGAATTGCCCACATTGCAGTGATTGAAGAATTGGAAAAAGCCGGCTACGAGATTATTGAAGTGATCGGTTGTTCGATGGGTGCTGTGGTGGGCGGTATTTACGCCGCGGGGCATCTCCCGGAATATAAGAAATGGATTCTGGGGCTTTCTAAACGAGATGTATTTGATCTGCTGGATTTTACCTTTGCAAAGCAGGGATTTGTAAAAGGAGAAAAACTTTTTGCCAAACATGTGGAAGTAACGGGTGAAGAAAAAATTGAGGACTTCCCTATTCCATTTACTGCTGTAGCTACCAATATGCGCAACCATAGTGAAGTGCACTTTAAAAAGGGAGATCTATATAAAGCGTTACGGGCATCGGTTTCCATGCCCGGTTTTTTTGTCCCCGTAGTTGAAAACGGGCAGGTTTTAGTAGATGGTGGCGTGTTGAATCCGCTCCCCATTAATTTAGTTGAGAAAAAAGAAGATGCTGAGATCATTGCAGTCAATCTAAACGGGAAAATTGATTCTAAATATGATAAACCACCCTCACCGGATAAGCTTGAAGAAATGCAAACATGGTTCGATAAAATTCTTCCTGACGCGATGAAAACGAATCGTAAAACCAAAGCAAAATCTGAATTACCTGCTGAAAAAGATTCTTTTTCACTAATCGAGCTGATGGACCGTTCTTTTAGCTTTACTCAAGACCGGCTTACGGAACTCATAATTGAATTGTATAAACCCAATCACCTTATTGAAATTCCCCGAAATACCTGTGGTGTTTTTGATTTTGATCAGGGAAAACGAGTATATGAAATTGGTATGAAAGCCTGCAAGAGCGTAATTAAACAAAACGATTAAATACTAGTTAGCCCCACCATGAAAACAAAAATTAAGGTACGCAAAGCCACACCCAAAGATGCTGAATCCATCATTCAGTTCAATATTGCCATGGCGAAGGAGACGGAGAACAAAACATTAAAAAGAGAGGAAATTGAGCCGGGTGTGCACGGGCTGATTGAAAAGCCGGAGTACGGATTCTACATGGTGGCCGAGTCGGAGGGAAAAGTAGTCGGGTCGCTGATGATTACCTTTGAGTGGAGTGACTGGCGAAACGGTCTCTTCTGGTGGATCCAGAGCGTATATGTGATCCCGGAGTTTCGCCGAAAAGGTGTTTACAAAACAATGTACCTGACCATCAAGGCGATGACCAAAGAGAAACCGAACGTCTGCGGATTCCGTCTTTATGTTGAAAAAGAGAACACCAACGCCCAGAAAACTTACACCTCACTGGGCATGAATGAGACGCATTACAAGATGTTTGAGGAGATGAAATAGACGGCTTCCCTGCAGTGTCGTTTTTCATCTCTTATACAACATTGACCGGAACAAACCTGTCGCATAAACTCCAGAAAAACAGCTATTAATTGCAAATAACCATAAAATCAGATATTCTGCGACAGACAGGACGGTTTGGGTTCTGTCGTATAATTATATGTTGAACTAAACCGCTTCGCGGTAGGCCCTTCTTTTTAGAATTTAGACGGCTACAGACAAATTCCTTTGGTCTGAGAGTTATGGTATAGAACCCTAACTCACAAATCGGAGGAACCTGTTATGAGTACTCTACGCAAACGGATGATCGAAGATCTGAAGAACCGTAACTATTCGCCCAGGACCATCACCGTTTACATAAACCGTGTTGCCAAATTTGCCCAATATTTTGGTCAATCTCCGGATCGATTAAATCGTGAACATATCCGCGAGTACCAGCGATATTTAGTCGAAGACAAAAAGTGCTCCTGGAGCCAACTAAACCAGACTGTGTGTGCTCTGCGTTTTTTCTACAGGGTGTGTCTGAACCAGCCGACCATCGTCGAGTATATTCCCTACCCCAGCCAACCCAAGTCTTTACCTGTGGTGCTAAGCGGTGGGGAAGTCTATCGCCTGCTGGATACCGCCCGGGACATCAAACATCGCACCGTGTTGATGCTACTATATGCAACCGGTGTGCGTATATCCGAAGCCCTCTCGCTACGGATAGGTGATGTGGACAGCCAGCGTATGGTGATTCATGTGCGAGCGGGCAAGGTAAACTCACGCTGGCGGGCCAACTCGACGAACTGTGCCATCCCAACCAGTGGGATGAGTTTGTTGGCCGGCTCAGGCAGACCGAATGGGTGGTGTATGTCAAACCACCGTTTGGCTCACCCGGCCAGGTCCTGAAGTATCTGGCCCGCTACACCCACCGGGTGGCTATCTCCAACAATCGGCTGGTTTGCCTGACCGACGGGCAGGTAACGTTCCGGTACAAAGATTACCGCCAGGGGCACAGCCAGCGCCTGATGCGGCTGCCCGCGGTCGAGTTCATCCGACGGTTCCTGCTGCACAGCCTTCCAAAGGGATTTGTGCGCATCCGCCACTATGGTTTGCTGGCCAACCGGGTTCGCCAGCAAAACCTGGAATATTGCCGCCGGCTCATAGGCAATAGCGCGACAGAGCAGCCCCCGAGGGTTTGCTCACAAACCCAGCCAGCCAATTCTGGCCAACGCCGCACTCCAGACTGGCCATGTCCGAAGTGCAGAAAGGGTGAGATGCGCTTTATCGAACTGCTGGCGCTGCCAAGAGCCGGACCCATGGTGGCATAAAAAATCACAACAATAACCCATGAATCTACTGTTTTATACCGTCTCTGCGACAACCATTCCACGTGAGCCTGCCAAATGCTCACAACGGGAGGAGTATGCCTGCCGGGCCCTCCTTGAGAATAAATCAGTTCACCACACCCTTATAAACTCTCATCATTGCTGCCATTGCATCATTCAATCACCAGGCAGAACCGACCCGGAAAGTCTTTTTAATCCGTCAGCAATCCCAAAAAGAGTGCAACCAAACCAGACCTCGCCGAAACAAATCCCATAGCCTGATACCGCTACACGGTTCAGCTCAACAAGATTGTATCCGAAGTGCCGGGACTTTTGCCCTAAATACCCCGCTTACCAATATTACCGGCACTTCCGATACAATCCTTTATATTATGTTGCAATTTGGCTCCGAGCATTTGATATACTATTTTCTGCAGACCGATTTAAATTAAAAGATCTTTAATGGCTGAAAGAACTATAGACCTTGATGAAAATTTTGACTCCCTAAATCCATGGGTTAGAAAAAGCATACAACTATTCAATGATGGTCAGTATTTAGATAAAATTTCTCGTATTTATAACTATCAAGCTGATCGACCAGTAAGAATTGAAGATAATCTTAGAAGACAAATCCGAGTTGCTCACAACAACCGTAATGATGAAGATTTAATAAAACTGTTAAGTCAGTTAGACAAATTTCCATATGATGAACCGTTTTGGTACCTACTTAAAAATGTTCCCGGTTTCATAGATAGTAATCCAGAACAGGTTCGAAGGATTGCACGAACTCTATACAGTATGACTGATGAAGAAGTGGTTGTCAGAATTGAATCTCAACCAAAGCTGAATCAGCAAACAGGCCCGATGTTCAACAACTGGCTAAGAAATGAATTTCAAATCAAAAGTCTCGAAGAATTCAAGGAGAGCACCGAAGGGATTGTAATTTTAGGGGAATCCGAAGAAACGGGAAAAAACTTCTTAATTGATGAACTAAATCAAGATGTTTCTAAAAGACCCGATTTGATCGCCAAAGTAAATGCACGATATGTTATAGGAGAAGCGAAATGGATTGGTCAATCTGGAGGTAATCAATATAAAAGTGTTGCAGAGGTTTTGAAATTTTGTGGCGCTCAAAGAGGCCAAGTCTTAAGGATTGGCATAATTGATGGTTATCCTTGGATGACGAAAAAGCCTACAGGAGCTACAGTAAATGATAGAATTTGTGTCGAAGTCCAAGAATCTACTTATAACTCAATGAGTGCGCTTTTGCTGAATGAGTTCTTTTCTTCCTTAATGAATTAATTATTCGCTTTCGACAAGTTTAACATAGTTTGACTTAATTCCTTGATCGTGGAAAATATTTCTGACAGTTTTTAAAGAATACTCAGAATTATCCATTCCTATCCATTTGCGTTTGTGTTTATTTGCGGCAATTAGTGTACTCCCTGAACCAGCAAAGCAATCCAAAACCAAACTATCTTTTTGAGAGGAATTTAGAATTATTCGTTCTAAAAGGTCTTGATTTTTTTGGGTTGGGTAGTCAACATAAGACTTACCTTTGTCTTTAAATTCCCATACATCTTGAACTTTTTTTCCATCATGGTCTTTCGCAAAAACAATTTTTCTTGGATTACCGGTTGTCGACCACTCAATTAAACCGGCATCATCCAAACGGGTTAATTCTTTACGTGAGTATCTCCAGTGTCTACCTTTTGGAGGCTTCATACCTTTCCATTCTTTTCCTGTATCTCCATCATCGGTCTCGCCAGGTGCATGAATTGGATGTGTAGTATAGGGACCATATTTCTTATGTTTTTTCTTGAAAAGCCTATCAATGTCATCTTCGCTTAAAGGCTCTTTAATATCATTCCATATTTGTTTATCTCTGTTTTTTGCATAAAACAGAATCATATCAGAAAAATTACCATAAGCTTTTCTACTGAAATTTTTTGGATTGCATTTTATACGTGTTATGTCATTAATGAAGTTTTTATAGCCGAAAACTTCATCCATAACAACTTTTACGTAGTGGCCTATTTTTTTATCAATGTGTAAATAAATGCTTCCTTCCTTTGAAAGGCATTCCTTCAGTAAATACAATCGATCTCTTAAAAAACTTAGAAATTCTGAATTTACAAGAGTATCATCATATGCTTCATTATTATCTAAATCGGAAAAAATCTGGCCAGTACCAAAAGGTGGATCGATATAAATTAAATCTACCTTGCCTCGAATTTTAGGCATTAGCTGTTTTAAAATGTGCAGATTATCGCCCCAGAAAAAAGTATTGAAACTTTCCTCATGATTAATTTCAAAGGGTTTTAGTTTGTAGTTCTTGGCAGATGTGCCATTTCGAATATCATTCAAAAACCCAAACCCATTGTAGTCAACAGCCTTATATTCGACTACATCTTCAGCACAAATGCTGTGATCATTAATAAACTCAACAAAATCGGGTTCATAAATTCGATAAGATTTTCCTAACTTAACAGCGTTCATTTTCTCTTCTTTGATGTACTTAGAGACCGTTTGCCTAGTAACACTCAATATTTCTGAGACATCATCAATTGTGTAGAATTTACCCATGAGAGAATTTAATTGTTATATATCAGGTTACATCAGTTAACACAAGTATATACAAATTGCCAGTGACATTTGCAAC
>NZ_MDWE01000034.1 GCF_001715195.1 Rhodohalobacter halophilus
ATATTTTTGAAAACATGGGAAATGTCACACCATAGTTCATTTCACAAAATTGTGCAATTTCTTCATCACTGCCCGGCTCCTGCCCACCAAAATTGTTTGCAGGGAATCCCAGAACATAAAACCCTTTACCCTCATACTCTTCGTACAACTCCTGAAGTTCTTTGTACTGAGGCGTATATCCGCATTCAGATGCTGTATTTACAATAAGTAACACGTTCCCCTCGTATTGAGATAGTGATATTTCATCACCCGACAGAGACTTCATTTCAAATTGATAAAGCGTACTTTCTATATGTAAAGTCATAAAAATTAGTGAACCAATTAAAAGAGATATTGTTTTCATAGATACATACATTTGATTTATTGTTGAACCATTTCCTTACTCAATATCATTCCCAGTAAATATTTATAAAAATGAAGAAATATACCGTTGGACTTTTACTTCTATTCCTGTTTGCTATCAGCCCTTTATCCGTCACTGCACAGATGTTCTCTGTAGAAGATTCATCACCGAATCGAGTGCAACCATTAGGCCTATACACGACGATAAGTGCCGGGTGGGAAATTGGCGATTTCAATAACCGTCAATCCGGGATAAACCTTAATGATGACTACAGTTTTAATGACAATATTTACAGAATCAGACTCGAAAGTCCCGGAATAGATGTTGGTCTCGGTTTCGGTGGCAGATTATCAGGAATGGATAGCAACAGCTATGTGAATGTAGTCGGACGGTTACACAACAACCTCAACCTTTATATGAATGATGACCGTTCATTCATCCTTCGGGCTCCCATTCAAATAACCACCGACCTGAAAAGAGTTCAGAGAAACAACATTGATTCCGAGTTTCAACAGAGTTCATTCATATTTGGTGCAGGATTGATGGCCGATGTTCGAATTGCAGAAAATATAGATTTCTCTGTGAAAGGAACTCCAAACTATGGATTCAGTTTTTCGCAAGGGAACCTGTTTGGCGGGAGTCTGTTCCGGACAGATGGCAGAACCCATCTCTTATTCCGAAACTTATTTGGGGATAAAGGGCTCTCTGTTGGTTATCATTTCGATTTCAGGCGATATGACATTGACGGTGATCAAAATGATTACGATTATACATCCCACTCATTTTCAATCGGACTCATCTTCTAATGAAAACAGAAACGTTGTTACTTGAGTTAGAATCGCTTTGCGAAAAAGGAGGGTATACCATCCGAAAAGAGAGAGGTGCATTTCGCGGGGATCAGTGTGTAATTGAAGGTGACAAATTGATCGTCATCAACAAGAATAAACCGCTTGAGTCGCAAACTGCTATTTTAGCACGGGTACTGAGAAACCTCAACACGGATGAAACCTACATTAAACCGGCTGTTCGGAAGGAACTGGAAAAAATCTGGGACAGACTGCAGAGATTCAAAGAAGAGGATATAACTGAAGAGCTCTGATTTATGATGAAGTGTACATTTTTAGGTACCGGAACATCCATGGGCGTTCCGGTTGCAGGCGGTTTCGGTTCAGACCACATCAAAGGTGATCCGCGAAATGAACGAACCCGATGTTCGATGTGGATTAAAACCGATAAATCCTCAGTGATTATTGATACCGGACCGGAATTTCGGATTCAAACAATCCGGTCCGGAGTAAAACAGATCGACCTGGTGTTGATTACCCATGAACACATGGATCACATTGCAGGATTGGATGACCTGAGAGCCTTTAATTATACACAGAAAGGGGCCATACCACTCTTCACGTCCGAACAGACAAAAAACTCTATTCTGACTCGCTTCAACTACATGTTTGGCGAAAACAGGTATCCCGGCTCCACATCCGTGGATATTTCAGTAATCGATAGCAGGACAACCTTTCGGGATCTGACCATCACACCGCTCCCTTACAATCACGGCCGTATTCAGGTTCAGGGTTATCGCATTAATGAGATCTCCTATTTGACGGATGTTAAATCTATTCCGGAATCTACCAAAGAGCTGGTAAAGGGTAGCAGAGTTATGGTTTTAAGCGGACTGCGCTGGCAACCGGAACACCCTACTCATCTTACCATTCCTGAAGCAGTTCAAATTGCAGATGAACTTGAAATCCCTCAAACCTATCTCATCCACATGAATGGCTTTGTTGATCATGAGGAGTCGAATAAACAACTCCCCGATCACGTACAACTGGCCTACGACCAGATGGAAATCACGGTCTAATCAGAGAAATTCTTTCAGATCGGGGTTTGACTTCAGCTCTTCAACCACCTGTTTAACTCCCTGCGCTTTTTTCAGGTTTACAACCAGAATTGCCTTTTTCGTTTCTACTACGGCTACATTATCAACCCCAACGAGGGAAACTAATTTTCCACTGTCGGTTTGAACTAAATTTTGAGATGAATCCACAAAGCAGATCTTAGCACTTCCAATCGCGTTTCCGTTATCATCTTTTTCTGAAAGTTCATGAACAGCCGTCCAGCTCCCTACATCATTCCACCCAAATTCGCCGGGCACTACGTGCACCTTCTCGGCCTTTTCCATAATTCCATAATCAATGGAAATGGACGGACACGCCTGGTAAAACTGGTTGATATCTTCTTGATTTAAATCAGAATTTTGAAGCTTTTCCGTCAATTTAAAAACCTCAGGCAGATATTTCTTAAAAGCATTCAAAATGGTTTCTGTTTTCCAGATAAACATTCCGCTATTCCAGAGGTAGTTTCCATCAGAAAGAAACTTATCTGCCGTTTTTCGATCCGGTTTCTCAGTAAAATTTTTCACTGAATAGACAGGGTTCTCCCCCACACTGATTATGCTCTTTTCATTGTAGCATATGTAACCGTATCCGGTTTCCGGTCGATTGGGCTGAATTCCAATTGTGACGAGAGAATCCTCCCGTTTTGCGGTATCAATCGCAGTGTTCAGAATATTCAGAAACGCTTTCTCATTTTTGATCTGATGATCTGCCGGCAATACAACCATCACCGAATCCGGGTCCATCTTGTTCATAATGGCTGCAGCTGCGGCAACACAGGGTGCTGTATTCTTGGCTACCGGTTCACCTATAATGAATTTTTCCGGAACTTCGGGAAGCTGTCTTTTTACTATTGGAACATAGTTATCGTTGGTTACCACCAGAACATTCTCCGTCTCAATGGCACCTTTCAGCCGTGCCACCGTCTCCTGAATCATCGTCTTTTCACCAAACAGGTTTAGAAATTGTTTGGGTAGTGCTTTGGTGCTTTTCGGCCAAAACCTTGTTCCGGATCCACCGGCCATAATTACAGCGTAGGTCATAAATAGTCTTGATTTTACTTGTTAAGGCATTTCCATCAATTGCAGATTCCACCCCTAAGTTACCGGATGAATTGCCTCAGAAAGGTAGAAAAAAGAGGATCAAACCGAAACGTGAGAAACGCGTGAGAGTGTAAAACGAAACGTAGAGCTTTTCTCAGGTTCGCTTTCAATGGTGAGTTTCTCGCCGTGTGCCTCAATGATGTGCTTTACAATAGAGAGACCGAGCCCTGTTCCGCCCTTCTCCCTGGATCTCGATTTATCCACCCTGTAAAAGCGTTCGGTTACCCGTTCAATATCTTTCGGGTCTATACCGATACCTGTGTCTTTCACAAAAAGCTCAACTTTATCCCGATTGAGTACAGTTACTCCTATCTCAACTTTTCCATTCTCTTTGTTATACTTGATGGCGTTTTCAATCAAATTCACCAGTACCTGTTTAATCTGGTTACGATCAGCCCGGATCTGAATATTTTTGTCAAAATCATGTAAAACAAGCTCAATATTCTCTTTTTGAGCTTTAAACTGCAGGCTTTCGACCACATCCATTATCAAATCCCGAAGAAATACCTCCTGGATATTGGTTTTTAACTCGCCTGTTTCAAGCCGGGAAATCTCCATCAAATCTTTCGTCAAATAGGTAAGCCGGTTCACATTACGCATGGCTTTATGAAGAAATACCTCATTCACTTCATCATCATGAATGGCTCCGTTCAGCAGAGTTTCGATAAAACCCTGAATGGCAAATATCGGCGTTTTTAATTCGTGAGAAATATCACCGATAAACTCCTTCCGGTAATTTTCAATCTTATTAAGGCGGATCAGCTCTTTCTCCACCATCCGGCTTGCACGGATGGTCTGTTTAATCAAATCATCCAGCTCGTCATTTTTTTGTAGCTGAATATCATCATACACCTCAAACTGCTTATGCGATATGTTTTTGATGATTCGAGTAAGCTGATTGACTCTTGAATTGTGCAGATATGCCGAAACCAGATAAATAATGGCAAATACAATTGCGAAAAGTATCACAAACAGAAGAAGGGCATCAAATGAACTCAACCCAATGATGTACCAGATAAGCAGCGAAATCGTCGGCGCAATAACCATCGATGATATTCCCGCGGTGCGGAGAGATATGGCAGAAAAAAAGTTTTTTTTCAACGATTCTCCCTTTAATCCTTAAATCGGTAACCGACCCCTTTTACCGTTTCAATATAGTGATCGCCCAGTTTTTCACGGATTTTACGAACATGAACGTCCACGGTTCGATCAACAACATAGATGTTATCACCCCAAACTTTATTGAGCAAGGTTTGCCGGTCGCGAACTTTCCCTTTACGGCTCGCCAGATAGTAGAGCAGCTCAAACTCTTTTCGCGGAAGCTGAAACTCTTCTTCGCCCCGGGTAACGATGTAACGGTCCTTATCGATTTCGAGATCGTGAACGACCAGTTTATTTACCTCTTCTTCGGTTTCATCGTATCTGCGAAGTACAGCTTTAATTCTTGAAAGCAGCTTTGTTGTGCTGATCGGCTTAGTAACATAATCATCCGCTCCGGTATCCAATCCCTCCACCTCTGTTTTTTCATCACTTCGGGCAGTCAGAAAAATCACCGGAATTCCCTTAAGGTCTGGACTCGACCTCATTTTTTCGCATACCTGTATGCCATCCATTTTCGGCATCATAATATCCAGAAGCACCAAGCTGGGTTTGTGCTCATTCGCCATTTCCAATCCCTGAACGCCATTTTCGGCCTTCAGTACATTGTATCCCTCTTTCTTCAGGTTATACTCGATCAGATCGAGTAAATCCTGTTCATCATCAACGACAAGAATGGTTTGTTTTGACAAATCAAATAAACTTAGTTTGAATTATGGTTCTCACGTAACGGAGTAAGAACACTTACATGATAACCATTTTGTGTTAAGTAAATATTATCTGTTCATCGAGCTCAACGCACTCTTCACAATATCCGAAACTGAAATTTTTGGATTGGCAGCCGCAATTTTTTGTACTGCCTGTTCAGCATCCCGCTTTTTAAATCCAAGCGCCTCCAAAGCAGAAGTAGCCTCCTCGAATCTGCTTCTCTGCTCGGTTGAGCCGGTGGCCACTGATGGCTGATTTTCATCGAATAGCTTGTCTTTCAGCTCCAGACACATTCGTTCTGCCGTTTTTTTACCTATACCGGAAATTTTGGAAAGTGCCGCTGTATTTTGGGTTACAATCGCTTCCATCAGGTTTGCTGCCGGCATCCCCGACAAAATCGTTAAACCCAATTTTGGCCCGATTCCCTTTACGGTAATCAATCGTTCAAACAAGTTTTTCTCTTTGGATGAGGCAAACCCAAACAGCCGCTGGTCGTTGTCGGTAATATGATGATAGATTAAAATTCGAATCTCCTTCCCGGTTTCGGGCAATGTCTGCAACGTTTGGCTTGAAATCTCCACCCGATAGCCAACTCCCTGCACATCAATTATGCACTCCTCTTCCGATTTACTGTGAAGAATTCCGTTCAGAAAGGCAATCATAAAAAATGTCGTTTAATATTGAGGATCAATGTTCTTTTACACGATCGGGATTTGCATCCACAAAAGCAGCCCAGCTCGATTTGCTATTATTTTGATGCATCTTCTTTTTGAGCTGCTTAGCCGGTAAATGTCCGGTTTTGGTGTGATGACACCATGCTACCGCCAGGGCATCTGTGGCGTCGTCTTTTAATTTCTTATCAGGCAACGTCATCAGGCGCTCCAGCATAAAGGCAACCTGTTCTTTGCTTGCATTTCCATTCCCGGTTATCGCCTTTTTCACCGCTTTGGGGTAGTACTCAGAGACCGGAATTTTCTGATTGGTAATAGCCAGAATGGCCGCGGCTTGTGCCCGCCCCAGTTTCAGCATCGCCAGCGGATCCACTCCGTAAACCGGAGTTTCTATAGCACATTGAGTAGGTTTATGCTCTTTGATCAGCTTGGTAATTTCATCAAAGATAAACTGAAGGCGATCGTTGTGATCGTCCATTTTTGCCATTCGAATTACATCACAAATATCCGCCCAGTATTTTCCATTCTCCTCTTCCAGGATGGCAAACCCCGTGGTTCTTGAGCCGGGATCGATACCGAGGATTTTAATGGCCATGGCCGAATAGATTGATTTTAGCTGCGTTTCGATTAATCAATTGATTTCACACAAAAAAGTGAGTAAAGGTATTTTTCAATTCAAACCGTTGAAAGTTGAATCATTTCTTAAAACCTCCCCTCTATCCCCTCCTTAGAAAGGAGGGGAAAATCTAACGATCGATATTACATTTTAAATATCAGATTCATGACAAATACCATGTCTCAAAATTGAACTTACTCTTCGTCGGCGTAGAGTTTTACGAGTCCGTCAATCATCTCTTCAGAAATACCGCTGGTTACAAATCCGCCATCGTGATAGAGATTTTGCATCGTTACCTTTCGGGTCAGATCGGAGAAAAGTGTTACACAGTAGTCGGCGCACTCATCGGCAGACGGATTCCCAAGAGGGGCGATTTTTTCAGCAAATGTATACATGCTGTCAAATCCTTTAATGCCAGATCCGGCCGATGTTTTGGTTGGTGCCTGAGAAACAGTATTCACCCGGATTCCGCGATCAGCCAAGCGGCTTCCATAGTTTCGGGCAATACTTTCGAGCAGCGCTTTAGCGTCATTCATGTCGGAGTACTTAGAGAAAATTCTCTGGGCACCAATGTAGGAAAGCGCCACCACGCTTGCTCCGTCATTAAGAACACCTGTCTTCTCCGCATGGTGAAGAACTCTGTGCAACGAAATGGCAGAAATATCGAGTGTTTGCTTATACCAGTTATAATTCAACTCTTTATAATCTTTCTTCTTTCTAACATTGGGTGACATTCCCACAGCGTGAAGAATAAAATCGATGCTACCGAGCTCCTCTTTGGTTTTTTTCATCAACGCTTCAACATCCTCATCATCGGTCACATCGCACGGAATAATCGGGGCGTTCGTCTCTTCACCCAATGCATCCAGTGTGCCAAGACGCAGTGCAACCGGAGCATTGGTCAATACAAAATCTGCACCTTCACGCTTGCAGGCCAGGGCAATTCTCCACGCGATACTACGCTCATCCAGCGCACCGAAAATAATCCCCTTTTTTCCTTTTAATAATCCATATCCTTTTTCCTGAGACATATCTGTAAACTGATTTAATAGGTTGATTGCTGTTCTGAGATGAAAATAACTACTTCACCCCTCACATCGAAATATAAAAAGAGAAGCCACATTCAATTCTCATGATTGTGGGTTGCTGCAGCTGAGTGATTAAGCAATATAAATGGCCGTACTTTTACCCGATGGTATGGCGGGCGAAACGTAAACAGTTGGTATAAGTTAGTTTTCTCTTACAGGAATAGATCCGGATTGATCCGAAATAATAACTTCTACCCTGCGATTTTGCTGGCGTCCCGATTCTGTTTGATTGGTTGCTACCGGATAGCGAACACCATAACCAACAGTCTCAATCCTGTTTGATGAAATTCCCCGGTTAATTAATGCCCGTTGTACAGAATTTGCCCTTCTCAAGGAGAGGTTTTGATTATACTCTTCCGAGCCGATACTGTCGGTAAATCCCTCAATCATTACATTTCGTTCGGGATACTCATTAAGAAATTGGGCAAGCTCGGCAACAGCACGCTGGCCACCGGGCTTCAGTTCTGCACGGTCAAAATCAAAGAGTACATCACCCAATGTAAGTACCAGTCCGCGTTCTGTTTGCTGTGCTTCCAGTTCATTAACTCTTGCTGCGAGTTCTTCAGCCCTTTCCCTTGCTCGTTCAGCTTCTTGCCGTTCACGCCGAGCCTCTTCAAGAGCCTGTTCCGCACGCTGTTCAGCCCGCAACGCCTGATCTCTTCTTAGATCGATGAGAACGCGTTGTCGATCCGGTTCAGCTCTCTCAATCTCTACTTGTGCCTGATTCAAGTTTGCTGTCTCTTTGGCAATCGCCGCTTTTTGCTTGGCCAGATAGGCATGGTGATCAATCAATGTGCGGTCGGCCCTTGCCTCCCATAGTAACCGGCTGCGCTCCAGCTCCTCTTCTGCTTCAACCAGGGCAACCGGTGCATAAACCAATACCGTAGAGTCTTGCGAAACCGTTTCAAATTCAGCTTCTGCTTCTTCAAGCATTGGAGTCATCACAAGCGGTCCGCTGCAAGCCGTTAGAAGAAGTAAAAGTCCTGGAATTGTAAATAATCGTAGCATTATCTTCATATCATTTCACTCTTTATTTTCGCCATCACGTTTACTCAATTCCTCCTCAAGCAGCCTGATACTCTCCCGAAGCTCCCGAACAGCCAGCTGGGCTTTCCCGGAAAGTGTTTTAATCTGTGCCAGTTCGGCGTCTACTTTGGCTTGCTCAGCAAGCCTTGCCGCCTCTTCATAATCTTCATTGTTATATGCGGCGTGAGCCTGTTCCAGCTTCTGCCTGGCTTGACGAATTTCGAGCGGAGCGTAATCCCCGGCACCTATTTGGTCGGCCTGGCGAATCACCGTTTCAGTTTCTGTAAGTTGCCGGGTGGGTGGATTTGTAGAAGCACAAGCCCCGGTAAGGAAAATCAAAATGGGTAGTGCCGTTTTTAATACGTTCATAAACCTGATCCATACTTGTGTCGAGTGGCTATTATGTGGAGTTGTAAGCCACTCTAAACAAAATGTTCCCTGATCTTAAATAAGATGGTTCAGGTCTTTATCTTCCAAAAGGTATAGTTACGCCAAGCCAGGGAATACCTATATAATCACCTCCTCCATCTGTGGGGCGAAAGAGCCCAAAATCAACTGCAAACTGTTCACTTGTCCAGCGTGCACCTTACAGATAGTATACCTCCTGCTTCAGTTTCTGGAACAAAATAGTTCTCTGTAAGAAGATAGAGCCGGCGATTTACCCGAATCATTCCACTTATATTAATTAACGGTGTGCTTGATACTTCTTCACCCGCATATCCATACCCAATTCCCACAGTCAAATTTTTATCCCGGTCGCCCAATGTACCCACGCCGTAAAAAAGGCCCAGGGATTCTGTTACCGTTCCGATCAGCCCGCCAATCATTGCACCGGCCCCAAGGTGAAGCTTTTCATTAGCAACCGGAAACGTGACCTTGGGCAGAATCCAAACAGGGGTTGACGAAACGCCAAATAGAAACAGCGGTACAATTCCACCGCCCAGAGAGAAATTGTCTGAAATACCATAGTTCACATTGTTGAAAAAGATCCAGGTATTTTGATAGTATCCTCTCCCTTTTGGAAGACCCAGGGCGTTAGGTGCAAAAAAGTAACGTGTGGCTTGTGGATTTTCGTAATAGTAAGATCCATTTATAATTCGTTCGGAATCAATTTGAGTCATACTTCGAATATTCTCCCTTAGAATAGTTACTTCACCTACAGACTCAACATTGAGTACTACAGACTGATCATTTTCTGAAATCAGGTAGCCAAAAAAAACATTGCCTTCAATCGATTCAACTCTATACCATTCTCTCTCTTCTGCCTGCCCATGTGCCGGCGTGCTCCACACAACAAGCAATAAACTAAAACGAAGAACTATCTGTACAACTGTTTTCATAATTGCAATCTCATTCATTTAGGTTCTACGCATATTACACTATTTGCTGCCATTAATTTTAACTATTTAAAAACATATATTTATTCTTAAATATTGCATAACTAATAAAATGATACAAAAACGTTTCATCCCCTTATTAACAGTAATTACCGGTGTTATACTTGTAACCTGCGGACTTTTACTTGTAGGGTTCTACATATATACTGCGATTCATTCTATAGGGCAGGCTGATTCCTCTCTCATTTTCTGGAATATACCGATTGTATTCCTTGGTCTGATGCTGAGCGTTGCCGGAGTTTTCTTTATTGTTACAGGATATAACGCCCGTACCAAACCGTCTCTTTATAAGCTTTCAAAATATTTACTCATCGTTCTTCTAATCGTAACCATTTTCACCATTGCATATGTATGGTTCGGAGAGTACAGGGCTGAACAGATAAGAAATGAACTTCGGGTGCAGCACGAAATCCTATCTGAACTTATGGAAATTGAAAGTGTTGAAATACGGAATCTCTCCACGGAAGCATTCATCTTACACACAATTATAACCGGAGAACAAACCGGTGAATATGAGATGACTGTAAAGCTATTCGATTCACAAGATGAACTCTATCAAACTTCAGAGCTGCACAATCTGATTAATTTAGAAAATGAAATCATTACCGAGCTAACTTTTGATGATTTATTTAAAATATGCAGAGATAGCGGTTCAGAAAATCGCTCCTATTTTTGTGTAGATGGTGCCGGTACAAACAATACAAAATTAAACATTAAAATTACTTTAAAGCCCCGCAACCTGAACAATATTGAATTGAAACCGGATGATGTGGAAACATCGTGGACAACTTCATTGATTTTGGATACCATAACCCGGAATGGCCTGGTAAATGTGGAGAGTATAAAAGAGGGATAAAAAACAAAACACCTCTTACAAGCCATTTTAACCGGGTATTAGGCACATCTATATTCTTCTGTTCTGATTCTATTCGCCTTTTTTAAATAGAAACCGAAATATTCATAGATTCTGTGTTGATAATTCAGGGGAATGTCCGTATCATTTGAGACTCTGCATCAATCGATGCTTTTATTGATATTCTAATTAAACGTGCCTGTGTAATGTTTGAAGATTTGTCTTCTAAAATAGAATCAGCCGTACAGTCCTTGAAGGGGCAGTCGAAGATCACCGATGTAAATATCGCTGAGACCGTACGCGAGATTCGTCGTGCCCTGCTTGATGCAGATGTAAACCTGGAAGTTGCCCGAAAATTCACCGAAGATGTGAAAGAACGGGTTATGGGGTCTGATGTATTAACCGCCGTGAACCCTGGCCAGCAGTTCACCAAAATTGTTTATGACGAGATGGTGAAGATGCTTGGCGAAGAGCGATCTGACCTGGCCGTTGCCAATACCCCTCCCACCGTAATTTTGATCGCAGGTCTGCAAGGATCAGGAAAAACAACTTTTGTAGGGAAACTAGCCCGTTATCTCAAAAAAGAGAATAACCGAAATCCAATTTTAGCCGCAGCCGACGTTTATCGTCCTGCTGCAATCGATCAGCTCAAAACCCTTGCATCCGAAATTGATGTGCCGGTTTATTCCATCAATCAAAAAGATCCGGTTCGTGTAGCAAAAGAAGCCGTATCGATGGCAAAAAGCCTGGCACTGGACACCGTTATTATTGATACCGCCGGCCGCCTGCACGTGGATGAGAAAATGATGGATGAGGTAGCCGAAATCAAGAAAGCGGTTAACCCTGATGAAATTCTGTTTGTTGTTGACGCCATGACTGGCCAGGATGCCGTAAACACAGCCAAGGCGTTTAACGACACAATCGATTTTGATGGAGTGGTATTGACAAAGATGGACGGAGATACCCGCGGCGGTGCTGCACTATCCATCCGTTCAGTTGTTGAGAAACCTATCAAGTTTATGAGCACCGGCGAAAAGCTGGATGCTCTTTCCCCATTCTACCCAGACCGGCTTGCTCAGCGGATTTTGGGTATGGGTGATGTAGTTTCTCTGGTAGAGAAAGCTCAGAAGGAATACGACGAAGAGCAAGCTCAAAAACTACAGAAAAAGATCAAGTCAGATAAATTTGACCTGGTCGACTTTTATGATCAGATCCAGAAGATCAAAAAGATGGGAAATCTGACCGACTTGGTTGGAATGATTCCCGGTGCTGACAAAGCAATGAAGGATCAGGATTTGGATGAAGATTCATTCAAACCGATTGAAGCCATTATCAACTCCATGACGCCGGAAGAACGTCACGATCCTTCACTTTTAAATGGTGCTCGTCGTCGCAGAATTGCGAAAGGATCCGGCACGTCTGTTCGTGAAATCAACGAGTTGATGAAGCAGTTTGAACAGATGAAGAAGATGATGAAGACGATGAGCAAAATGAATAAAGTAGGCCGCGCCATGGAAGGATTAAAAAACCTCCCCTTTGGACGCCGGTAAACATCAACAAGAATATATACCAAACAAAACCTTAAAGGAGTACATCATTGATTAAAATACGCTTACAACGAAAAGGAAGAAAGAAACGCCCTTTTTACCACATCGTGGTAGCTGACAGCCGTTCTCCTCGTGATGGCCGAATTATTGAAAGACTTGGCCGTTTCGATAACGTGAGTGAAAGTAAAGAGCTCACATATGATGAAGAACGTGTAATCCATTGGCTAAAAATCGGTGCACAACCAAGCGACACCGTTCGCAGCATTTTTAAGAAAGAGGGAATCCTCTACAAAATGCATCTGATGCGATGGGGTAAAAGTGATGAAGAGATTGAAGCTGCACTCGATGAGTGGAGACAGGCTCGCGAAGAGAAGAACAAAGAAGATGACGTAAGCCGAAAAGCTAAACAGCAAGAAATTCTGAAAGCTGAAGAGAAAGAGTACAAGAAACAGCTTGAAGAGAAAGCTGCCGCTGCTGCCAAAGAACTCGAACAGAAGAAAGCTAAAGAAGAGGCTGCAAAAGCTGAAGCTGAGGCAGAGGCCAAAGAGGAAAAAGCTGAAGCCGCTGAAGAGACTTCTGAAGAAGTAGAAGCGAAAGAAGAAGCTGCCGAAGAAAAAGCTGAGAAGAAGGAAGAGGCTAAAGCAGAAGAAACGGAAGAAGCACCTGCTAAAGAGGAGGCCAAAGCTGACGATTCTGAAAAAGAGGAAAAAGCTGAAGCTAAGGAAGAAACTAAAGATGAGCCTGCTGAAGAGAAGGAAGAAGCCAAGGCAGAAGAGGAAGAGAAGAAAGAGCCCGTATCTCAGGTTTCAACCGATATGACCGCTGCAGAAGCGATTGACCATATTAAAAATACCCCGCTTGATGATCTGAAAGGATTTGTTCCTGAGGATGAAGATCGTGTTACGGTTCAGCGTGCATGGGACAGCAAGCAGGAAGAATAAATATCTGTACCGGTTATGAGTAATTTGACGGATAACCGGTTTACAGAAATTGGCCGTTTTGGCAGGCCCAGAGGATTGGATGGCAACATCCGTTTCCAGCCAAATGAAAATTTTGTTGATGGACTTTTTGTTCAGTCCGACCTCTTCTATATAAAGAATGAACGGTCTGATCTGATACCTGCCAGAATGGAATCGTGCAGGATTGAAGAGAAAAGAAATCAACAGACGTTCTTTGTAAAATTTGATTTAATCGCTGACCGGAATGATGCGGAAAAGGCAATGAACAAAGCTCTCTATGTAGTTACAGAAGAGCTTCAAAGCCTTAGAGATGAACAACCGGCCGATACGGAAGATATGATCGGCTACAGAATCATCTCAAATAATCAGGAAATTGGAAATGTGCTGGATATATTTGAAAATCCGGCTCATCCCATTCTTGAAATTAAGTATCAATCCGGTTCGCTCCTCATTCCAATGGTAGATGAGTATATTGATCGTGTTGATCACGAATCTGATTCAATTTACTGCAAAAACCTCCATCAGTTAACAGAAGAGGCTTAATGCTTAGAATTGATATCATATCAGGTGTACCGGAACTCTTACGAAGTCCGCTCGACCACAGTATTGTGGGACGAGCCAGAGAAAATAACCTGGTTGAAATACACACCCACGATTTGCGCGACTACTCAGAGGATAAACATCATAAAATTGATGATTACCCCTATGGAGGAGGAGCCGGAATGGTGATGACAGCTCAGCCCATTTTTTCCTGCATACGAAAACTGCAAAGTGAACGGACTTATGATGATGTACTCTTTACAGCCGCAGATGGGAAAAAGTTTGAGCAGAAAGATGCAAACAAGCTGTCGCTTAAAAAAAATATCATCATTCTATGTGGCCACTATAAAGGAGTTGATCAGCGTGTACGGGATGAACTGATTACCGGAGAATTTTCCATCGGTGATTTCGTTCTGTCCGGTGGAGAATTGCCGGCATTGGTTATGACCGATGCCATTGTTCGCCTGCTGCCCGGCGTGCTTGGAGATGCCGAAAGTGCTCTTACCGATTCCTTCCAGGATGACCTTCTGGAACCGCCTGTCTATACCAGGCCGGCAGAGTACGAAGGTTTGAAAGTTCCGGATGTTTTACGTTCCGGAGATCATAAAAAAATTGCTGAATGGCGCTCCGATATGGCGATTAAACGAACCAAACAGAGAAGACCCGATTTGTACGAAAATTTTAAAAAGAAAAACTAAAGCCCAGTAACGAGGACAATATCATGGATAAATTGAAACTTGTAGAACAGACCGTTGTACGCGACGATCTACCGGAATTTACAGCCGGAGATACCGTAAACGTTCACTATCGTGTTCGTGAAGGGGATAAAGAGCGAATTCAGCAGTACCAGGGCGTTGTAATTAACGAACGCGGAAGTGGTGCCAATAAAACGTTTACCGTACGTAAAATGTCGGGCAGCGTGGGCGTAGAAAGAATTTTCCCTCTTTACTCACCATTTATCGCTAAAATTGAAGTGAAGAAAAAAGGACGTGTACGTCGTTCTAAACTCTTCTATCTGCGCGATCGAAGAGGTAAAGCTGCTCGAATCCGTGAAAAAGATTCGACCCCGAATAAAAAACAGTAGTTGCTATTTTTAAAGGCGATGTAGTCCAATACATCGCCTTTTTTATGGCACAACTTTAGGTAAAACTATCGGCTCATTCTGAACAGTTCAGAGAGATAATGGGCTAACTATAAACATTAAAGGGTATTATGAATATTATAATTTTCGGACCTCCGGGAGCCGGGAAAGGTACTCAGGCTGAAAAAATGAAACATCATTTTGAGATCCCTCACCTCTCTACCGGAAATATTTTCAGAGAAAATATCAAAAACGAAACGCCTCTTGGAAAAAAGGTTAAATCCATTCTGGACGCGGGTGAACTTGTTCCAGACGAAACCGTCGTGGATCTGGTAAAAGATGAGCTGAGTAAATCAAAATATGATGACGGCGTAATTCTGGACGGTTTTCCACGAACCGTTGCTCAGGCTAAAGCCCTCGACTCTTTCTTTGATGAAAACGATAAGAAGATTGACGCATTTCTTACACTCACAGTACCTGAAGAAGAGCTGATCAATCGAATTTTGAGTCGCGGTGAAGGACGCTCGGATGACACTCCGGAAATGGTCAAAAATCGATTGAGTGTTTATCACAAAGAAACCGCTCCGGTTCTGAACTATTATAAAGAAAAGGGAGCCGTTAAAGAGATTAACGGAGTTGGAACAATTGATGAAATTTTTGATCGAATCAAAGAAGCCCTCTCCTGATTCCTCTCCTTCGAATTTTAGACAAAGCCCTCATCTGTTGAGGGCTCTTTTATTCCTTATCTTTTTTCAGCGAATCCAAAATTGCAGGAGTTATATCCAGTATGGATGATGCATTTTTAAATGGTTCCGCATCACCTTTTACAAAGAGAGGGACCGGGTTCCGTGTATGCGTTTTAATGGAAAGATCTTCAATATTCCCATGATCGCTTGTGATGACCAAGGTATCTGATTTACTCATATTCTGAATCATGTGAAACAAAAATCGATCAAGTATGGTGAGAATGATGTCCGTTTTCTTTCTATCCATCTGATGGCCCATCTTATCCGTCAGATAGTATTCATACAGTACCAGGTCAAACTCTTTTAACGAATTCAACGCACGCATGGAAGCATCTTCCGGGGTAATTTCCGGTACATCAAGGTTCAGACTTTCCCTCCATGCGTTTTGAATAATCTCTGCAGTCAATGCCTTCTCTTTTAATACATCTTCCAGCCTGTTTAATTTGATCCCGGATGCCTTGGTCATCAGCGTGGTGCAGGTCCATCGATTTCTTTGTGCAGATTTTTTAAAGAAAATATCGGGATAGGCATTCAGAAAATGTGGGGAGAGTCCTTCCTGTTTAGCTTGATGAAACAGGCTAACCTCTTCAAGTAAAAATTTAGTTGTGGAATAAGGAAATGGACCAAAATGTTTACCGGCTATTTTGGAAGCATTTTGTCCGGAAAAAAGCGTAGCCTGACCCGTTCCACTTTGAGGTAATCCCTCCACATCCAGATTTGCATCAATGGGCAAATAAAGTTTATCCTTTTGAATCACAGGCCGGATACCGTCATGTAATCCATCCGCTTCTGTAAAATAAGAGAACGATTTGAGGTTTTTTGTAGCCAGTGGATTCTCTTCACTCTTTTTACCGACCCCTACTCCATCTATAAATACAAAGAGTAAAGACATCTATTTCTCAACAATAATTGTGACAGGGCCGTCATTTATCAGATCCACTTCCATCATGGCACCAAATTTCCCTTCCTCAATTAGTAGATTAGTTATCTGCTTAAACCGATCAATCATATAGTCATAAAGTGGTTCAGCTACTTTCGGTTTCGCTGCCTCTATAAAGCTGGGACGAGTTCCCTTGCGGGTATCTCCATAAAGTGTGAATTGCGAAACTACCAATATTCCGCCATTAATATCCTCAACAGACCTATTCATTTTACCCTCCTCATCCTCAAAAATTCTGAGTCGTGATATTTTTCTACAACACCAATCTATCTCCTTTTTTGTATCAGATTCGTGAATACCTACAAGCAGCATCAACCCCCGGTTAATTTTTCCGGTTACTTCGTTATTTACCTTTACCGATGCTCTTTTTACGCGCTGAACGACAATCTTCATATGTGGATAAGAGTGTGAATAAGTTTGGTTAACAATGTGAACAACAGAAACCTTCCATTATTAAGCAAATCTTTCCACACCAATTCACAAAAATCTCGAATTGTACACATAGAAAAAGAATAACTTTCGCTGTGGAAAGACTAGATGCATAAGATAGGTGTGAAACGTATAAAATGTTAATTACTTTTCTAAGTAGTAGTTAACTCTTTATTTTTATTGACCTATTTATCCACAATGTTATTCACATTTATAAAAGATTATCCAATCAAGAAGGGATAAAAAAGTTTTAAACATATCCACACTGCCTACTACTAAAAAACAAATTTCCAATCTCATCTTACTCGTAAATTCCTGTGGATAACAAACAGAATAAATCAAAATGAGTTCTCTCTTTATTTCTATATTTAAACTGCTTTTAGATGAAGCCTATTAAATTTCGATACTAAAAATTTCCAAAAATACTGTGAGTAAAAAATCATTCAGCTATAAAGATTCAGGCGTAGATATTAAAGCAGGTGAACAGCTTGTGGATTCTATCAAAGATGTTGTAAAAGAGACACATAATGAGAATGTTCTGACCAACATCGGTGGATTTGGAGCTCTGTTTAATGCAGATTTTTCAAAATATAAACAGCCTGTATTGGTCAGCAGTGTTGACGGAGTTGGTACAAAATTGATTGTAGCTTTTAAAGCTGAAAAATTTGATACAGTTGGCCAGGACCTGGTAAATCACTGTGTAAATGACATAGCTGTTTGCGGAGCAACCCCTCTCTTCTTTCTTGACTATTTTTCTACAGGTAAACTGGAACAGCACGTTGGATTTAACGTCATAAAAGGTTTTTCGAAGGCTTGTAAAGAGAACGGTGTTGCATTGATAGGCGGTGAAACGGCTGAAATGCCTGACATCTATCAAAAAGGAGAATTTGACCTGGCCGGAACCATTGTTGGCGTGGTTGACAAGGAAGAGTTGATTGATGGATCAAAAATTGAAAAAGGAGATTTACTGATCGGCTTTAAAAGCAATGGTCTGCATACAAACGGATATTCACTCGCCAGAAAAGTACTGTTTAGCGAATATGAGATTAACGACATTCCGGGTAAACTGGATCGGTCGGTTGGAGAAGAGATGCTCAAGGTTCATAAATCATACCTGAAGTTGATAACTGAGCTGAAATCGGTAAAGGGTGTAAATGGATTTTCTCATATTACGGGGGGAGGAATCATTGGAAATACAAAACGTGTTCTTCCCAAGGGAACCGAGCTGGATATTAAATGGGATAGCTGGGAACGACCTGCTATTTTTGAACTGATCCGCGAAGTTGGAAATGTTGATGAAGAAGATATGCGTCAGACTTTTAATTTGGGAATTGGGTTAATTGCCATAATAAACCCTGAAGTACTGGATGAAGTTGAAAAGAGAGCGCAAAAGCTCGGTGAAGAGCTTTTTAAAATTGGAGTTGTAAAGTAAAAAGCAACATGAACACTAAAAACGATTGAGATGGCTACTGTAAAATTATTGGAACTGGCACACGGCCGCAGCGGAGACAAAGGCAACGGAAGTAACGTGGGGATTATCGCCCGCCATCCGGATGTGTATGATTATCTAAAAAAAGAGCTAACTGCCGATAGGGTGAAAGAGCACATGAAACATATCTGCAAAGGTGAAGTAGAGCGTTTTGAAATGGATAATATCGGCGCTCTGAACTTTATTTTGAATGAAAGCCTCGGTGGCGGTGGCACAGTTTCTTTAAAATTGGATGCACAGGGAAAAACACATGCTTCTACTCTTCTAAGAATGGAAATGGATGTACCGGAAGAACTGATTGAAAAAGTTAAATCGTAAAAGTTCTGTTTGAATTTCATAAATACCTGAAAACAGGGAGAGAAAACAACGATACTTATCCGTTTTCTTGTCGGTGTGGTATTTATTGCTGAAGGAATTCAGAAATTTCTCTACCCAGTACTCCGAGGCCTCGGACGATTTGAATCTATAGGTATTCCATATCCTGAATTTTCAGCCAATATGGTGGGTGGATTTGAAGTAATTTGCGGGCTGCTGATTTTAATCGGTCTTTTCACCCGGTATGCTTCAATCCCTCTGATTGTCATCATGATTTTTGCAATCATTACGACCAAAATTCCTATTCTGTTCGGTGTAGAGATGATGGGGTTCAGCCTTAGAGAACTGGAGTACTACGGTTTGTTAAGTATGATTCATGAATCCAGAAACGATATGGCCATGCTAATCGGCTCAATTTTTCTGTTATTGAAAGGCGGCGGAATGTACTCTCTTGACCTGAAACTGTTTGGACCAGCCGGAAAGGAAACTTACAATTAGTCCATTCCGGTATGAAATCGATCTCTTAATTCCTGAACATAAATTCCGATCTCGTTCCGGATCTCAAACAAGCGATTGTGAAATTCGAAATAGAGTTCACTGTCAAGTAGTTTTCCTTTCTTCAATTTCTGCAGATTAGCCAGTGCTTCATTAGCACTATAGAGGGCTTTTTTTGTGTAAGCGATATTTCCGCCCAGTACATCAAGGTCAAACCCGAATGAGTAGCCGCCGGCCAGTTTTGCAGAAATGGTAAGTGTATTGCTTACGAATTCGTGAACGGCTTTAGACTGTTTGGTAGGATTGATCGTTTCGCCCCACTTCAAAACATCAACGGCATAGTTGAGTGCCTCTTTGTAGATTGCGAGATTTTCAATGGATCCAAACTCGTCCATCGCATAATCTTCACTTAACTCTTTCCAGCTTTCTCCGCTGTCAAAGTCATCATCGTCATCCTGGTCGAAGGGAAATTCATTATCCAGGAAGAAAAAGTCATCTTCATCCCACTCATCCTCTTCGTCTTCCCAGTCATCTTCATCTTCAGGGAAATAGGCGTCATCCAAAAGAAGCTCTTCTTCGATAAATGTTTCAACCGCATCCAGCTCATCAATACTTTCTTGAAGCAGTATTAGCCAGCGAGGTGTATTTCCGTTAGGATCGGAAGTGATGAATCGTCGAAGTTGTTCGCTTCTTTTCTCGATCTCGTTTAGGTGAGACTCCCACTGAAACTCATTCCAGATAGGGCCATCGTCAAAATCGTGAAAGCTCATGCAGTGATGTGCTATAGAATTATTGGTTATTGTATTTAATCAAAAAACCTGGTTAAATACAAGTACAAAAATACGACTTTTTGTACTAAAAGTAACTACAAGAACGCATCAAAAAGAAGATTGTTACGAGTTCTTTTAATTATAAATAAATCAAGTAATATCAGATTCTTATAGTTTTTCTAAAACACCGATTATCACTTTTGTCATTTTTGGCTCGGCAATACCCGCCGCTTCAATAATATCTTCCATTACCACCGGCTTCAGATTATCGGGAAAACATTCATCCGTAATTGCGGAAATTCCAAGAACTTCCATCCCCATATGAACGGCTGAAATGACTTCCGGAACCGTGCTCATACCAATAACATCCGCACCAATGAGTCGTAAAAAACGATATTCAGATTTGGTCTCCAGCATGGGTCCGCTCATGGCAGCATACACTCCCTGGTGCATATGGATATTCTGTTCGAGGGCAACGGTCTGAGCAATATCCATCAGCCGCTCTGTATAAGGTTCACTCATATCCGGAAATCGCGGCCCAAGTTCATCATCATTGGGTCCGATCAGGGGATTGTCTCCCAGTAGATTAATGTGATCGCGAATGAGCATGATGTCTCCACTGGTAAAATTTGGATTCATCCCCCCGCATGCATTGCTGACAAAAAGTGTGTTTGCTCCGTTTTCTTTGAGAACCCGTACCGGAAAAACAATCTGCTGCATCGAATAGCCCTCATAGTAGTGGAATCTCCCTTGCATGGCTACGATATCCTTACCGGCGAGGGTGCCGAATAGAAGTTTCCCTTCATGAGTTTCTACCGTAGAGACCGGAAAATGTGGAATTTGATTATAAGGGATGGATATTTCCACATCCATCTCCTCGGCAATTTGTCCCAGACCGGTTCCAAGAATTAAGAGATATTCCGGACGCAGATCGGTTCGAGACTGAATGTATTCGAGGGCTTCATCACGGTTTTTTCGAAATGTTTCTACAGTTTCCATAGTAAGGGGTAATCAAAATCTGATGTTGAAAAATTTTAACTGGTGTGTGAACTGAACTATAAAGCGTTTGATGATTTTATGAGATTGAAAATAGCGGCAGTTCGTCAGTCCAGTTCGTCCAGAATATCATCAAGTGATTGAGGAACAGATGATTTTTTACTCTCTTTGGATTCACTCTCATCATCAAACGTAAAATTGTTGGATTTTTTGGATGACTTCTGCTCGTTAGTTTTTTGGTGAGATTGATCAATTTCCGGCTCTTTTGGAAGTTTAAACAGTGAAGCTTCGTCTTTGCTAAACTGATTTAAAGAATCCGATGCGATATCGAGATAAGATTTTATACCACTGATAATCTCTTCGCGGCGATCGAGCAGGCGCAGAATGCTTTGGCGAATTTGTTGCCGCTGCTGATGAGCTTCCCTGACGATAGAGTCAGCTTCCATTTCAGCTTTTTCGATGATATTTATGGACTCCTTTTTCGCTCCGCTCAATTTCTGTTCAGCGCTGTCTTTGGCAGTTTGAAGCGTTTCGTGGAGAGCTTCTTCCACACGTTCATAGTGTTTCAGTTTATCATCCATTTTATCAATCTGGGCCTCCAGTTCCCTCACTTTTCCAACCATATGCTCCCACTCGCTGGCAATCAGATTCAGGTATGCGTGAACCTCAGCAGTATCATAACCCCGCAGAGATTTTTCAAATTGTTGCTGTTTAATTTCAAGAGCCGTGAGTTTCATTGGTTGTGATCCCATAAGTTATTGCAAAACTGTTTCTGTTACCTGTATAGATGAAAATGTAAAAAGCTGACTTCAGAGAACATAACGATTACTGATTTAACATGTTTTTCAGTTTACCGCTGTTCGTCTGCCGGTTTTCCTCTTTTTTGGTTTGATCTTCTATTTCTATCTCTATAGCACTTTTACGTTCCTCTTTTTTCTCATCTTTTTTGAAAGATTTTGAAGGAATCGGGTCATCACCGGAAACGATCGCCTCCAGGTTTTGAAGACGACGATCAGTATTCTCTTTGAACTCACGAAGTGCAGCCAAAAATTCTTTATTGTCTGTAATACTGCTGCTTGACTTCCTTTTAATTGCCGCCTTAATAATACTCCCTACAGTTGCTATAAAAACGATAGAAATTACACTTCCGAATATAATAGCTAAAATTGCAACATCTTCACCATACATAGTTAATCATCTCTGTTTTTTTGCCTTGTTTGAAACCGAACGCCGGTTTTCTTCTTTAATACTTTCTTCATCATCAATTTCTATCTGTTGAAGAGGGTCACGTT
Source organism: Rhodohalobacter halophilus (assembly GCF_001715195.1). Classification (GTDB taxonomy): domain Bacteria; phylum Bacteroidota; class Rhodothermia; order Balneolales; family Balneolaceae; genus Rhodohalobacter; species Rhodohalobacter halophilus. The sequence goes on from NZ_MDWE01000034.1 coordinate 22,401, forward strand.
TTGATCCTGAACTAAACTCTTCAGGATCTGCAGCAGCGATTGCTTCCAGATTTTCAATTCGTTTCTTCATTTGATGAAGCAGTGTTCTCATCTCATCCAGATCATCCTCAGTTCGGGAGGATTTTGTCTGCCACTTCATTTTATTCTTTTGGTAATCAATGATATACCCGCCAACTATTGCTGCTAACACAATCAAAGCCCACATAAAACTACCCATATCTCTACATTTTAATAATGTTCTCTAATAAAATATCAAAATAATGCATTCGGTTGTGTTATAACGGAATGGTTTTTCAATAGTTGCGTTCTCCAAAGATAGCCGTTCCAACACGAACCATGGTTGAGCCTTCCTCTATGGCAACTTCCAGATCGTTGGTCATGCCCATGGAGAGATGTTTCAGATCTACAGAGCCTCTGTTTAAGTGCAGATGTTTATCCCTGAGATTATTCAAGAGTTTAAACTCAGGACGAACCGTTTCCGGATCATCGGCGAACGTGGCCATTCCCATTAACCCCTGCACTTTAGTGTATTTTAAATCCTGTGCATATTTCAGCATACCCTCAAGTTGTTCGGGGTCACATCCGCTTTTTTGATCCTCATCGCTGATATTTACCTGGATGAGAACATTAATGACCCGGTTGATCTCAGAAGCTCTTTTTTCCACCTCTTTGAGAGCTTTCTTTTTGTGAATGGACTGAATCCAGTTCACCCGTTCAACCATATACTTTATTTTATTGGTCTGAAGGTTACCGATAAAATGCCAGACCGCCGACGGATTTTTGACAGATTCCATTCTATCCTGCAGTGCTTTGGCGCGATTTTCACCAAAATGAAAATGCCCATGTTCCAGTAATTTCAAAACATCTTCATCGGGTTTGGTTTTACTAACGGCCACAAGCGTAATCTCACCAGGATTTCTGCCGGCTTTTTTGCAGGCTTGTTCAATTCTTTTTTTAACTGCTTCGTACCGTGAAATAATTTCACTGTTCATAAAATGATTGGACTATTTTAAAAAGATCAAATTTTAAGTTTCTACTCTTGATAAAAAAGATAAGCAACAGATCATTTCAAAAAGTACATGAAAAGAGAAATAATCCCGAATTTAGTTTTTAAATGGTGAAAAAATAATCGTATTTTTCATGTCTGTGAAAAAGATTATGACACATCAGCCAAAATCTTACATACAAGATTTAGCGGGTCCTCAGCCGGCAGAGATCAAAGCACATCAAAAAACCGGAGGCCCATCCACTTGAACACTCAGGTTCGCCATATAAAAGACTTTATGCATCAGTGGGCACCGCCCGGCATAAAGATGAGTTATGACAATGTAGGACTTTTGGTAGGCGATCCCTCCGCATCTGTTTCCAGAGTGTTAGTGTGCCTGGATGTAACCGAAGAAGTAGTAAACGAAGCCGTTGATAAGAAGTGTGAGCTGATTGTTTCTCACCACCCTCTCATTTTTAAAGATATTTCACGGATCAACCCTACAAACGAACAGGGACGAATTATCTACAAGCTGATTCGTAACAATATCGCTTTGATGACGGCACACACCAACCTGGACGCTGCACTGGATGGAGTTTCATTTGTGCTTGCCAATAATGTTGGGCTCGACAACCTTCAGTTTCTGGATAAGAATTATAACATCAGCCGGAAAATTTCCCTGGTCACAAATACGGATGACACTCAGGCGGTGTTAAAGCTTCTCAACTACTTTTCGGCAGAAGAGGCGCACTACTACAGTGTAGACAACCGCAAAGAGGGTCAGTACTGCTTTGAAGCCACCATTGATGAACAGAATGTGGGTCAGCTTCGCGCAGCACTTGAAAAAGAAGGCTTGTTGAAAAAGGGATCTTTTCAGGAGATGGAACTGACAACCCCATCAAATAATTTTGGAATGGGTGTGATAGGCGACTACCCCGAGGAGGGAATCGCCATGGATGAATTTTTACACCTTGTTTGCCGCGCACTCGATGTTCCATCCGTTCGCTTTTCGGGTTCATCCCAAAGAATTAAAAAAGTTGCCGTATGCGGTGGAGCCGGCGTGTTTTTGAAAAACAAAGCTCTCAAGGCCGGAGCCGATGCATTTGTGACCGCTGATATTAAATATCACGACTATTTTACCGAGAGGGATGATTTTCTTCTGGTAGATGCCGGCCACTATGAAAGTGAGTTTCCTGTAGTTGAGGCGATTCGTAAAGAACTGACCGAAGCTTTTGAACATTTGTTTGTAGATGCAACTGAAGTTGTCACAAATCCGATGAAGATCTACGTAACCGATTTTGAAAATAAAAACATCTAAACATCTCTAAATAACGCCATGCAAGAGGTACTTCAACAATTAGCCAATTTACAATACATTGACAGCCGCATTGACGAAATCAAGCAGTTGCGCGGAGATCTTCCCGAAGAAATTCTGGATATTGAAACGAATATCAATCGCTACACAGTTCGAATCAATCAGCTGGAAGAGGAAGCCGACAGCCTGAAAGCTGAGAAGAAGAAACTGGAAGTAGGTATTGAAGAGTCTCTTGACAAGACTAAAAAATATGAAGAGCAGCAGCTCTCTGTTCGCAATAATCGTGAGTATGATGCTCTTACCAAAGAGATTGAAGCTCAAAAAACTTTTGTAGAGAACGCGGAATCGCGCCTCGAAGAGATTGCAAAACGCCAGGAAGAGCTTGAAACCGAGCTGGCTGAAAACAAAGAGAATCTGGAAGAGACGGAAGAACTTCACGCAGAAAAGAAAGAAAACCTTGATAAGGTGATTCAAAACACCAAAGAAGAGGAAGAGAAACTTCTGGATAAACGGGATGAGCTGGAGAAAGAGCTTGATAGCCGTTATGTGAGAAGTTACAACAGATTGCGAGAAGGACTTACAAACGGCATGGCTGTAGTGGCCATGGACAGAGGAGCCGCTCACGGAATGGCACTGCCTCCCCAGACTCAAGTTGAAGTCCGCAGAAAGAATAAGATCATCATTGATGAAAACAGTGGCCGTATTGTTGTAGATCCCTCCTTCTTTGAAGAAGCGAAAAAACAGCTTAAAGTTTAAAAGACTCTCCCTTTACTATTAATCAAGCTATACGTTTCTGGTAATTCAAAACGTTATAGCTTCATCGCATTAAGTGAAGATTTCCGGACAATCGCCGCCTGACGTTTCAGGAGGAGGAAAGTCCGAACACCAACGAGAACCGTGCTTCCTAACAGGAAGGTCTCTTTAACGGAGGACAGCTAGTGCCACAGAAAACAGACAGCCACGCCTTTGGCGTGGTGATGGTGAAAAGGTGAGGTAAGAGCTCACCGCTCCGGCAGTGATGCACGGGGGCAAGGTAAACCTCACGGGGTGCAAGTTCACGCAGGCTGTGCGCCTCTCGTCGCCATACAGCCGGGTAGAACGCTTGAGCTTCGGAGTGATCCGGAGACTAGATAAATGATTGTCGTCTCGATTTTTCGGGATACAGAATTCGGCTTACAGGAAATCTTTACGAACTTTAAAGGCTATTAGAGTTATATCTGGTAGCCTTTTTTGTTATTGGAACAAAAAAAGATGATTTTAACTACACAAAAATAGTTGGTAATAAAAACCAAAGATTTAGGTTATAAACCTAAGCGAATTAATACTAAACAACACAGGTACTACATGACACTTATTCGAAGCATTAGCATTGCACTTATTGCATTATTAATTGGAGCAGGAGCTGTATCCGCTCAGGTTCAGCAGCAACAGCCACAAATGCCCGATCTTCCATCCAATGAAGATGTTAGCGATGAAGAAATTGAAATGGTTGCAAGTGCAATTAATGAACTCGGCCCGATTCAGGTTGAAGCACAGGAAAAAATGGCTGAGGCTGTAGAAGAAGAAGACATCACTTTTGAACGTTTTCAGCAGATGATGATGGCCATGCAAAATCCTCAAATGGCTGACCAGGTTAATATTACCGACGAGGAGATGTCCAAATTGCAAACACTTCAGCCTGCTCTGATGGAAATTCAGTCAGAAACTGACGAGAAGATGATTGCAAAAATTGAAGAGAACGGTCTTACAATTGAGCGATATCAAGGAATTGTAATGGCGGCTCAGCAAGATGAACAGCTTAGAAACAGAGTTGAAGCTCTTCTTGATGATGAAGAGGAAGGATAATCTGAAACGAACGTTTTAGAAAAAGTAAGGCTGTCGGTAATCACTGACAGCCTTTTTATATGAATGTATATAAAGCCGTTTAAAGGTTCACGTTATAGGAACCTTTAATTTTTCGATCCAGTTCTCGGCGAACATCCTTCTCTTTAATATCTTCCCGCTTGTCGTACTGTTTCTTACCGCGGGCCAGACCAAGCAAAATCTTTGCATATCCTCCCTTAAAGTAGAGTTTAAGCGGCACCAGGGTAAACCCTTTTTGGTTGATGCTCTTGTCAATTTCGCGAATTTCCCTCCGTTTAAGAAGAAGCTTACGGTCGCGCCGTTCGTCGTGGTTATTGTACGAACCAAACTTATACGGTTTGATGTACATGTTTTTTAGCCAGATCTCCCCATTTCTGAAATAGGCAAACGCCTCATTCAAACTCGCTTTTCCTTCACGAATTGATTTTACCTCCGTTCCCTTGAGTACCACACCTGCTTCATACGTCTCATCGATGTGAAAATCGTGACGTGCTTTTCGGTTCTCAATTTTTGGCGGAGGGTTTTTTTTAGGTTCGTTCTTAGCCACAGCTAACAGTTAAATGTAAAATTCAGTACGAATAAGATTTAAGTATGCAAAACAAACTACTCGTTCTGCTGATTTGAAAGTTATCAGCTTTAGGGATGGTTACCAAAGAATCAATAATCAAACCCTACTTCACGCAGAGCTTCAAGTACTTCGGGTTCCGGTTCCCGGTTTGGTATGGTGGAGTAGATATCCATTATCTGCTGAATCTGTTCTGAAGCAATTTGGTTGTCCGGATTAAGCTTCAGCACTTCAACAAACTGCATTAATGCATTATTCATCCGGGTGCGCATTTCGGTTTGATCAAACGTGTTCATGCTGTACAAACCGTAGTTGAGATGGGTCTTCTCAAGCAAAAATCGAGTATCGGGATTCTGGGGATCTTCTTCCCGAAGTAGATCGAGCGCTGCTTCATACCGGTTCTGATCTATCATTCGATCAATCTGCTCAGAAAGTGTCAGATTTGGATCAATTTCTATATCTCCTTCATCAGAAGAGCAAGAGATTAATGTAATGAGAAGTAAAACAGAGAGAATTTTTTTAATCATGGGGTTCAAATATTAGTCTTTAGTTTAAAAAATAGATGGGCGTTGGGCTTATGCACAAAATAAAAACTGCCATACTGATCCATCCGAGTCGTTTTCGTCCGGGTGAGAGTTCTTGTTCATAAATTACCGGCGGATGTTCCAGTTTAACAAAATAGACGAGAAAGAAACTCCATACCACCCAGATCAGCGAGCCGGATTGTGTAAAACTACCGACCCAGAAATAGAGATAGCCGATTGAGACGATCAGTGAGAGCGCCCAAACCGGGGCAATCCAGGTGTGGTCGCGGTAAAACCCTTTACGCATTAAAAAGAGAAGAGCCAACGCCCAGATAAGCAGTGCCGAATGGCCGTATCCCGGCAGCCACTCCTCTATGGATAGATAGAGAAACGGAATGGCTTCAATACCGCCAAGTGCAGTAATAAATCCAAAACTGATACGAGCAACCGTTTGATGTTTTTTGTAGCCGATGAGCGAGTAGAGTATGTGGCCGCCATCAAGCTGCCCGACGGGTGTTAAGTTTAATGCGGTAAAAAAGAGGCCCAGCCATCCGGCAAAAAGAAACGGATAGTGATACATCTCATACATGGGCGGAACATTGTCGAAAAAAGAAGCCAGAAATGAGTAGAGAAGTGTATTTCCCATTAAAATTGTGGCTGCTTCCTCAGATTGAGGTTCGGGTGCCACATCAGGAAAAGTACCCGTCTCCTGCACGTGTGCAATGACCTCTTCATGACCGGCAAAATTCTCGACAAAAGAGGGATCCGGCAGTGTGGAGAACCCGTAGAGTAAAATGATGATTGATACGACAAAGCCGGCTACAGGCCCGGCTACACCAATATCGAACAACTTTTTGGTATCATGTATTTTCTCCTCAATCTTGATGACTGCGCCCATCGTGCCAATGCCCAGCGGAACAGGTATAAAGTAGGGTAAAGTAACTTTTACATTGTGATAGACGGCTGCAAAATAGTGGCCAAACTCATGAGTACCGAGAAATGCCAAAAGCAGTGCAGCAAAAATTGCTCCTTGCGGCCACATCTGCCAATAACTTTCTGCATTGGCCGTATGGCCTACCCAAAAAATACCCACAAACGTTACGCAAATAAACGTAGCAACAAAGAGAAGAAAGTGTTTGGTGATCGTCCAGGCCGAAGGATTGTTTTTCTTTGGTCTCTCAAACTCGGGGTTCTCTTCCTGAGGAATATTGTATTGTGGAAATGACAAATTAACGCTCGTTTAAATTTAAATTCTGCAGATGATCAAAGTGAACCGCGAAGTACCGGCATAGTCATACATCGTGCGCCACCTCGCCCACGGCACAGTTCATGACCCTGGAAACTGATCGCGATTTTCCCCTCTTTTTTATAGTCAAACGGCTTGTTACTGAACTCATCAATGAAATCGAATTGATCCATCAGCTTGTAACCGTGTTTTTCCATTTCTGAAAACGTTTTGGTGTTTCGGCCATACCCTACAATTACACCCGGAGCGAGGGCAAACACGTTGGCGCCATCGGTCCACTGCTCGCGATATTGATTTATGCGCTCCTCTCCACCGCACTGTATAAAATTAAATTCTTGCTCTGTGAGCTCTTCAAGCGCACCTTTCAGTGATTCGCAGCGGCGGGTTTGAATATTACCGTTTACGGCATAAAGATCTACCACATTGTCGGTCTGCTCCTCAATTGCAGGCGGGAATGCAACACACTCATATTGGTCGGCAAAGGTAAAAATGGTATCCAGGTGCATGGAAGATCTCTGTTTGGGAATATCCACGGCCAGGACATGCTCCACACCCGTATCGATCAATTTTTCGGCAACATTCATCAGGCCGCTGAACGATGTGCGTTCACTCATCCCAATCAGAACAATATTATCTGTAGCAACCAATACATCTCCCCCTTCAATTGATTGATGGCCGCTGATGTTGATGGTATTGCTCTTCACCTCATCAAATAGCGGATGATGCTTCACAATCATGTTCATCAGTAAAAATTCGCGTGCACGGGCTTTTTTGGCGGCACGTGAGAGTATGATATGATCTCCCACCACGGCTGAAAGATCGCGAGTAAACAGAAGGTTTGGCGCGGGGTTTAAATTAAACGCTCTGTTTGGGGGAATGGAGCCCTCCACAACAAATTGAAGAAGTTTTTCAGGTGAGAGCTTTTTGAGATCTGCCTGAACGGTGTGGATATTTTCAAATGGAAGCTCTTTGATCATCAGTTCGATGAACTCTTCCCGGTTCTCCACTTTTTGAAAACAGTGCAGGGCAAGATCCAGAATTTCTATCACCTCGCCATCTTCCGGCATGGCAGCTTTAAATATTTTCAGCATGTCGAGATGCTCCTGGCGGGCATCATTCTCAAAGATAATATCATCAAAAAGAAGTTCATCTTTAATCACCGGATTGACCAGGGAAACTTCGTGCCCCGGCGTGTGAACGATTACTTTTTTGAGCGGATTAATTTCTGATGGTATACCGACGTTCATGATCATTATTTAAGTCTGAATTAGAAGCGTGTAAGATATGAAAAATCATGGAGAGATCGGTCAGCACCCATTTAATTTTGCAGACTAACCATTCTACAGAAAGAACTGTATCTTTTGATGAATCATAACGGCGATTAAACTGTTTGATGGAGTGTTAAAAGTAGTAATCGAGGTAGTTAATGACAACAAAATCAGAAATAGAATCACTTATTTATCTACTGGACGATCCTGATCCGGAAGTTCAGAGCGGAGTTCACAGCCGGCTGAGAGAACTGGGTGAGGATGCTGTTCCCCTGCTCGACGAGCATAAAAATGAAACACGTGGTGAGCAGGAGAAGGAGTTTATCAACAACATCATCTACAACATTACCATAGGATCTCTGATTGAAGAGTATGCGGAACTTATGGAAGAGGGTGTGCACGACGCCCGGAATCTGGAGCGGGCTGTTTTAATGCTGGCCAAGTTTGGTTCTCCAACCCTCCGTATTGAGGAGTATTCACGTAAACTGGATATCCTCAGCCGGGAGATCAGTGCAGATATTGCTTACACGCCATCACTGAGAGAAAAGATGCAAATTATACTCCAGTATGTATTCCGGGAACTCCGTTTTCGGGGGGATTCAGCAAATTATCATCATCCTGATAATGCACTCCTCAACAGGGTGATCGACCGCCGAAAGGGGTTGCCGATCATGCTCGGGCTTGTTGTTATGTTCCTTGGGCGAAGATTAAATCTTCCGTTTTACGGTGTAAATATGCCAATTCACTTTCTGCTGCTCTATAAAACACCAAGTGAAGGCGTGTTAATCGATCCGTTTGATGGCGGCACTATCGTCACGTATGATCAGTGCTACTATTTTCTCAAAAAAAATGGTGTGGAGCCCCGACCCGATCACCTGAAACAGGCGGATGAGTCTGAAATACTGGCACGGTGTATTCGCAACTTAATTAACAGCTACAGCAAACAGAATCAGGAGCGAAAAGTGAAAGATCTTCGGCAGTTGCTTCATCTGACCGAATTAAAGGGGTAGTAAAAAAGTCTCCCCTAAAAAGGGGCTCCGAGTGTTAGCGACACGTGAAACGAAATTTAGAGGGGTGTTCAATAATGTGTCGTCCTGAAATAGGTTGACGGATTAAACATTAAACCCACCTACAGCGTAAACTCTACGGTATTCTCTTCAGATGAGAAACGGTATGGATCCATTTGGGCAGCCATACTTCGGAAAGATTCGGCCTCTTTTTGATCTCCGGTCTGGCTGTAGATCTCTGCAGCGAGATTAAACAGATCGGGGCTGGCCGGGTAGCGCTCCATCAGCTTTGTTAAAAGCGGCGCTGCATCTTCAGTCTCTTTATCAGCTACATGAATTTTCAGTCGGAAAAGATCAAAAACGGGGTGAGATTTTCCGGCTTTATCCAAATAGTGACGGCAGCGTGAGTAGATGTTTTTTCCAAAGTAGTAGTGTACAAACAGAATCAGAAGTGCGGGCGGAATGTCAATTTCATCCAGCCTGTCTTCGAGTGTGCGCAAGATTTCCCGTTCGTCGGCAATCAACAAGGCCGATACAATTGTCATCAGTTCCCGTGGGTTCCAGTCGGTTCGCAGAATTTCTGTTTTGATTTCGTCCGTTAAATAATCCTGCACGGCGTGAACCCAATCCGGTTCCGGCTGGAGTGGATTTTCGGGCATACCCAACAGTTCAAACCGGTCGGGGTGTTTTCCCTGATTCGGCATACTGTATTCCGGATCACCGTCCCACTTTTCTGAATATCGTTTTCGGTTCTCCCACTTCAGATGGGGAACCATGGAGATTCCCATCATATCAACGGTTTTCCCCTTGATGTGCTGAACCGCAGCTCTGTTTGCCACCATCACTTTTTTGCCTGCATTCAGGATCTGAAAGCAGAAATCTTCCATATCGAAGTGGCACAGTTTGTACTCCTCATCAAACCGGAAGCCGGAACGGTTTTGAACCATAAAACAGCAGCTATCTACAATATCCGTTTCGGAAAACTCCTCATCAGAAGCGGCTGTTTCTTTGCCTTCATTCAGAACTTTAGGAGCAACAAGTTCTACTTTATTTTGGTTTTTGAACGTACTTCTCAGTACCGGAATGGTGTTTTCATTTAAGAGCACATCGTTGTGCATGACCAGAACATAATCTCCGTTTGAAGCTTCAAAGCCCTGATTAACTGATGCACCAAATCCGCGATTGGAAGGGTTGGTAATAACGCGAATATTTAAAAACCGGTCCTCATCAAGCTGTTGCAAATATTCAAAAGTATCGTCAATACTGGCATTGTCAATTACAATTAACTCCGTAGTATTGTGATCCACAACATCAGAAAGCTGAATCAGGGAGTTTTCGAGCAGTGATTTTCCGCGCCCGGCAGTAGGGATCACAATACTCAGTTCAATCTGATCAGGATCGGTTTTCTGCTTTTTCTTCTCCTCTGCTGCTTCGTGAAACAGTTCGGCTTGAGATTTTGAACGGTTTTCAAGCTTGTGGAGAGAGTGTTTCAATTCGGAGGCTTCAACGTGTCTCCTCAATTTCTCCAGCGATTGAATTTTGATCCGGTACGCTTCGTAATGATCAGGCTCTTTCTTGAGTAGTTTGTTAACCAGATCGAGAGATTTATTTGCATCGCCCTGGCTTAGTAACTGCCGAGCTTTAACAAGCAGATCGTCATTGGACTGAACCACACTTTCGTCCGACTTTAAATCTGCCAGCAGGTTCATCAAGGTTTTTTGTTCCTCTGCACGTTCTGATATTCTGATAGATGAAAAAATAAATTCCCGCACATCCGAAGCGGAAGCGTGTATCGGAGAGTTCTCAGAGACTACAAAAAATGGATCCGTACGGTGCCATGCATTATGGCGGCTCAGCCGGAGCGCGAGTTCAGCTCCGTGCAGGTTTTCCAGGTGAGCGTTAAAAAAGAGTTCATTCTGGCGAATTACATTCCGATTCCAGATCAGGCTGCTGTCATCCGGCAGGTCACCCTCAATAGCGGCGTTAATCCACTCCTCTGCGGTTGATGGCAGGTTGTGGTCGAGCACCCAGACGGCCGTCGGATCAGATTTGTACCGCTTGATCGATTCGGAAAGCAACGACTCATTCAGTCGTTCGGCCTGAAGGGGAGCCCAGATTAAAGGAGCAGTAGATTGCAGAATACCCTCATTTAAGGAATTTCCACGGCCCGAAGGCGAATCATGTTCAAATAGGTAGATTCGTTCACCCGATGCCGTGTTCAGCGTTTGGTGAATAAACTGAGATGTCTCGATATCAGCCGCATCATTGATGATGATGATCTCAAGACCGGGAATTCTGAACTCCGTCGTTTTGGTCAGAAGCTCCCGAAAATGAGGCTTCTGGGCGTGTGTGGTAAGTAGAACCGAAAGCTGAACCTTATCCTGCATCATGATTTTGTTTTAAACAAATATACAAGATGATAAGGGCGGATAAAAAATCAGATTAGGTTGTTTTAACTCCGAAACTTTTTGGGCTCAAAGAGGCTCATAAATATTGGCATTTGATGCTCTTTTTGTTAACCTGATGGCAAATTAATTTATGGTGATGGTTATGAAAAAATTTGCAACACTCTTATTACTATCACTCTTTTTGATCTCCTGCACGTCATCGCAAAAGATGCTGGACAGAGGACAATACGATCGTGCTATTGACAAAGCTGCCGAAAAGCTCAGGAAAAAGCCCAATAATGAAAAAGAGCTGAATGTGTTAAAAGAGGCCTATGAACTCGCCAATATGTTCGACAGGGAGCGAATAGAGTTTTTGGAACTGGAAGGGCGCGAAGAGAGCTGGGTTGAGATTTATCGAACGTACGAAGAGATGAACCGCCGGCAGAATGTAATTCGAACGCTCCCCTCCCGTGTGCGGAACGAGTTCACCTTTTACAACTACGATAATGAAATTATAGAGTCGAAACGGGCTGCAGCTGAGGTGTCATATAAACGAGGATTGGATTTCCTGGAACGTGGAGATAAAATAAGCGCAAGACAGGCTTGGAATGAGTTTGACCGGGCCGCCGAGATCTATCCCGGATATGAAGATGTGGATATTAAACTGGCCGAAAGCCATCGGCTGGGTATGAATAATGCTCTCTATTTTATTGAGAACAATTCAGGAATGGTTCTCCCCGACTTTTTTGATGCAGAGATGAAAAAGGTCACCTTAAGAGAACTGAATACCCACTGGCTCAATTTCGATACCTATGAGAATGACAATATCGATTACGACTATTTTCTGGTTCTCAATATCACGGAAATTGCCTTTTCACCTGAGTCGGTAGAGCGCCGAATTTATAAAGAGTCTCGTGAAATTCAGGACGGAATGCGTTACGAGTACGACAGTAACGGAAATGTAAAAAAAGATTCAACCGGCACTGATATTCGCGTTCCAAATATGGTTATCGTTGAAGCTGAAATAACAGAAACCGAGCAATCGAAGTCGGCATTTGTAGCCGGGTCGCTGGACTTTTATGATCTGAGAAGTGATCAGCTAATAAAAACGGAATCGGCGTCTATTGAAGCTGTTTTTCGTCATCGCTATGCCCGGTTTAGCGGGAACCGAGAAGCACTGAGTGAAGAGACGGAGAAGATAATTGGTGGTCGAGAAGCTCCTTTTCCCGGAAATGAACAGATGATGATGGATGCCACCGAACTGTTAAAGAACCGGTCCAAATCGATTATCTCCAGAAACCGGCGCCTGCTGGAAAATTAACAGAGGGCAAACGGGGATTCTATTTATGAGCCCGTCTTTTTCGCAGTTCTGAAAGACTGGATTGATGAAGAGTCTCAACATCCTTTTGGGTCTTAGGAAGATCTTTACAAAAAGAGTCGGCACAGTTTGGGCTTCAAAAATCTACGTTGAATGATTTTAAGGCTGTATTTGTAGTTATAGTAAATCACAAACAAATACAGTTTTATGGCAAAGTCATTAGAGATTAAAGAAGTTGAAAATGTAACACACGACGTGATTCAATTAAGGCTGGAAAAGCCGGATGGATATTCATTTACACCGGGACAGGCAACGGAAGTATCCATCGATAAAGATGGATGGAGAGATGAAAAACGTCCTTTCACGTTTACTTCCCTGAACGAAGATCCGTATCTGGAATTTGTGATTAAAGTTTACCTCGATCATGATGGTGTGACAGAGCAGATCGGAAAACTCAAAGCCGGTGATTCACTTCTGGTTGATGAACCCTGGGGAACAATCGAGTATAAAGGTGAAGGGGTATTTATAGCCGGCGGCGCTGGTGTTACGCCGTTTATCGCCATTTTCCGAGATCTCCATAAGAGAGGTGAACTGGGGAATAACAAACTGATTTTTTCCAATAAGTCCGAGAAAGATATTATTCTGAAGGATGAGTTTGAGAAGATGCTTGGGGATCATTTTATCAATGTGATTACCGATGAGCCAACGGATAATCATATTTATCTGGACGGATTTATCGATAAAGATTTCTTGAAAGATCAGATTCAGGATTTTAGTCAGTCGTTCTATGTATGCGGTCCCGGCCCGTTTAATAAAGCCATGATGAGTTATCTTAAAGACCTGGGAGCCAGTCCGGATGCACTGGTTTTTGAAGAGTAATTGAACGGTTTGGAATTAACTTTCACCAAATTCGTTGATCCATTTTTGTAGCGTATCGGTTGTGTCGGTTTCTACCCCGTCATCTTCTTTGAGTGAGTCGGGAAGGTTCAGTTGACGAAGTGAATCATTCGGTTCTGTTATGCCGGAAGAGCCTCTGTTTGAGGTGTCTGTCTGGTCTGATACACGAAACTGACTAATATTAAATTCGGCTCGCATCAGATAAGGATCCACATCATCGAAATCGTGCGTTTTTTCAGGTTCCGTTTCTTCCGGCTGAACGTAAGCAATGCCGCTCAACTGCGTCATCTGTCGCAAGATCCACAAACTTCTCTCTTCTGCAAAAGGTGATGGAGGATTCACCCGCATTCGTTTCGGACTGGGTAGAACTGCGGCAAGTTGTGCAGACATCTCCGGGGTGATTTCCGTTGCCGGGATGCCCCAGTACTGATCGGCAGCGTACCCGATGCCAAAAATTCCGGGCCCAAACTCTGCGATATTCAGATAGACTTCAATGATTCGTTCCTTGGACCAGAAAAGTTCAATCAGAACAGTAATCCCGGCTTCAATACCCTTTCGAAAGAATGATTGTGCGGGAGAGAGATAGAGATTTTTTGCAACCTGCTGAGTGATTGTACTTGCACCTCGTGTTCTCTCACCCGCTTGCCGCTCCTCCCACGCCTCCCGGATCGACTCGATATCAAACCCTGAATGCTCCCAGAACAGTTGATCTTCGGATGCAACCACAGCCCATTTCATATGATCGGGAATCTCCTCATACGACACCCAAAACTGCTTCAGGCTATAAGGCTCTGTATTAAATTGTGACCAGTCCTCCCGTGCAAAGAACCTTGTGGAGTCGGGATTGTACCAACGATATGAAATCACTGATATCAATAGAATTGAAAGCAGCAGTGTGATGATCCCAACTATTGAGATCAGATAGAAAGAAACTTTCTTGTAATATGGTGTGGGTTTTGAGTCCGGGTTAGCGGGTTTCATGGTGGGTATCAAAGGTTGGTGGGTTCAGGCGTTTGTAAACAAGTAACGCAATGACAGTGAATTTATGAGCTTAATCACTAAAATAAACCGTAAACTTTGTACCCTGTTCCGGTACACTTTCCACTTCGATGGACCCTCCAAGACTTTCAATCTGATTTTTTATCAGATAGAGACCTATTCCCTTTGCGTTGGAGTTGCCGTGAAACGTCTTGTACATCCCAAATATATCATCCCCATGCTTGTGCAGGTTGATTCCCTTTCCATTATCCGAAACCTGAATTCCCGGCCCATCCGACCCATTAAACGAAGTGATTGTGATTTCAGGAACTCGGTTCGGGTGGCGATATTTGATAGCATTGGAAACTAAATTCAAGAGTATGCTCTCCAGGTATGAAGAGTTATACTTTATAATAAAATCCTCAGGGACACTCTCCTCAAACTGTACATTGTGAATAAAGATGTCGGTTATTAAAATGTCTTTTACCTTATCCAAGATATCCCGAACGGAAACCTGCTTAAGCTCAATGTCGGTTTTTGCGTCAACATCTACGATTTCATTCAGGTCAGCAATGGTATCATTCAATCGATCCGAAGCAGTCGCCAAATTTTCAAGCAGTTCATTTTTCTCTTTCTCAGAATCGATGACTTCCATCAGAGACAAAATCATGGAGATGTTGCCTGCATGATTTCGAAGATTATGAGAAACAACATGAGCAAAATTCTGAAAACGGTTTTTCTGCTGGCTGATGATCTCAATGGTTTCATTCAGTTCATCCCGCTGCTTTTTACCGGCTGTGATATCTCTTGTAATTCCAAACGTGCCGATCGTATTTCCGGATGAATCCAGCATGGGAATTTTGGTAGTGGATGCCCACCGAATACGATTTTCATCCCCCGAAAAAACCTCCTTTTCCACTTTATCGATAATCGGTTTACCCGTTTTCATAACCCATTTCTCATCTTTAAGGGCTTGCTCAGCGTGCTCATCTTCAAAGAAATCAAAATCTGTTTTACCAATTGCCCGGGCAGGATCGTCAAGGCCGAATTTTTCTGCACAGGTTTGATTGATTCGGATAAATCGGCTCTCCTCATCTTTAAAAAAGATACTCTGCGGAAGGTGTTTCATAAGCAGATTCAGAAGATAACCGTCACGTGTGGAAAGATTCTGCTCGATAAATTCAATCTGACCGGCAACAGACTCCGGGCCGGTTTGTTCAGCCGAAATTTTTATTGGTATCCGGCTTCCATCAATACATACCGAGCTAAAAGCAGTAATCGAATCGCAGTCGTTGTTCTGTAGAATCGCTTCTATTTTTTGATCAAAAGCGGACTGGTCATCCGGGTGGATCAGACAGTTCCAAAATGTTGATGGGGATGAATCCGGCAGATCAATTCCGATTTCATTCAATTTGTTTGAGTTGACAGAAACCTCTTGATTTTCGACATCCCAAACCCAAAACGTACGTGTAATATTCTTCACTGACAGAGTTACTTATCTTTCTCTGATTTAAACCCTTAAGTTAAAAAAATCTAATTAAAGAGTACGTTAGATTCGATCTGTCAAAAAGCCTCAGGAGGCTTCAGTTTCAGGACCGGGTGAGTTTTGGACAAATCGAAAGAGCATTCCGCCAACAATAAAGAGGGTGATAAAAAAGCCGTTAACTGCGAGAATTTCGTAAACAGAACTGTGAGGGAGATGCTGGGCACCGGTAAGAAGTGCTGAAATGGCAATAACAAAGGTAACTGTTGCTGCTGAAAACATGGTATTTGCCAATCCTCTTGGTTTAAACCGAGAGATAAATGCCCCGGCAATTCCGGTAAAAATAACCAGAAAGTAGAGCAGGTTGATTGGGTTGTTTTCAGAACCGATCAAGCCAACAGCCATATTGGACCAGATGAGGAACAGGCCGGACAACAGGGAGAAACCGACTGCAATTCGAAATGTTGAACTTTTAAACAGATTGGTGATGAGGATGTATGACAGTCCGGTACCGAAAATCAGAATGCCGGCAATGATAAAGTCGGAAAGAGACCAGACCACGTCTTTTGAAAATTGCATGGCCGTGAAGGGAATCAGTAACAGAGCGGTTGTAAACAAAAAGAGTATAGCGATCGATTTTTTTCTGTTCATAGGAGGGCGATGTTTATAAAGTGAAAGAGAAGGTGCCGAAAAATAAAGTGTAGCAATATTTTCATTAAGAGGTAAGCTTTTTTCTTGTAAAAAGATACCAGCCTGCACCCGCAACAATCAGTAATAGCGGCAATGCTCCGGGTTCATCTTCAACAGAAATCATATAAGCCGTTAGCAGAAAGCCCACGATCACGATGATCAAAGAAAAAATTTTTTGCAAGGGAAGTGTGTTCAATGTTGTCAGATTTGGGTTTTTAAATAACAACTCACAATTAGGTAATTTGTTGCAAGCCAGACGTTTTTCACTTCTGTTTTAATGACAAAAGGATGTGAAACCTACTCCCCTCATCCGGCTCACTTTCAGCCCAGATCTTACCATTGTACTTCTTGATAAAATCAATGCATAAATCTAAACCAAGTCCGGACCCTTTCTCGCCATGGGTTCCTTTTGTGGTAAAGTTTGTGGTCTTATCAAATATCTTATCCAATGTTTTGCGATCCATACCAACCCCGCTGTCTTGCACGGATAGCTGGACCTCCTGACCGAGCTTATTACCTTCTATGATTACATCACCGCCCGGGTGTGAGAATTTTATAGCGTTTGAAAGTAGATTACGAAGCACAGTATTAATCATGCTTTCATCTGCCTCAATTACACAGGCCCCATGCAGATTATTAACGATCGAAACACCTTCATCTGAAGCTATTTGCTGCTGCTGTTTTATGATCTCTTCAGAGTTGCGCTGTAGCTCAACATCGGCGAAAAATGGCTCTGCTTCCTGAAATTGATTTTTTGCCCATGAAAGCAGATCAAAAAGCAGTTTCATTGCATTTTCGGTACTGCTGTTCATCACTTTTAAATATTCGAAAACTTTATCTTTGCTCAAGTCTTCAAAATCTTCGATAATGAGCTCCAGCAGACCCGAGGGACCGGCCATTGCATTTTTTAAATCGTGGCTTATTACAGAAAAGAGCTTGTTTTTCTGAACGTTGAGCTGCTGAAGCGGTTGATTGGATTTTTTAAGACTGAGCAAAAGATTGGTACTGATCAGCAGCGGATACTTAAAGTTGATATTTAAAGATCACACGGTCATTAAATGAAAATTGATAAATATTGGAATGTATTTCAAACTTTGGTTCTATAAACTATTGTGTATTAATGAGATATAATTACATGTAAGTCTTGATATGGAGTGTGTGCCGATTATTATTCAATTTTTACAACTTCGATTGTTAGATTCTAAAAACAGTTATAAATCAAACAGATGATGATGAACAAACCTCTACAAAAATTATTCGGAATCACCCTACTTGCAATTCTGACTCAATCTATTTTTATCGCTCCTCTCGCCGCTCAGGGGCAGTTTACCTTTGAGGATGTGATGCAGTTTGAAGACATCAAAACGCCGGTTATTTCTGCTGATGGCCGGTGGGTAGGATATTCGGTTTGGCCCGAAGTTGGAGATGGTGAAGCAGTTATTAAAAGTGTGGATGGCCGATCAGAATATAGCGTTGAGAGAGGAGAACGACCTCAGATTGCATCGAACAGCCGATGGGCCGGTTTGATAGTTCAGCCGCCTTACATCGAGAAGCAGAACGCCGGAAGAGACGCACCGCGTCAGGGTGCAACGTTTATCAATACAGCTGACGGTGAAACAGTGGACCTTGAAGAGGTGAGGAATTTCTCCTTTTCCAACAGTGGTGAATGGGCGATTATTCGGCACTATCAGGGGGATGACATATCCACAAATGGTAATTCGAAAATTGGATCTCCGGTTACAGTCAGAAACCTGGCTAACGGTGAATCTAACCGGCTGGATTTCGTGCATGAATCGGCCGTTGACAGCACATCCCGATATTTCGCTTATTCTGTAGTGGATACATTGGGAATAGGGAACGGCCTCTATTTGATTGATTTAGAGGACGACTTGATGAAATCTCAAAAAATAGCAGGGTCAGAAAATTCCCTCTATTCCAACCTGACCTGGGATCATGATAACAGCCGCCTGGCATATACTGAATCAAAAATGGATACTGACCATGAGTATCTGCCGGGTGATGCCACAATTTATTCTATGCAAATAGGAAATGAACCCATTGCACTCGTCACTCCGGGCGATGTTGAATCCGGGTATCGTCTGAGAGATCACAATAATCTGGTATGGACACACGACAATAAGAGACTTTTCTACGGTGTGATGGATGCTGAAATGGTAGCACTGGATGAAATGAAAGAGGATACGGACTCGGTAACGGCCGATAATCTATACGACCTTGACCGGATATTGAATGATATTGAAGGTAAAGTCTGGCACTGGGATGATCCCCAGATCAAAACGCATGAGAAGCAGACCTGGAACAGCCGGAAAAATCATCTTTTCACGTCCGTTCACCATGTTGATTCAGGCAGATCTGTACAATTGGCAACGAAAGTTATTCCGGATGTACGCCCCGCACACAACAGCGGTAAAATATTGGGCTCATCCGACCTGCCCTATCAAAAACTTCGAACCTGGGACGGTACCTACCGGGATTACTATCTGATCGATTTAGAAACCGGAAACAGTGAGCAGTTTTTGGAGAAGCAGCGTTTTGGAGCTTCTCTCTCCCCTAACGGAAATTTTGTAAGCTGGTTTGATGGAGCTGACTGGCACATCATGCATACCGATAACGGCACATCACGCAATTTGACGGCTGAAATAGATATTCCTTTTTATGATGAAGACAACGATCGCCCGCAACCATCAAGTTCATACCGAATAGCAGGCTGGACTGATGGAGATCGACATGTTCTGATCTACGACAAATTTGATATCTGGCAATTTGATACCCGAAACGGAGAGTATGTAAGAATCACAGAGGGGCGTGAAGATCAGCGAATTTATAGGATCAGAGATCTGAATCCGGACCAGGAAACCATTGCACGAAATGAGCGCCTCTTTTTAACGATGTTCCACGACCGGGAGAAGAATTACGGCTTTTATGAAGCGAGGGTTGGACGAACGGGAACAACCAGAATCATAGAGGAAAACAAACGATTTAATATCGTAGACTTGGCAGAAGAAAGTGATCATATTCTCTTTACTCAAGAAACCTACCAGGAGTATCCAAATCTTTGGGTAGCATCAGATCGCAGATTCCGTAACCCGGTTCAGGTAACAAATCTTCATGAAGATCTTTTAGATCGATTTGCGTGGGGTGAAGCGGAGCTCATTGACTGGCTGAATATGGATGGAAAAACCGTTCAGGGAATATTGATCTATCCGGGCGATTACGATCCAAATAAGCGCTACCCGGTGTTTATTTACTATTATGAGCGCTATTCCCAACGGTTGTACGACTTTAATAAACCGGTAACCAATCATCGGCCAAACCTGGCGCAGTATGCCAGTGACGGATACGCCGTGTTCCTCCCGGATATCTGGTTTGACGTACCGATTCCGGGTTACTCTGCAACGAAAAACCTGGTGCCGGGCGTACAAAAACTGGTAGAGATGGGTGTGGCTGATCCCGACGCCATCGGGCTGCACGGACATTCCTGGAGCGGTTACCTGACCGCACAAGTTGTTACCCAAACCGACATTTTTGCAGCCGCCGTTGCCGGCGCCCCGGTAGGGAATATGACCAGTGCATACAGCGGAATCCGGTGGGGCTCAGGGCTTGCACGGCAGTTTCAGTATGAGCAGACGCAGAGCCGGCTTGGTGTGAGCATGTGGGAGAATCTTGCCCCATACATTGAAAATTCGCCGGTGTTTTTTGCAGACAGAATCAATACACCGATTATGATTCAGCATGGAGATGCAGATGAGGCGGTGCCGTGGTATCAATCGATAGAGCTCTACCTCGCACTTCGCAGGCTGGACAAGGAGTCGGTATTTCTCCACTACTATGATGAGCCTCACCACCTGCGCAAAATGGCCAATCGACTGGATTATGCCATAAAAATGAAAGAGTATATGGATCACTATTTGAAAGGAGAACCGGCTCCGGCATGGATTACGGACGGGGTACCGTATTTGGGGGAGTAGAAAATCTTCAATTTTATACCGGGGATAAATCCCCGGATTGTATTTTAAACCTATGAATGGGTTTTTGGATCCATTTGCGGAATTTTGGTTTGAAATAGAAATGCCCCAGGAACATGGGGCATTATATACGAGCCGGTCATTTATGGCCGGTTCCTATTTCCCGCCGGCAGCTTGCAGGTCGGCCACACAATTTTCATCTAATTCCGGAATGGAACCGCCGAAGATACTTCCAAACAGATCCGCATTGCGAAAAGCGTAATACATCAGGCATTGGTCATTATCGCAGTGGCGCCCATTTGCAGTGTCCTGATGATTTTCCTGCATGTCCACACCGTTATTTACCAATCCCAAAATGTGACCAAATTCGTGACGCATCACAATCGTTTCAACATCCTCTTTTGAGGGGCTGCCAAGTCCGGAGCTTACTTCATTAAATTTTGGACCAAACAGTGCCATGGACGTATTAAAGTGTGCAATTCCCAATACATCGCTATCGCTGTATTCACCATCCACAATGATAAAATATGCAGCGATCTGATTTTCTGAAGAGAATTGGGTCCGATGCTCCCGTTCAAGTTCGCGGATTTCGTTTGCGGTATATGAACTCTGACCGGCGGCAGGTATCTCTTCAGGCTCCATGATGGTGATGGATGATTTGTTGAGACGATCTCGAAGGAATGTTTCCAAATTATTAAGACCTTCCTGAGTTGGTTCATACCCCTGCATGTACTGAACCTGAACGATCAATCGTTCAAAATTATCATCCGTCAAAAAATCAACGGCAGATTGTCCCGGGTTTATCTCGTGATTGAACGAAAATTCGTTTTCACCGGGTTCTGTTACGGAATCTGAATCGCATGAAACGATAAATAGTGTTACAGAAAATAAAATTGTAAAAATGGTACGAATGGTTCTCATAGCTTAGATTTTGGTTCAATTTCACCTATTTTTATGGAATAATGGCTTAAATGTTTCCTGCAGATAAGGTTAACGAATAGAGTAAATACAGAAACGGATGAAAAAATTAGAGATCGTCGAAACAAATCTCAATGATCCAAAGCACGCGGAGGCTGTAGTTTTTTGTACCGATCAATATGCCCGAGATGCAATGGGTATGAAGCGACCTCTGGATGATCACGTAAAATCTGTACTGATTGATAACTTAAAAGCCTTTCCATCCTACATTGGATTTCTTGCATTTATAGATGGGCAGCCTGCCGGAATTGCAAACTGTGTGTACAGCTTTTCATCCTTTAAAGCCCGGAAGGTGATCAATATTCATGACTTAGCAGTGAACCCACAGTTTCGCGGGAATGGAATCGGGGAGGCTCTTTTGGCCGAAGTTGAGCGAAAAGCGAAAGAAGAGAACTGCTGTAAAGTCACGCTCGAGGTTCGGGAAGATAACCGTGCACGTCATCTCTATGAACGAGCCGGTTTCTCGTACGGTGAACCGAGAATGTTCTTTATGGAGAAGGAAGTGTAAGAATCTTTATTTTTCTCAGGATTGATTTTGATGTTGCCACGGAAGCACAGAATATTCAGTGTCATTCCGTGCTTCCGTGGCAAAGTAGTAGTGTTCTACTCTTCAACATGCATAAACCGAACAGCTTGTCCGCCACCCGGCGCAAGGGTTACGGCAAACTCTGTTTCTGACGTTACCTCCATCTCCTCAACCACAAAACCGTATGGGTTCGACTCCCAATCGGCATCATCGCTGTCTCGATAAATTTGGGCGATATATACATCTCCTTCATTCAAGAAATCAAGGGTAAATGAGAATTCGCGAGGCTCCTCGTCGGTAATGCTGCCCAGAAACCAGTCTTCACTGTTTCGGTCTTTCCGAACCGTGGTAATGTACTTGCCAATCTCTCCGTTCAGCACTTTGGTGTCGTGCCAGTCGGCAGGTACATCTTTGATGAATTGAAGGGCGTCGGGTCTTTCCTCATAATTCTCAGGCAAATCGGCCGCCATTTGCAGCGGACTGTAAATGACTACATAGAGAGCGAGCTCTTTTGCTAACGTGTGGTTGATGCGATTATCCGGCTTGTACTCATCAAAATGCAGATCTACAATTCCGGGTGTGTAATCGAACGGGCCGGCCAGGTTTCGATGGAAAGGTAAAATGGTTACATAGTTTGGCGGATTGCCGGGACCGTCCCAAACATTTTCTCCGCTTCCCCAGGCATTATACTCCTGTCCGCGGGCAACTTCCCGGGTCATCAGGTTTGGCCAGGTTCTGCGAAGCCCGGTGGCCTTCACTCCTTCATGTACATTGAGGGAGATTTTGTGTTTAGCAGCCAGCTCCACCACTTTTTGGTGATGGCGAACCATGTGCTGACCGTGGTGCCATTCGTAATTTCGATCACCATTTTCGTCCGTCCAGAAAATCTCCTGGCCGTGGCCAACATATCCGGTTTTTACAGCTCGTACACCCAAATTTTCATAGAGCTGGAACGCCTCTTCCATCTGGCTTTCGTAGTGCTCCACCGAGGCGGAGGTTTCGTGGTGCCCCATGAGTCGTACTCCATTTTCAAGAGCGTATTCGGCAACACGTTCCAGGTCAAAATCATCCATCGGGCGGGTGAAGTCGAACACAACTCCGTCGGCAAACCAGTCTCCGTCCCAGCCTGGATTCCAGCCTTCAACCAGCACGTGATCAAACCCATGCTCTGCTGCAAAATCGATGTATTTCATAGCATTTTCCGTGGTTGCGCCGTGAATCGGCCCCGATCCCCAGGTGGATTTATCGAGATGCATTTCCCACCAGATGCCCACATATTTAGCGGGCTCAATCCATGAGGTGTCGTCAATTTTGTTGGGCTCATTCAGGTTCAGAATCAGGTACGATTCTGCCAGGTCACCGGCCGTCTCACCAATTTGCAGAGTTCGCCACGGTGTTTTGAAAGGCGTGGATGCCCGAACCAAAACTCCGTCGTGCCACGGAATCAGGTTCGCTTTTAGCCGATTCTCTCCTGTATGCTCAATATTCATGGTAGAGTAATCCATCAGTGCAGCCTCATGCAGAGCCAGGTGAAGTCCGTCATCCGATTTCATCGTGAACGGTGTAATGACTGTATCCACTTCAGCGAGCCGGGTATGTTCAGGAAGATATTCGTATCGGTTCCACTGAAGAGCACCAATCCACCAGCTTTTGTGATCATCGGTCATATTGAATTCGGTGAGTTCATCCATAATGTTGAACTCCTGTAGATTGGGTTGCTCGGGGAATTCATACCGGAACCCGATGCCGTCATCATACGCACGAAAAACCAGTGTAAGCTCCCGGTTAGGCTCTTCAGTTTCACGCAAATCTATTTTCAGCTCGTTATAATGATTTCGGATCTCCTCTTTTTCACCCCATACCTGTGTCCACGTCTCATCGAAGGACGATCTTTCTACGGAGGTGATCTCAAATCCACCGTTAAGAGCGGGAAGATCCTGAAGCTCAAACCCCAGCCTTGACTCTGTAATGACCGGAGTGCCGCTATGTTGAACCGTGTAGTATGGAGTTCCCTCGTTCAGGTAAAACTCAACGGTGTTGTTGCCGCCGGGCGAATCAACACGTGTTTGTTGACTTGTGCAGGATGTAAACAGTATCAGGAAAGTTAGAGAAAGTAGAATGATGGAGATTCTCATAGAACGTGTTATTAAAATTGAGCTGAAAGTGAACAGGTAAAATAGCCCAAATTATGCTATCAAATAAAGTGCATTTCAAAACAGCGGCTGTGGGCAAATTGGCCGAATGATTCATTTAATTATCTGAATTAGATTCCGTAACTTAATGAGCTGTTTAAATAGGTATTCAAGCAGCGGGGCCTAACTTTAGCTAAATAAATAAAACAGCCCGGCCCTGCAATAACTTTTGAAATCAATAAGATCTTAAACGACATGGCAAAAGAATTTGACGTTTGTGTAATCGGCAGTGGCCCCGGGGGATATGTAGCTGCCATTCGCGCATCTCAACTGGGTTTTAAAACTGCAATTGTAGAGAAGAGATTTTTGGGTGGCGTTTGCCTGAACATCGGTTGTATTCCAACCAAAGCGCTCCTTCGGTCTGCTGAAGTGATCGAAACGGTATCTCATGCATCCGACTACGGAGTAGATGTGAAAGAGTTCTCTCCAAACTTTGAGAATATCATTAAGCGCAGCCGAGGCGTTGCCGACAAAATGAGCAAGGGTGTTCAGTTTTTGATGAAAGCCAATAAAATTGAAGTTCTGAACGGAACCGGTGTCTTTAAATCCGGCAAGGAGCTGGCTATTCAGGATGAGAAAGGAAAAGAGCAGGAAACTGTAAAGGCGAAACATTTTATTATCGCGACAGGAGCTCGTCCGCGTCAGCTTCCTAACCTGGAAATTGACGGCAAGATGATCATCGACTCCGAAAAAGCGATGCAGCTCGACAAGCAGCCCAAAAAAATGGTTATTGTCGGTGCCGGAGCCATCGGTGTTGAGTTCGCTTACTTCTATAACTCCATCGGTACGGAAGTGACCCTGGTAGAACTGCAGAAAACACTCGTTCCTGTTGAAGACAAAGATGTTGGAAAAGAGCTGGGCAAACTGTACAAGAAGAAAGGAATAAACGTGCTTACTGAAAGCTCCGTTGAGAAAGTGGAGAAGAAAGGCAAGGGCGTAAAAGTTACAATTAAAACCAAGAAAGGAACCGAAGAGGTAGAAGCCGATGTGGTTCTTTCCGCGGTGGGTGTAACCGGTAATGTAGAAAACATCGGGCTGGAAAAAGCAGGTGTAAAAACGGAGAAGGGCGCCATCAAAGTGGACAAGAGCACGTATCAAACCGACGCTGAAGGAATTTATGCTATCGGTGATGTGATTGGAGCTCCATGGCTGGCTCATAAAGCTTCACACGAAGCAACGGTTTGTGTGGAGCAGCTGGCCGGAGAAAAACCACATCCAATCAACTACAACAATATTCCGGGCTGTACTTATTGCGAGCCGCAAATTGCATCTGTCGGTTTGACCGAGGAGCAGGCGAAAGAGGAAGGTTACGACGTAATGGTCGGAAAATTCCCATTCTCGGCCAGCGGCAAGGCTACAGGACTCGGCCACGAAGAAGGTTTTGTGAAGGTCGTTTTTGATGCTAAATACGGCGAATGGCTCGGCTGTCACATGATCGGTTCGCACGTAACAGAACTGATTGCTGAAGCCGTTGTAGCTCGCGATCTCGAAACTACGGGTCACGAAATTATCAGCGCGGTTCACCCACACCCAACCATGAGTGAAGCGGTGATGGAAGCTGTGGCTGAGGCATACGGCGAAGGGGTTCACCTGGGATCAAAGCCAAAGAAGAAAAAATAGGACGCTGAATAAGCGGCTTAACGTTTATCTATTTTGAAAAGGCAGGTTTAACGACCTGCCTTTTTTGTTTTTAATTCTATTTAGGATAAAAAGGTAGTTTTTTATGAAAACTACACATCTTCTTAATAATTGGACGCTAAGTTAAATATAGAGAGGTATAAAAGGATCATATAAAAGAGTTATGAGCACATTAATGAGAGGTTTAACATGGAAACAAAGAAAAGAAGACCCGGCCCAAGAAGAATAAAAAAAGAGGGTTCAGACCTGCGAGACTATTACACCATCCTGTGGGAAACAGGGCTTGTTCTAACACTTTTGATTTTCATCATCCTGTTTAGAATTGATTTTATGCCGCAGCAGGAAGATGATCACTACGTAGTTGAAACTCAGGAAGAGGTGGTGATGGAGGAGATCGTGCAAACCAGGCAGCAGGAGACCGTACCCCCACCACCCCGCCCGCCGGTACCCGTTGAAGTTCCAAATGATGAGATTATTGAGGATATAGAAATAGATATCGATGCAGAGCTGGATCTGTTTACGGAATCCAGGCTGCCGCCCCCACCGCCCCCATCAGCGGATGATGCTGCCGAAGATGAGGAGGAAGAGGATTTCTTTGTATTTGTAGAGGAGATGCCCCAATTGAAAGGAGATCTGGCAAAACTTCAGGCAGAAATTGAATACCCGGAATTGGCCCGAAGAGCTCAAATCGAAGGCAGAGTTCATATACAATTTGTGGTAAATGAACAGGGGCAGGTTGAGGATCCCCAAGTGATTCGCGGTATAGGAGGCGGATGCGATGAAGAAGCACTGCGCGTTGTGAAACTTGCAGAATTTACGCCGGGACTCCAGCGGGGCAAACCGGTTCGGGTTCAATATTCATTGCCAATTTATTTTAAACTCAGAGAAAAAAACTGATCGTTTGGTGTGTGAATCATTAGCCGGAGAGATTAATTAAGCAGATTTTTAATTATCTTTCCGGCTATGATGAAGTACATCGATGTTTACGATTTAGGATATCAATCATACCGTCCCGTCTGGGATTTGCAAAAGCAACTTCAGCACGGATTAATCACACAAAAACGGAAGATTCGTGACGGATTTCTGAATGAGTATCAAACCAACGACATGCTCCTTTTTGTGGAGCATCCTCACGTCTATACGCTGGGAAAAAGCGGCGACTCCTCTCACCTTCTCAAGGCTATCGAAGAACTTTCACAAATTGAAGCGGAGTATATCGAAATTGACCGGGGCGGCGATATCACCTATCACGGACCGGGACAGATTGTTGGTTATCCGATTCTTGACCTTGACCGCCATTTTACCGACATCCACAAATATTTGCGACTCCTGGAGGAGGTGATCATCCGAACCTGCTCAGATTTTGGTGTTGAAGCAGGCAGAATTGACGGGTTGACCGGTGTTTGGGTTGATCAGAAAAAGATCTGCGCAATGGGTATTCGCTGCTCGCGCTGGGTTACCATGCACGGTTTTGCCTTCAACATAAATTCAGATCTTTCCTATTTCGATCACATTGTACCGTGCGGAATTAATGATAAATCAGTAACCAGTTTATCTGAATTAAAAGGTAGTGATCTGGAGCTCAGCGATGTAAAAGAGTGTTTGCTCAAACACTTCGCAGAGATCTTTGAAGTTATACCCAAAGTGAAAGATCAAAAACCTGAACCCGAACAACAATTTTCTTACCTTACGTCTCTTAAATCGAAAGCCGAATAGCGGCAGAATGAATGTGTTATGATTAAAGAACTTGAAATTATTGACAAAGAAGGACCCTCCAAGCGCAGACCCGATTGGCTGCGTGTAAAACTTCCGTCCGGGGAGAAATTTAAGGAGGTGTCTCAAACCATTCGCGACAACAATCTGAATACGGTTTGCTCTGAAGCAAGATGCCCCAATATGGGTGAGTGCTGGGGAGCCGGTACCGCTACATTTATGATTTTAGGCGATGTTTGTACGCGCTCCTGTTCATTCTGCGCAGTAAAAACCGGACGCCCGGTTCAAGGGCTTGACTGGGATGAGCCGCGACGGGTTGCCGATGCAGCCGCAAAGATGAAATTGAAGCACGTGGTACTCACATCCGTAAACCGTGATGAGCGAAAAGATGGCGGTGCGCCTATTTTTGCTGAGTGTCATAAAGTTCTTCGGGATACCATTGAAGGAGTAACCATCGAATCGCTGATTCCGGACTTTCGCGGAGTGTGGGATGCCCTTCAGATTGTGATTGATACCCCGCCGGACGTGTTGAGCCACAACCTGGAAACAGTTCCTCGTTTATACAGAACGGTTCGTCCGCAGGCTAAATATGAGCGCTCCCTGGAGCTGTTGAAACGGGTAAGAGCGCAAGGTGTTCGCTCCAAAACCGGTATTATGGTTGGACTGGGCGAAACACGTGAAGAGGTAATCGAATTGATGCAAGACTGCGTGGACCACGATGTAGATGTACTTACCATCGGGCAGTATATGCAGCCAACCAAGATGCACCATCCGGTTGTGGAGTGGGTTCACCCCGATCAGTTTGCTGAATACAAAGAGATCGGTGAGGAGCTGGGACTTGAGCATGTAGAGAGCGGTCCGCTTGTGAGGTCATCTTATCACGCTGAGCGGCACGTGTAACTGCTACCTGGCTCGGCTTAGACTGTTACTGCTACATTCAACCTCTGAAAAATAGGAACCGCTTCCGATGCTATCTATCATAATTGTACTGATTCTCTGCTACTTGATTGGGTCTATCCCGAGCTCTCTCTGGATGGGTAAGATCTTCTATAAGGTTGATATCAGGGAGCATGGAAGCGGAAACGCCGGTGCTACCAATACTTTTCGAATTTTAGGCTGGAAAGCCGGGACCATCGTTCTTCTTTTTGATTTTGGCAAGGGGCTGCTTGCAACGGCGGTCATCAGTCAGCTTGCCTATAGTATTGGCGATGGCCCGATTACGTTTTATGAAAAGTGGGATGTCAACTCAATGCTGCTGATCCTCTCCGGACTTGCGGCGGTAGTGGGTCACATGTTCCCGCTCTATGCGAATTTTAAAGGAGGTAAAGGAGCGGCCACCGCTTGCGGAATGCTTTATGGAATTGAACCGGTTTCCATCAGTATATCGCTTGCAATATTTTTGATCTTGATGTTCTCAACCCGGTATGTTTCTGTTGGGTCTATCTTTGCCTCACTCCTCTATCCGTTTTCGCAGTTAACTCTTCGGTATGGATTTGATTTTGATATTGATGGGAGCATTATCCTGTTCAGCAGCGCATTGGCGCTTGGCATTATCATCAAGCACAAAGGAAATATTAAACGCCTGTTAAACGGTACAGAAAATAGAATTAAATCATTTAAACCATCGGGCGGAAGATTGAATAAAGAGG
The DNA here is from genome assembly GCF_001715195.1 of Rhodohalobacter halophilus. GTDB lineage: Bacteria > Bacteroidota > Rhodothermia > Balneolales > Balneolaceae > Rhodohalobacter > Rhodohalobacter halophilus. The sequence continues at coordinate 51,609 of NZ_MDWE01000034.1, forward strand.
AGTCGTCAGCGTGAAAAAGATTAGCATAATAGGTGCGGGTAGTTTTGGTACGGCATTGGCCGTTGTTTTAAAGGATAAGGATGTTGATGTATCTATCTGGGCCAGAGAGAAAGAGGTTGTGGATGGTATAAACGAGAGTGGATACAATCCATCGTACCTGACCGATATTGAGCTGCCCAAGAATTTACGTGCCACACATTCACTAAAGGAGGCTGTAGATCATGCTGAAATGATCGTTTTTGCAACACCTTCACACGCTTTGAGGGAGGTGGCAGGAAAAATTAAGCCGTTACTTGGCGGAAAAGAGATTATCGTAAGTATTGCCAAGGGGATCGAAAAAAATACCCTGATGACCCCCTCACAGATTTTAGTTGATGTTCTGGACGAAGCGGTGTTGGAAGATCAGATTGGCGTGCTCACCGGCCCGAGTCACGCAGAAGAGGTGGCACTGCTAAAGCCGACAACCGTTGTGTCTGCCGCCTACTCAAAACGAGTGGCCCGCATTATTCAGGAGACCTTTATGACCTCACGATTTCGGGTCTATTTAAATAATGACATCATAGGTGTGGAAATTGGCGGTGCGCTTAAAAATATCATGGCCATTGCAGCCGGTATTGTAGATGGTGCTGAGCTGGGTGATAACGCCAAAGCTGCATTAATGACCCGCGGGCTCCATGAAATGAAGCGAATGGGAGCAGTACTTGGAGCATCGATGGATACATTTTCCGGATTGACCGGAATGGGTGATCTTATTGTTACCTGCACAAGTAAGCACAGCCGTAACCGATTTGTAGGTTATAGCATCGGGCAGGGTAAAAAACTCGATGAAATTAAAGCCGGTATGAATATGGTTGCAGAGGGTGTGAAAACTGCGGAGTCTGTATGCCAGTGGTCTCAGGAAAACGGCGTGGAGATGCCAATTACCGAAGCGGTTTATAAAGTACTGTTTAAAAATATACCTCCGGCGCAGATGGTGGAAGAGTTGATGACACGAAATCCGAAAGAGGAAAAAATGATTTAAACATTCTGCCGTTCTGTTCGTTGAAAAACTGTTATACCCCAAAAGTGCATAGTATTATGAAATTGCCAAACGGTGAGATTGTCATATCTGACATGAACCCTTCCGATCTTCGAAACCTGATTCAGACCGGCGAGGGAACCTATCTCGAATTCAAAAAAACGGTACCCACTCCGGCAAAAATTGCGCGCGAAATAGCTGCATTCGCAAATACATCGGGCGGAACTATTTTAATTGGAGTGCAGGATGATAAACAGATAACGGGAATTCGCTCCTTTTTTGAAGAGGAGTTCCTACTGCAGGAAGCGGCCCAAAAACTTTGTGTTCCGGCTGTTGAGCTGCAAATTGAACTCGTACATCTGTCCGACGCCGATGTAATAGTGGTGCGGGTCCCGGAGTCGAAGAAAAAACCTGTATATCTGAAGGGAAAGAAGAAACGCCGGGTTTTTGTTCGCTTTCAGGATGAAAGCACACTGGCAAGTGACGAACAGACTGAGATTTTGAAACAGCAGTATTCAGAATCAGGTGTTACGTTTGAGTATGGAAAACATGAACAGATGCTGTTCCGTTATTTGAATGAATACGGTGAGATCAGTGTTCAGAAGTTTTCAGAATTGATTAATGTAACAAGCTATCGTGCGTCCAAAATTCTTGTTAATTTGGTGAGTGCCGGAATTCTGAAACTGTTCAGGAAATCGGAAAAGGATTATTTTACGTTTTCAAATCCTGTGAAGTAACTGAAAAATTATTCTATCTATGGCTATCGAAGATGAAAATTTAGACGACGTTATTGCATCTCTGATTGATGAAGAGCCTGAAGAAGAGCTCAGCGCTGAAGAGAAGTTTCGCCGGGAATTTGAAAAGCAGGCGAGCGGCAATGATCTTCAGCTTACAGAACGGGCAGCAAAGCAGGTTCGTAAAATCAAGCAGGATGAAAATCTGGATGAAGAGCTCTATCTGCGCGTAGCGGTAGAAGGAGGCGGATGCTCCGGGTTAAGCTATAAGCTGGGATTTGATATTCGGACGGATGAAGATGTAATTGTAAACACTCAAGGCCTGGAAGTTGTTGTGAAGTCCGATCACATGTTATATCTGGATGGTGTTATCATCGACTACCCTGATGGGCTGGATGCGCGAGGCTTTACATTCGATAACCCTAATGCCAGCGAAGCGTGCGGCTGTGGGTCATCTTTTGCAGTTTAGTAAGATTTTATACGTTATATGGATCAACGACGGTATGAATGACCTCTGTTAGCTTCATTCATGTTGAAAGCCGGCAACGGATTAAACCGGCTTCAGGATTTTATTGATTCCCCTCACATTGCCATCGGCGAGAACTACAGAGGAAGCTCAATTCATTTTCGCTTTTGCATTCTCCGCCAGCTCGGCAATTTCCTCTTTGCTGATTTCAACTTTAGACCCGCAGTAGTTACAAACCACTTCCTGGCTCTCATCCTTCATCTCTTTAAGCTCTTCATAACCAAGCATAGAGAGAGCGTTTTTGAAACGCTTGGGTGAACAACGGCAGAAAAAGTGAACAGGCTGCCGATCCAACTCTTTAACGGCATACGGTTTTGTTGCCACCTTCATGATATCGTCTATATAATAGTCGTTCTCAAGCAGTTCACTCAAAGGTGGAAGGTCGGTGAGTGTTTTCTGAAGTTTCTCAACCGTTGTTTCATCCGCTTCGGGCAGACGCTGCAAAAGTACCCCACCGGCATGTTTTACGGTGCCGTCGTCGAACAGGCTCACATCAAGCAGAAAGGCGGAAAGGACCTGCTCGGATTGCGCCATGTAATGGGCAATGTCTGAATTGATATCGCCGTTAACCAAAGCGATGGAGCTCCGGCGCGGCTCTGCCTCATTATAGAGGGTTTTTGTGACGGTGAGAACTCCATTTCCTAAACCATCAGAAATGGTTGTTTCCGGGTTGGTATAATCCAGTTCGGCGGAAGGATTTGCAGAGTAGCCGCGCACCTCTCCCACTCTATTCGCTTCGGCTGTCAACATCCCGACCGGTCCATCCCCGTCAACTCTGATCTGAATACGCTCTTCACCTTTCAATTCTGATGCAAGCAGCATGGCGGATGTCAATGTTTTGCCAAGCAGTACCGTATTGAGCAGAGACAAATTGTGGTTTTTCTGTGCTGTGCGAACAACATCCGTCGTTTTAACCACGCTTATTTTAAATTGCCCGTCCGGGTCGATTCCCTTAATTAAACGATCCTTGAACTTAAACTTCTTTTTCAGTGACATATAGATAATACTTCAATATTGGATTGGGATGATTCTAATGCAGAACAGTAAACGATTCGCCTGACGCGGATATTATCTCACCGCCCGATCGATCTGGCTCTGTGTGAAGGAGCCGGGCAGGCGCTGTTCACGCACATAAAGATACAGAGTTGCCATGAAAATAGATTGAAGAATCCACTGTAAAATTCCCAGTGTGAGTCCAAAGAGGATTAATATGGTGAGGGCAATCAGAATGAAGATATCACCCAGCAAAAAAAGCGGTATGGTAACAATGGCGGCACCCATGAGCAGTGCAGTAAAGATGAGGCCGAAACTGAAGTGACCAATGAGCTGCTCTCCCCACGATTTTTTCAACATGCCTGCAGACTCTTTCAGCGCTTCAATCGGCCCTTTTTGTTCCACGATGAGAACCGGAATGACCATAAAGCTGGTTACGGTCCAGCTAAGCCCAATGAGGCCGGCTACAATTTTACCAACCCAATCCGATTGATTTTCAATGGTGTTGATGATCAACCCAACGGTTGCCGCGATGGCTGTCCATCCAAGAATGTGGCCAATACGGTCCCGCAACTGTTGAAAAACGTCACCAAATGTGGGCTGTTCACCTTTTATATGTTTGATGGCATACAGCACAGCACCTGAATTGAAAAAGATCATCACAAAGTAGGTGAGCAGGTAGAACATGAAAATGGTGATAAACATCATCGCCTCGGGAAGAGCGTCCAAAAAGCCAAAAATATTCAAGCCCTGCTGAAATACGATCGGTACAATAAAAGTGAGTCCGATGGCCAAAGTGCAGATTCCTGAGAAAATTGGAAAGAGGAGCATTTTTTTGTCTTCCAACAGAATGAGAAGAGAGCTCTTCATCAAAGACCAGGTTGCGGAAAATCGATTCATAAGGATGGAATAGATTTTAAGTTCAGAATAATCTGACTCTTTCCCATAAAAAAAGCAACCCGATTTTCACCGGGCTGCTCAGTTGAATAGTCAGGGTTGTGTACAATGTTATGATCGCTCTCTCAGGTACTGCTCACCCTTCCGGTTGGAAAAATGGCTTTTTGAGGAGTAGATCGTTCCAACTTTACCTACGTCTTCAATTCTCTTTTTGGCAAGAGCGTTTGATGCGGCAATGGTTGGGATACTGTTCTCTTCCGCGTAATCAAAGATATCGAGGACGGTATCATAAATGCGTGAAGCTTTGTTCATAGCCAGGTTTTCGTTGTAACCTTCCAGCTCACTGGCCACATTAATCAATCCGCCCGCGTTGATAACATAATCGGGTGCGTAGAGAATTCCTTTTTTAATCAATTCATTCCCGTGTTTGTCTTCATCATCCAGGATGTTGTTGGCCCCGCCGGCCACAATGTCGCACTTCAGGTAGTTGATGGTATCGTCGTTCACCACACCGCCCAGTGCACAGGGACTTAAAATATCCACGTCGAGAGTGTAAATGTCGTCCGGTTTTACCATGGTGGCCCCGGTAGCCTCGGCCAGCTGCCTGGCTTTATCTTCAAATATATCGGTTACAAAAAGTTCTGCATTCTCTTTACTGATGTGATGGGCAAGGTGAGACGCCACAGAACCTGCACCCTGTATGGCTATTCGCTTTCCCTCGAGCGAGTCGCTGCCATAGGCTCGTTTTGCGGATGCCTTGATTCCCATATATACCCCGTAAGCCGTAACAGGAGAAGGGTTACCGCTTCCGCCCATCTCTTTGGGTATACCGGTTACAAATTTAGTTTCAGAGAAGATCCACTCCATCTCCTTCTCGGTCATTCCCACATCCTCAGCCGTGATGTAGCGGCCGCCGAGACCATCCACAAAACGCCCAAATGCGCGGAACATCGGTTCGGTTTTCTGGGTTTGTGCATCCCCGATAATCACTGCCTTCCCTCCACCGAGGTTCAACCCGGAAATGGCCGATTTGTAGGTCATTCCCCGCGAGAGGCGCAGTACGTCGCGAATGGCCTCCGCTTCGGATTTATAATCCCACATACGGGTTCCGCCTAAAGCCGGGCCTAGAGTAGTATCGTGGATTGCAATAATTGCTTTAAGGCCGGCCTCGGGTCGCGAGCAGAAAACAATCTGCTCATGTTCGAGGTTGTTCAACTCACCAAAAAGTTCAAAATCGTTGTGTGTGTCGCTCTCTTTATCAAGCATATTCTTCAAATCATTCATAACTACAGTTTTTTAAAATTCGAGTCGGATACCATCCGATTGGAAACGCTTCCAATTTAATATTTTTCGGGCAGAATTGACAGTTTCGGTACCTGCAAAATTGAGTTGCGCTTTTTTCATGCCGCTGTAAATTTAAGATTATTTACGAACAGGTTATGAAGAAAACGGATAAACTTTTCCACTCAGATGCTTTGATTGGTACACAATTTCTGCTCTGCATTTCTTATAATAGAATATTAAGCTTTTGTTAAAGTTATTACTGTGTGATAAAACACAGTTTGGCACTGACGGGGTGACACTCCTTTGCCTCTTAAATGAGAATAAAACAGGAAACAAATCATGGCATACCGATGGGTCTATTCGGAACCCGAAAGGGAGGAGTCTGTCCGCCTATTACAGCAGCAGCTAAACGTACCTGAAGAGATTGCCCGGCTTCTGGCAATTCGGGGTATTGAGAGTTTTGATGATGCAAAATCGTTCTTCAGGCCGGAGAGTCAAAAGCTTCACGATCCTTTTTTGATGAAGGATATGGAGCCGGGAGCGAGCCGCCTGGCTGAAGCGATCTGTAATCACCAAAAAGTGCTAATCTATGGGGATTACGACGTAGACGGAACAACTGCAGTTAGCATTCTATACACCTTTCTCAGGAGTTTTGGCATTGATGTCCACTACTATATCCCGCACAGGTTTAAAGAGGGGTACGGTATCAACCCGGATGGAATAAAACACGCCATTGATATTAATGCCGACCTGATTGTGTCGGTTGACTGTGGTATCACTGCGGTAAAAGAGGCAAAAGTTGCCAAAGAGAACGGCATCGACCTTATTATCTGCGACCACCACACCGTAGGGGATGAAATACCCGATGCGGTAGCCGTACTCGATCCAAAACGCCCCGACTGCAACTATCCGTTTGACGGACTGTCCGGCGCGGGAGTTGGCTTTAAGCTGGTTCAGGGAACGGTATCTAAACTCGGCTTACCCAAAACACTGCCCAACCAGTTCCTGGATCTTGTGGCCATCTCCATTGCATCAGACATTGTTCCCATTGTTGAGGAGAACCGCTACCTGATGCGCCGTGGACTTAAGATGATTAATTCGGAGCCGCGCCTCGGCATCAAAGCACTATTAAACAGAATTAAGATACCTCCGGGATCCGTCAGTACATCCAGCATTGTCTTTTCAATTGGTCCGCGAATTAACGCTGCCGGGCGTATGGGAGATGCCACAGCAGCCGTGGAACTGATGATTTCGGAAGATGAAACAAAAGCTGACAAATACGCAGCTGAGCTGGAAAAGATAAACATCCGGCGACGAACCACCGATAGTGAAACGATGGAGCAGGCGGTAGATATGCTCGAGAATAACTACAATGTGGAGAATTTATCCACCATGGTTTTGCACCATCCGGAGTGGCACCTCGGTGTAATTGGGATTGTGGCATCGCGCCTTGTAGACGCCTACTACCGCCCTACAATTATGCTCAGTACGGTTGAGGGGAAAATCAAAGGCTCAGCACGATCTATTAAAGGGTTTAATATTTACAACGCATTGAAAAAGTGTGAGGATCTGCTTGAGCAGTTTGGCGGCCACGAATTTGCCGCCGGCCTGACAATGGATGCGGACAATCTGGATGAATTCAGAAAGCGGATGAACTCGATCGGGTTTCAGAAATTGTCGGACAACGACTTTCTGCCGGAGCTGCAGATCGATGCAAATCTTAATCTGGAGCACGTTGGGCCTAAGTTTTGGAAGCTGCTCTCACAATTTGAACCGTTCGGGCCCGGAAATATGCGGCCGGTATTTGTTTCAAAAGATGTTTGTATAGAGGGTGTTCCAAGCATTGTGGGGAACGGCCATTTGAAATTCAAAGTGCGTCAGAACGGTTCTGCGATTTTAGATGCCATCGGGTTCAACATGCACGAATACCTGCCGATGCTCCGTAAATGCGATTCCGGACAGATGGACGTGGCTTATGTGCTTGAAGAGAATTACTGGAATGGAAAGCGATCCATACAGATGCGCCTGAAAGACATCAAAGTGCACAATTAATCACTTTAAAAATATTTGACGAAAATAGAGAATCGGTTTTGAGGATAGGTTTAAAAGCTCTTATATTTGGAGTCTTCCGAGAGGGACTGTAGCTCAGTCGGTAGAGCAACGGACTGAAAATCCGTGTGTCGGCGGTTCGATTCCGCCCGGTCCCACTCTCAAGTAAAGCCTTGCAGCGCATAGTGATATGATGCTGTGAGGCTTTTTTGTTTTGATGGATTCTTGTCTTGCCCTACATCCGGCTCAACAACAAATCGGATTTTTATTTTCCACCCGTCTCATAAAAAGGGTTCAATGACTAATTTTCTTGTGTGCTCGAAACGAATCCATTTTCAAATGAGCCGACAGAAATTCTAACAGTCGGGATAAGTATGGCCCAAACAAATGTTAAAACTTTTTAATATTAAAAGAAGTTAATATATTATGGCTGTATCAATTCACCACTCTTATGCTTAGGTGCTCATGAAGACAAAGAAATCGAAAGGTTCAGTACTGGTTGTTGAGGATGACATGCTTCTCTCTCTAGTTGAGACAAGAATCATCGAAAAACTTGGTTACACCGTGATAGGAAAGGCTACGTCGGGAGAAGCTGCAGTGAAAAAGGTGAAATCACTGAATCCTGATGTAATTGTGATGGATATAGGCCTGAATGGTGAGATGAACGGAATTGATGCCAGTCGTAAAATCCGGGCATTTGCTGACACTCCCATTATTTTTCTTTCCGGAGATTCGAATCGAGAGTCGATCAAAGACGCCAAAAAGGCCGGAAACAGCGAGTATCTGATTAAGCCGATCAAGGCAGACGACATCATGAATCCACTGAAGCGCGCCGTAAAGGTTAGAAAAGAGTCCAGAAGAATTAGTCAGGCAAGCTAACCAACACGGTACCTACCTGTTTGCCATTATCTATTTTTTCAATCTCTCCGGGCAGGTTGGTCAACTTAACTTCTCTGCAGATCAGCTCCAGAAAACGGGGTTTCCAGTCTGTAGCCAGAAGGTTCCAGATTCGAAGTCGGTCACTCATAAGGGCGATTCCGGAATCGATACCCATCAGAGATACACCGCGCAAAATAAATGGAAAGACATTGGTATGGAACTCGTGGCCAAGCACATTTCCGCAGCAGGTTACCACGCCGTTGTGTTCGGTCTGACGAATGACGGCATCAAGCATTTCACCCCCAACGGTTTCAACAGATGCAGACCATTTGGCGCTTAACATCGGTCGATTGGGTACATCGGTAATTTGATTGCGATGGATGACCTTTCCGGCACCGAGAGTTTTCAGAAAGTCGGTCTGATCCAACTTTCCGGTAGCCGCAACAACACGGTATCCAAGCTGACTCAATAACCCTACGGCAAATGAGCCGACTCCGCCGGTGGCTCCGGTCACAAGCAGTTCACCGCTATAAGGAGGTACACCTTGTTTGACAATTTTTTCCACACCGATGGCAGCGGTTAAACCCGATGTTCCGATAATCATGCTCTCTTTGAGGGTCAGGCCGTTCGGCAGCGGTACAATCCAGTTGCCCGGAACAGAGATAAATTGGCCAAAACCGCCGGGTGTATTCATGCCAAGATCATAACTTGTGACAATCACTTTATCACCTGCTCGGTATCGCTCATCCCTGCTTTTCACAACAATTCCGGCGGCATCAATTCCGGGAGTAAATGGGTAGGATTTGGTTACGTCCTTGTTTCCATTTGCGGATAGTGCATCCTTATAGTTCAAGGAGGAGTATTTTACGTTGATCATCACGTCATGATCCGGCAGATCGGAAGTGGCAATTTGTTCCACAGATTGAACAAAACGCCCATCTTTCTCATGAGCAACTAACGCGGTATATCTCTCCGGAATATCCATGCTCATCGGATAAACAATTTTTTAATCCATTTCAGTTTATTACTGTCCAGGGGCGGATAGCGAAAATCGGGATCGGGCCAGGTCGGTTTTTTGAGAATGGACTTCTCTCTTGAAAAAGCGTCAAAACTTCTTTTTCCGTGATAGGATCCCATGCCGCTCAAGCCAACACCTCCAAATGGCAGACCGGGATTGCCCAGGTGACTGATGGTTTCGTTAATGCATCCCCCTCCGAACGATACATTCTGAATGATCATCTCTTCCACCTCCCGGCTTTCGGTAAAAAGATAGAGTGCGAGGGGCGATGGCCGAGAGTTCAGCCTGTGTTGAACCTCATCCATAGAGTTATACGTGACGATGGGAAGCAGCGGACCGAAAATCTCCTCCTGCATGATATCGGAGTCCCAATCGGCATCAATCAGTGTGGGCTCAATAAAGCGATTGTCTCTGTTTGAGGTACCGCCAAACAGTACGTCACTATGGTCCAGTAAGCGAATTAATCGGTCAAAGTGGTCGAGATTAATAATCTGTGTGTAATTTTGTCCGGTGAGGTAGTCATTACGGTAAAATTCAGAGAGAACGATTTTTCCCTGTTCTATAAACGACTCTTTTACTGACTCATGAATCAAAACAAAATCGGGTGCCACACAGATCTGGCCGGCATTCATTGTTTTGCCCCACCAGATGCGTTTCGCGGAGACCTCCATGTTGGCGTCCGAATGGACAATGGCGGGACTTTTTCCACCCAGCTCGAGCGTTACAGGGATAAGCTGTTCCGCGGCTGCTTTCATGACAATTTTGCCGACACGTGTACTGCCGGTGAAGAAGATTTTATCAAATGGCAGCGAGAGCAGTTGTTGAGTCTCTTCAACAGCTCCTTCTACAACCGCAAGTAAGTTTTTAGAAAAATATTTCTCAATCAGATCGTTGACTAGTGCTGAGGTATTTTTGGCAAGTTCTGAGGGTTTAAGCACAGCATTGTTGCCGGCGGATAAGGCACCGATCAGAGGCATGAACAGAAGGTGAACTGGATAGTTCCAAGCCCCGATGATAAGTACTGTGCCAAAAGGTTCTCTGTAAACAGAACCGGAGGATGGAAACGTAAAGATGGAATTCCTTACCTGTTCAGGCTTAGCCCATCGACTTAAATTCTTCAGGTGAAAATCGATTTCATGAACAACGGTGGCAATTTCCGTCAGATATGCTTCAATATAAGGTTTGCCGAAATCTTCGGCGATGGATCCGCAAATCTTCTCTTCATTATCGGTGAGAAGATTACGCAGATTTTTTAGAGCCGCTTTACGTTTTTCAACCGGGCGGTTAATTTGGTCTTGAGATGCCTTTATTTGGTACTGAACCAGTTCCTCTATAGTCATGCTAATTTTTGGATTTTGCCTTTCGTCCCTTGAATGAATCCATCGATTTATAGACACCAAGCAGATTACCTGCTACCCAGTCAAATAATTTATATGGAAGAAGAGCCTTGAGCAGCGGCACGAATTTAACCAAAAACGGTGCCCGGATGGTTCGTTTTTGTTTGGCTATCCCCTGCAGCATTAAATCTACAATCTGATCTGTTTCAAGCAGCGGGACCAGAAAGGGCGCTTTTACACCGTCGAACATACCGGTTTTGATGTAGCTTGGAATCACCGTTGTTACCCCCACTCCGGTTTTTAGTTTTTCCATCTCGAGTCGCAGCGATTCACTCCACCCGATCACCGCCCACTTGCTGGCGGCATAAACACTCATTCGCGGGTTACCGATATAGCCGGAGGCTGATGCGAGATTCACAATTTGCCCGGTTCCGCGATCAATCATCTCATGTAAAAATGCCCGAGCCACCCACATGCTGCCGATGGTGTTAATCTGAACACTTTTTTCAATTTCACTGAACGAGTGCTCATGAAACATTTTGCCCACCACAATCCCGGCACAGTTCACGATGATGTTTGGAACGAGCTGCTCTTTGATGTAGTGGTCGGCTTCGAACTGGATCGCCTCGCGGTCGGTTACGTCCACACCCGAGATGTGAACCTCGGCAAGGCTCTGTAATTGATCCCGGATTTCCCTCAGATCTTCAGGGTTTCGATCCCAGAGAATCAGTTTTACATCGGCAATTGCGGCCACTTTTTCGGCAAATCGTTTCCCGATTCCACTGGCTGCTCCGGTAATTAAGATGGTTTTATGGTCGTAGAAATTTATCATATCACTCAAATCATACGAAAAAAGGGTACGGCAGAAAAATTCATTTCACCGAATTGTAAAATCACGCTTTAAAATCCTACATTTAGCAACAATTGAAAGCAACGGATAGGTAAAATTTTTTACAGAAATGAGATTGATGTGTTGAGTAAATCTCCCCTTGAGGGGAGTGTCTGCGTCAGCGGGCGAGGGGTGTCAAATTCCTATCCCATGAAATTTCCACAATACTCTAAATAAACTAATGAACATTATGAACCGGTATCTACTCTATTTCGCACCTATTATTACACTATTTGCAATTTCCTGCGGTGAATCTTCAGTGGATCAAGCTGCTCAATCAATCACAGCAGAATCGCTGATGAGTCATATTGAGGTGATCTCTTCGGATGAGTTTGAAGGACGAGCACCTGCAACCCGGGGTGAAGATCTGACCGTGGATTATCTGATTGAAACGATGGAAGGGATGGGGATTGCACCCGGAATGGATGATGGTTCATTCACACAGAAGGTGCCGCTCCTTGGCCAACAGGTGGATGGAAGCAGCGCCGTAATGAACATCCGAAGAAACGGGCAGGTTGCACAGCAGTTGGATTATAGAACTGAATTTATGGCGTGGCCGAGCAATGAGGCCGAACGCGTGCAGCTCCGTAATGCCGAGTTGCTCTATGTTGGCTACGGTATTCAGGCTCCGGAATTTGAGTGGGACGATTACAAAGGCGCTGATGTGGAAGGGAAGGTGCTGGTGTTTAAAAACAGTGATCCTTCAAATGATCCTGAAATTTTTGAGGGAGATTCCCGCCTCTACTACGGACGCTGGAGCTATAAATTTGAAAAAGCTGAAGAGATGGGGGCGTTGGGTGCCATCATTATTCATACCACGCCCACTGCCGGCTATGGATGGTCTGTTATTGAGAATAGCTGGGGAAGAGAGCGGTTTGCACTGAAGGGTGAAGAGGATGCCGGATCAAAGCCTGAGTTTAACGGCTGGATGACGGAAGAGCAGAGTGAGTATCTGTTCGATCAGGCCGGGTTGAGTTTGAATGAGCAGCTTGATGCTGCAGAAAACAGAAATTTTGAACCGGTTCTTCTTTCCGGTGTGACCCTGGATGTGAATCTGAGTGCCGCATATAGTGATATGTCCACCAGAAATGTGCTGGGGCAAATCAAAGGGAGTGATCCGGATCTGGCTGATGAATATGTTGTGTTCACCGCACACTACGATCACCTTGGAATCACCACGCCGGTAGATGGAGACTCCATCAACAACGGAGCACTGGACAACGCGGCCGGCGTTAGTGCCGTATTGGAAATGGCAAAAGCATACAAAGAGATCGAACCGGAAATGCGCAGAAGTGCACTGTTCCTTTTTGTCGGAGCTGAAGAGATGGGGCTGCTCGGTTCACTCTATTGGTCGCAAAATCCAACGGTTCACCCCGGTAAAATTACAGCCAACTTCAACATGGACGGCATGCAGGTGTACGGAGAAACCGAGGATGTTGTGTTGGTAGGTTATGGTAGAAATACCATCACAGATGTTATCAAACAGTATGCAGAACAGGGCGGACGCGTAGTTAAGCCGGATCCTAATCCGGAGCAGGGCTTCTTCTATCGGTCGGATCACTTCTCACTGGCACGAGTCGGTATCCCCGCTATTTTCCCGAATCCGGGACGCGACTACGTGAATAAGCCGGAGGATTTTATCGAAAAAGTGGATAGCCTCAGCGCTGTGAACTACCACTCTGTGGGGGATGAGATCAATGAGTACTGGGATCTCTCAGGTATGGAGAAGGATGTACGTCTCTTTTTCCGGTCGAGCTTTCACATACTCAATGCAGATGAGATGATGTTGTGGGAAGAAGGCGATGAATTTCAGGCAATTCGGGAAGAGATGCTGATGCAGGCACCCTGATTCTTAATAGCGGCTTCATGTTAAAGTATTAATATGAAAACGATTAGAAGCGGTACTTCTCAGCCTGTAGCGGCTCAATGAAGGGTGTCGGGGAGTTTTAATGGCACCTGGAACTATGGGTTTGCGGTGGCTCAGGACAGTAACAGGGTCCGAAACCGGATGATAGCCCGGGCGGCGTCTGCTTCTGTTAAACTCTGCAATGGGTAGAGCGGTGTGAACTAAATGATCTCAATTACGATGAAAAAATTTCAGCTTATTTCTCTTGTTCTGATTTCAGGACTTCTGTTCGCAGGTTTTGCCGAATCGAACAAACCGGCCTACCTGATCTACAGCAAGAACGGCAATGTGGTGTCGTATCAAAGCATTTTGGTTCAATCCAAAAACAGCGATCTTACCTTTTTTGGGGAGCTTCATAACAATGCGATTGCCCACTGGCTTCAGCTTGAGCTCCTGATGGATCTTCAAAAGGATACCACCGCCGCAACGTCTGTCGGTTTCGAGATGTTTGAAGCCGATCAGCAAATACTTGTTGATGAGTACCTGAATGCGAACATCAGCCAGTCCAGTTTTGAGAGTGAAGCCCGGCTCTGGAACAACTACTCCACCGATTATAAGCCCGTGCTGGAGTTTGCCCGAGAGAATAATCTGAACGTTGTTGCCACCAATATACCAAGGCGATACGCTTCGAGTGTATATCGCAACGGGCTGGAAGCTCTCGATAATTTGACAGATGAAGCAAAACAGTGGATGATGCCGCTGCCGGTAGAGGTGGATACGGAGTTACCGGGGTATCAGAATATGCTGGATATGGCGCAGGGACACGGTGGGATGAATCTTGTTTATTCGCAAGCCGTAAAGGATGCAACGATGTCACATTTCATCCTGAAAAACCTGGATGAAAACGGCCGAATGCTCCACCTTAATGGATCCTATCACTCCAATAACTACGAAGGAATTGTTTGGTATGTGAAGCGAGACCGTCCGGAGCTGCGAGTTTTGACCATCAACACAGTTGTAGTGGATGATGTGCATGACGTTGAGAGTGAAATGCTTGAGGCTGCCGATTTCACGATTGTGGTTCCGGCTACCATGACTACAACCTATTAATACGTTAATCAAACCAAAGATTTCTACATGAGCTTTTCAGAATTTCCCTATTCACGTCCGCGCAGACTGAGATCCACAGCCAATCTGAGGCGTATGGTTTCTGAGAATCATTTAAGCGTGAATGATTTTATCGCACCGCTATTTGTGATGGAGGGCCAAAACCAAAAAGCGGAAATTCCCTCCATGCCGGATTACTACCGCTTTACGCTCGACCTGTTGGTGAAGGAGGTGGAGGAAATTCAGCAGTTAGGAATTCCCGCAGTTCTCCTGTTTGCAAAAGTGCCGGATGACAAAAAAGATAATGAGGGTACTGAAGCACTGGACCCAAACGGGCTGATGCAGAAATCGGTACGAACCATTAAAGAGCAGTTTCCTGACATGGTGGTGATGACGGACGTGGCGATGGACCCCTACTCCAGCTATGGTCACGACGGCGTGGTTGAGGATGGAAAAATTGTGAACGACAAAAGCGTCGATATTCTGGCAAAAATGGCGGTGAGCCATGCCGAGGCCGGCGCAGATTTTGTGGCACCTTCCGATATGATGGACGGCCGAGTTCTGCTGATGCGTGAGGCGCTGGAGGAGGCCGGTTTTCCCGATACAGGAATTATGGCATACAGTGCCAAGTACGCCTCCAGCTACTACGGCCCCTTTCGCGATGCACTCGATTCAGCACCCGGTTTTGGAGATAAAAAGACGTACCAAATGGACCCGGCAAACGTTACAGAGGCTGTGAAAGAGGCCATCACAGATGAGCAGGAGGGTGCCGACATCATTATGGTAAAACCCGGGCTACCCTATCTGGATGTTGTTCGAGCGGTGAAAGAAGCCGTACATTTGCCGGTGTCCGTTTATAACGTTTCCGGTGAGTATGCCATGATAAAGGCCGCGGCTGAAAAAGGGTGGCTCAACGAAGAAGAGGCAATGATGGAGGCACTGATTGGCTTTAAGCGAGCCGGCGCCGACCTGATCGCAACCTACTTCGCGAAAGATGCAGCACGAATTTTAAAGTAGTCCCCCTTCGAAGGGGAAAACGATGAACTCCTGAATGTTTCAGGGGTTCATCGAGGGGGATGTTGCTCAGATTTTTGGTTTAGCAAAAAGTTTTTGTTGAAAGCTGAGCTCCTAACAACCCCCTTTGCTAAACAAAGAATATTATTAACAACACAAGTAACGAAACTTAAAAGATGAAAAGAGTACTATTATTTTTAGCGACAAACCTGGCGATCATTGTGGTGGCCAGTATTACCCTTTCGATCCTCGGTGTAGGCTCATTTTTGGATGAAACCGGAACGAATCTAAACCTTCAGGATCTGCTGATCTTCTGTTTTGTGTTCGGGATGGCGGGATCATTTATCTCCCTGCTACTCTCCAAGAAGATGGCCAAATGGACCATGAAGGTGAAGATTATCGATCAGCCTCAAAACTCACAGGAAGAGTGGCTGGTCAGAACGGTTGAAAGCCAGGCCCGCGAAGCCGGTATCGGAATGCCCGAAGTGGGCATCTTCCAGGCGCAGCAGGCCAACGCATTTGCCACCGGAGCCAACCGCAACAAAGCCCTGATAGCGGTGAGCAGCGGTATGATGCAGCGGTTCAACCGCGACGAGATCGAAGCGGTACTGGGACACGAAGTGGGACACGTTGCCAACGGCGATATGATAACTCTGGCGCTTATTCAGGGTGTGGTAAACACCTTTGTGATGTTCCTCGCACGGGTGATCGGTTTTGTTGTAGACCGTGTGGTTCTGAAGAACGAGCGCGGCCTCGGAATCGGCTACTTTGTAACTACCATAGTGGCAGAAATTGTACTGGCTATCCTGGCTTCCACAATTGTATTCTGGTTCTCCCGTCGTCGTGAGTTTCGTGCGGATGAAGCCGGAGCCCGACTGGGCAGCCGCCAGGGGATGATTGGCGCCCTGCAGCGGTTGAAAGCGGAGTCGCAGGTACCCAACCAGCTTCCGGAATCGATGCAGGCGTTTGGCATCACCGGTGGTAAAAAGAGTGGATTGAAGGCACTTTTTATGACACATCCGCCGCTCGAAGACCGTATCGCCGCACTGCAAAACATGAGCGATTAATTAAGGTTTGGGCAACGATATCCCCTCCTTTCTAAGGAGGGAGTAAGGGGAGGTTGTTCAATATAAGTTGCTGGACGTACTGTTTATGTCCTTTCATTTTTTAGTGAATTTCTACCACCCCCAAACCCCCTCCTAAATAGGAGGGGAGCTTTTTTAGCTCCAATTCAAATAATACAAAGATTACAATCTATGCTACTGAACAAGAGCGAGTTTCTATTTAAACAGGCACAGAAATTTATTCCGGGCGGGGTAAACTCCCCGGCGAGGGCATTTAAATCGGTTGGCGGTGTTCCCGTGTTTTTCAAAAAAGCGAAGGGTTCCATCATCACAGATGAAGATGAAAATGAATATATCGACTACGTAGGCTCATGGGGGCCGATGATTCTCGGGCACGCCTATCCGCCTGTGATAAAAGCGGTGCAGGATGCATCGTTCAACTCTACGTCGTTTGGTGCTCCGACTGAGATTGAGATCAAGATGGCTGAACTGGTCCGCCGAATGGTTCCCAATGTGGATCGTGTTCGAATGGTAAATTCCGGAACCGAAGCGTGCATGAGTGCCGTCCGTGTTGCCCGAGGCTATACCGGAAAAGAGAAGATCATTAAGTTTGAAGGAAATTATCACGGCCATGGCGACTCGTTCCTGATCAAAGCGGGCAGCGGTGCGCTGACTCTTGGCAAACCGAGCAGCCCGGGAGTAACTGAAGGAACGGCGAAGGACACGCTCAACGCCAACTACAACGACCTGGACAGTGTTGAAAAATTGCTGAAGAAGAATAAAGACAATGTGGCTGCCATCATTGTGGAACCGGTTGCCGGTAATATGGGATGTATTCCCCCTCAGCCCGGATTTTTGGAAGGTTTACGCGAGCTGTGTGATGAGCACGAAACGGTTCTTATATTTGATGAAGTGATGACCGGTTTTCGCCTGGCCCGCGGCGGTGCACAGGAGCGGTTTGATGTGTGGGCTGATCTGATCACTTACGGTAAAATTATCGGTGGCGGGCTGCCGGTGGGAGCCTTTGGCGGTAAAAAAGAGATCATGGATGTGATTGCTCCGGTTGGGGATGTCTATCAGGCGGGAACCCTTTCCGGGAATCCGCTGGCGATGAGTGCGGGCTACGCACAACTCAGCGTTTTGGATAAGCAACCTGAAATCTACGTTGAGCTGGAAGAGAAGACCGAATATCTGAAACGACGATTAAAAGTAGTTCTGAATGAGCATGAGCTGGACTACTACATGAATCAGGTCGGGTCGATGATCAGCATTTTCTTCACACCTGAAGTTGTAACCGATTTCAAGACTGCAAATACCACGAATCAGGAGTTCTTCAAAGTGTTCTTTCACGAGATGTTGAAACGCGGGATCTATCTGCCACCCTCCCCGTTTGAAAGCTGGTTCCTGGCAAATACACTCAGCTACAATATGCTGGATGACACCGTTCAGGCTGCAGACGAAGCGATGGGTATTGCGAAATTGAAAGCAGTGAAGTAGTCTAAAAGCAGTGAGTAAAAAATAATTGCTATCAAAACCCTGAAAGGGTGCCACATCAATAGCCCCGGGTGCAACCCGGGGAACAATAGGCATAGCCACCATCCGCCGAACAGAGAGAGTTATTTAAAACTCGAATCCAACAGAGGCGGAACCTCAAAACCGGTTTGTTTTAGGCAACGTGGCATTTTTATTCTGAGTTCAAAAAATATCTGTTGAAGTAATTGCTCTGTCTAGATCAGTAAACCTGAATTTAGGGAAATACCATGTTTAATCCCCGCGAATGCCACAAAATCACCGAATGATGATGCTTGAAGATATTTTCTGTATTTTTGACTGCAAATAAATATTAATGAAATTCTATTCATGCGAAACGACGAAGTCATCAAAAGCATCCGCTATATAATGGATCTGCAGGATGCACAAATTGCCGATATCTTAAAGCTTGCCGATTATCAGCCCGACAGGGAAGAAGTTTCCGAAATATTCAATGAGAACAAAGGGTCGATCACCAAGATAGACGGAACCGTTGTTGAAAAAGATACCGACCACAAATTGACGGCTTACTTTCTGGACGGAGTGATTTTTCACCTTCGCGGAAAAAGTGACAAGCATCCGCCAAAGCCTATCCAGATTCCGGTTACCAATAATATCGTTCTTAAAAAATTACGGGTCGCATTTAAACTCAAAGACACCAATATCATCGATATTTTGAAAGAAGAAGGGCTCTCTATCAGCAAGACGGAACTGAGTGCATTTTTCCGGGATGACAACCACCGTAACTATAAAAATTGCGGTGATCAGGTGTTGAGGAATTTTCTAAGGGGGCTGGCCAAGAGACAGCGCGGAGAGTAAACCATACTTCGGTTCAACGGATCTGTTGCCTGACATTTCATTCTACAAACACAGGTTTTTTAAGATATCTGGTCATTCATCACCCTACTTAAACAGAGGGCTGTCTTCTTCAGTTATTTAAAAAACCATTACTTTCGTTCATAGCCCCGGCATGCTATTAGATCAATCCATTTCAACTTCTTCATGAAATGTACACTCAAAGCGCATATCTTATGCCGTCTCGTTAATGGATCATTTTCATGAATAAATCTGCTTTAGCAACTGTTTTTCTCGTTGTTGTCATCGACCTGCTTGGGTTTGGCATCATCCTGCCGCTGCTTCCGTTTTATGCACAGGAGTTTGCGGCCTCCGCGGTGATGATCGGATTGCTCTACAGCGTTTATTCATTTATGCAGCTCATCTTTTCGCCGATCTGGGGGAGTTGGTCCGATCGCATTGGCCGGCGCCCGATTATGCTGCTCAGTACATTTGGGGCCGTTATAGCCTATATCGTTTTTGGTCTGGCGGAATCAATCGGTGTGCTCTTCTTTTCGAGGGTTATTGCCGGGATGATGGGAGGGAACATCTCAACGGCTCAAGCCTACATTGCCGATGTAACCGACAGCGCCAACCGTGCACGCGGAATGGGCTTAATCGGAGCGGCATTTGGGATTGGCTTTGTGATTGGTCCGGCCACAGCCACCGCGCTGATCCACCCTACATTTCACGAAATGGTGGCCAATGCTGGTTTTGCCGAGTTTGCCGCCTGGATGGGAGAAAACCGCTATGCCCTTCCCGGATTCTTCGCGGCGTTTCTCTCTTTCTGCAGCTTCTTGATGGTACTGTTCAAACTGCCCGAGACAGTGGATACCTCCAAGCCGAGAGAGAAGGTATTTCGCCGGCCGAGTGTGTTCACTCCAAAATTCTGGCGCTTACTGGCTGATCAAAAAGGAAAATCAGCACGCGGCTTTCTGATTCCGCTCGTCATTGGATTTTTTCTGCTTTCGTTTGGAGAGTCGAGCCTCTACAGCGCCTTTCCGTTGTTTGCCGAAGGTCAGCTCAACATGACGGCCGAACAGGTTGGTATCCAGTTCTTCTATATCGGAATTATTGCCGTGATTGTTCAGGGTTTTTTAATCAAATCGCTGACCAATGCTTTTTCAGAAGAGAAGCTTTTTATGACGGGTAATATCCTAATGGTGATCGGGCTTGGTTTGATACCGTTTTCAACAAGTATGTTCACGCTGGCATTTTTTCTCGGTTTGATGGCACTTGGGAAGAGCCTGAACACTCCAACCATTACAAGCCTGATATCAAAAGAGGCGAGTGAGGATAACGTTGGGGCCGTGATGGGCGCCTCACAGGGGCTGTCTGGCCTGGGCCGGATGATTGGCCCAACCTGGGGCGGCGCGCTCTTTGCGGTCTATTTTGGCCTGCCGTTTGTAGCTACTGCTCTCATTGTAGCGGCTACCGTTTGGATTGCCGTAGGGTTGATCCGAAAGTAAGAAGAGACATGGTATTTCTGTAAGTTTTCAAATCAAGATTCCCCTGTCAGCCGGTTGAGTACACTGTAATTAAATTTTAGCCACATAGAAATACCATGTCTGTCTTGATTAAAACTCTAGAGCTTTTCCCGGACCCGTTTTGGCAGCTTTGCCACAACCAGATCATACGAATCTTTTATCCACTCTTTGATTAAGTCATCCGGCAGATTTCCCCGCATGCTTACGGTATTCCAGTGTTTTTTGTTCATGTGATAGCCCGGCTCAATCAGTCCGGGGTGCTCTTCCCGTAGTTCAATCGCTTTTGCCGGGTCACATTTCAGGTTGATGCTTTCAAACTCATCTACGTCACATAATGCGAACATTTTTCCCATCACTTTGAACACGAGCGTATTTTCATCGAATGGAAACTCTTCGGTAACTCCGGGAAATGAGAGGCAGTATTTCCGATAGGATTCAATGTTCATGTCAAAACCGATAGGTATAGTTTATTTTGATGGCTGCCTGCGACTCTATGACCACAAGACGATTTTCGGTATCAAGCCAGTTTCGCGTAAAAACCAGAAAGAGATCCGAGCCGGGGGTAAGTGTCCATCGAAATCGGTTATAGAGCCCAAACAAGTTACTGAGATCGTCGTATTGTACGATTTGTGTAAAAGCGATATCGGGAGTCAGGTCTATATTGTTTCGAAAAACAAAGAGGTTTGTTGTAAACGAGGTTTGAGGAAGTTTTACATGACTTCGTACCCAATTAGCCGACAGGTTAATTCCTCGATAAGGACGAACGGTTCCTTCTAGCTGTAGTTCCTCTCTTGTTCCGGTCCAGAACCCCTCATAACTGTATTCAATTTCTCCCGAAATCTTTCTAAAACCAGCTGTTTCAAAACCTGAATTTATGCCCCAATTTTTGTACCTGCCCGGTAAAATAATTACAGTTCCATCGCGCAGTATGTCAAAATCCTCATAAATTTGTTCAAAATTCCTGTTGAGACTGAATTCAATTTGTTCTCCGCTTTCAAATTGAATTTCAATGGGCGTCAAGTTGATGTTAATGGTTTCAGGTTCAAATTCGAGGTTTGTCAGATATTCAAAACGTAACTGTACCTCCCATGAGCGTAGGATTGGGCTTTCAGAAAAGACCCAGTTATAACCTGCTGTAGGTTGAAATCTTCGAAAGCCATTCCGTGGTGTAAAACCAACAGCGGGATTAAACGAGGAACCGAACTCTCTGTACGACATCCAGCTGTAAAAAGGAAAATTAGGATAGTTAATGCGTATGCCTCTGCTCGTACGGTCCCAAAACTGGTTGGAAAATCCTGAGCTCCCTTCGTTATGCCACACGAAGAAAGCCTGAAATTGCAAATTTTTATCGCCAAGAAAAGAGGATGTTCCAAGCTCCAGGTCTGTTCCGATTGTGTGATCGGTGTTGAGAGCGTTATTGCCGGGTTGTCCGCGCCGGGTGTAGATTAGCCCGACCGAACTTTCTGAGAATATATTTTGAGAGAGCCTGGCAGCTGTAAAATCTTCGGATTCTGAGAGGTCACTTTCTGCGGTTCGGATTTGATAAAGCCCCATATTTGTATTGCCTTCCCGTCCTAAAATTCGAAGGCCACCGGTAATGGGAACAGGCTGTCCTCCTACAAGCCCGATTCGCCTGCTGAAAAATGGTTCAACACCGCTGGAAGGAACAAAACTAAAAACCCCTGACCCCTCCAGAAAAAAATCGCGTTGTTCCGGAAAACGCAGTGGGAACCGAGTGAGGTTAACTCTTCGCTGATCCACTTCTGTTTCTGCAAAATCAGTGTTGATTGTAAGCGAAGCTCGAACACTGGGTGTGAAACTATACGAAACGTCGAAACCCGCATCCACAGATTTGTCTACAGATTGTTCACCCTCGGGAGGGTGTGTCATATTGCGCCCTGCGGTTGCGAAAGGTTTTACCTCAAGGCCGATTCCCTGAGATAATCCGGTAAGGCCGGTTACGATGCCGGCATTTTGTGGGCGGAAGAGGCCTTGGTTTCTCCTCCATCCCGACCAGAGAATCTCTTCATTTACTCTTCGAATGGTGCGCTGAAAGTTGATGCCCCAGGTTGTATTGTCAGGATCAAAATCGAGAGATCTGAAGGGAATACGGATTTCAACAGACCACCCCTGTTCGGTTATCTGAGTTTTAACGTCCCAAATTCCGTCCCAGGCTTTATTGAGATTGGTGCCCTGTCCAACGGTTAGAAGGCCGTCACCGCGAAGTGCAGCAGGATTGGTTTCAAAAAAATATGCGGTCCGCCCATTGTTAAAAGTGTCCAGGATCCACATAAAACGGTCGTCGGTACCAAGCCCCTGATCTCTTCGTTTTTGATAAGCCAGTATCTGATCGGGGTTACTGTCATAAAGCATGGCGCCGATGTATAGGTTGGATTCGTCGTACGCAATATATATTTCAGTATGTTCCGTTGGGTCACCGCCTTCCCTCGGTTCCTGCTGAGTGAAGTTTTTTATAGGTGATATGCGCTTCCAGATCGATTCATCCAAATTACCATCGAGCTGAATGGATTCGTTTTCAGTCAGCTTTTGGGCTCTGATGTTGTAGAGTTCATTATCGGACCCGGCCTGTTTCGCGGCTACATCAGCACCAAAGAAAAGCAGTAGTATAAAAATGGGTAAAATGCAGTTTTGTTTAACCATTGGATAAATGTACTCAGTTCAGAAATATTTGTACCGTAATTTGATGTAAAATAGATCGCTTACCATGAATGATTTGTAATGAAGATCTTCATTTAAAGAGCATCTTGAGATACAGTTTTTGGTTAATGGAGTGGCTTGTTTTTTGACTCAGTTGAAGCAGCAACCGCAAAAAAGATCCACCCCAAAATAAAGGCGATACCGCCAAAAGGGGTAATTGCGCCGAGCCATTCGGTATCGGTGAGGGTGAGAATGTAGAGGCTTCCGGAAAAGATCAGTATTCCTGCAGACATGAGCCGGCCGGCCCATTTCAGCCAAACAGATTCGATCAGATGATTGGAGATGGCCCCGATGATGAGTAGTCCAAGGGCATGATAGAAATGATATTCAACGGCCGTTTTGTAAACCTCAAACCGCTCCGGTGTGAGTATATCCTGAACAATGTGTGCGCCAAAGGCGCCAAAAGCCACGGCAAGGGCCATAAAGATAGATCCGGATATGAGGAGTGCTTTCGATTTCATAGATGTAGCTGGGAATAAGGATGGTGAACGGATAATATCATGGATTCAATATTGCCAATTTAGTTGAAGATAAGAAGAAGGGTGTACACAGAAATGTTGCCTTAGCGGAGTTGTTCTTTTTTTTGTCGTCCCTGCCGGTTTTCAATCCATGTGCCGTACCTGACGGCACGGCTGAATGTATCGCCAATAATTTCAATCCATTTTCCGTCGCTAATGCGATGGGCGCAATGTAATATGTAATAAAAAGTTTAAGGTTTGTGTGCACGCTATGAATCTGTATCACTATAACATCATGAATTTACATCCATACAATTGTCTCGTAGAGACAAAACATGGATAGATAAGCACGTACCCTTCCTCATTTGACGCGTGCCGTCAGGTACGCAACATAGATTCCATACGCTCGCCGCACCCCGGCGGTGAATCAACTCACCCCTCAAACCCAATCTTCTTATGCGTTCCATCGCAAAACGGTTTGGTGGACGAGCCCCCGCAGCGGCAGAGCGCTACGCCTTTATCAGAACTATGCTCACCCAGTTCAGGGGATTCCATCGTATAGCTTCCTTCCAGAATGGCCGGCCCGTTTTTCATTAATTTGATTAGCAGCTTGTCATGATTCTCCTCTTCAATCGGAGGCATCTTCTCTTTGTTTGCATTTGCATCTGCTTCCCAATCGATGTTCTTGTGGGAGTTATCACAGGCGGGTTTATTTCCGGAAGCTCCGCAACGGCATAGGGCAAAACGGGTGTCCTTCAGAACGGTATTTCCTTCATGATCTTCTACTTCCAGATCACCAAAAAAGTAGACCGGTCCGTCTGTATTGAGTTTAATCCGGTTTCTGGAGGAGGGCTTTTCAGATCGATCCGATTTCTTCATCTCATA
>NZ_MDWE01000035.1 GCF_001715195.1 Rhodohalobacter halophilus
GCTCCGGTGGGGCACCGTTCAATCACATCAGCAATCTCTTTTGCAGAGGCGTTATCGGGTTCAATCCACGGTTTTTTATTCGGATCAAAAACCTTTGGCAGGCCTTTTACACACTCTGCAGCGTGGATGCAGCGCTTTACATCATAGCTTACCTTAATCTCATTATTTTCGTAATTGTGAATTTTTGATTCCATAATCCTTTTTGTTTGATTGCTGATTTGAATTCAATTAACACAAATCGGAACAGTTTTGAAAAAGAAATAAGATGATTCTGAGGCCGGATTTAAATCCTCTCAATAATCTCACCGCATCGCATCATGCGGTCGCCGTGGTAGGGGTTGGCGATCTGCTCTTCACGGCTCAGCCAGTCGGCCGAACCGTCGCGAACCATCGGACAGCGTTGATGATATACAGTGAAGTTTACAGGCTGAAATGTTTTCACAAGGTCAATCATGGCCTCAGACAGTGTTTCAAAGTAGAGTCTCTGTTGCTCCACATCTTCCTCGGCGATCATTCGATCAGCCTCTTCTGCAAGGGTGCCGGCGTATGTCTCCCAAATGGTTAGTGTCTCCGGGGTTAATCCGCCTGTGCCAACCTGCTCAATAAAAGAGATCAGAGATTCTGCTGCGGATGAGGCTGTTACGGGATCGGATTCAACCAAGGCGTCTTTCAGGTCAAAATAGATATTCAGCAACTCCTCAAGCTGGCTGTCAAACTCAGGGTTGGATTGAACTAATTGAGACTGAAGCTGTTGTTGGCGTTGCTCCTGCTGGGATTGTTCCCGCTCGTCCGGTGAGCAACCGGCCAGGATGATCAGCATAAAGAGTGGCAGGTAAGAGAAGACTTTCATAGGGTATGTTGTTGATTGAACCGAGGTTTCTACTCTCAAGAATAAGAAACTATTTATCACAAAAAAACCGGTGCGATGAACTGCGAGTGGACAACAGTTCACCGACCGGATTCGAGTTATGAGAACTACCCAAGCTTGTTAGATTTTTGGCCCGGCAGCGATGATCTCATCACTGCTCTCCTCTTTGTACTTCTCAAAGTTGCGGTTGAAAAGCTGACCGAGTTTTTGTGCCTGCTGATCATATTTGTCTGCATTGCCCCATGTATTTCTTGGGATCAGAATGTCGGCCGGCACATCCGGGCAGCTTGTGGGGATGCTGAGCCCGAACACGTCATCTTTCACGGTTTCAACCTTATCCAGTTTACCCGAGTGTATTGCGTTGATAATGGCGCGGGTACTCTTCAGATCAATTCTGCTTCCGGTCTCGTAGCCGCCACCGGTCAGACCCGTGTTGACCAGCCACGCTTTGGCGCCGTGCTTTCTCATTTTCTCTGCCAGCATCTCTGCATAGCGTGCGGGCGGCCAGACGAGAAAGGCAGCCCCAAAGCAAGCGGAAAATGTAGCCTGTGGTTCTGTCACTCCCATCTCCGTGCCGGCAACTTTGGCCGTATATCCGCTGATGAAGTGGTACATAGCCTGCTCCGGAGTCAATTTGCTTACGGGCGGCAGTACTCCGAATGCATCATACGTCAGAAAGATGATATTTTCCGGATGGCCTGCCATGCATGGAATCTTGGAGTTGGAAATGTACTCTATCGGGTAGCTCGCCCGGGTGTTTTGTGTAATGCTCACATCCTTATAGTCCACCTTTCGCGTAACCGGGTCATAGACCACGTTTTCCAGTACCGTTCCAAACTTGATGGCATTGAAAATTTCCGGTTCGTGCTCTTCGGTTAGGTTGATTGTTTTTGCATAGCAGCCGCCTTCTATGTTAAAGACTCCGTCTTCACTCCAGCAGTGTTCATCATCCCCGATCAGTTTACGGCTACTGTCGGCCGATAAGGTAGTTTTTCCTGTTCCGGAAAGTCCGAAAAAGAGTGCCACGTCGTTGTCCTCTCCCTCGTTAGCCGAGCAGTGCATGGAGAGCACATCTTTCTTTGGCATCAGGTAGTGCATTACGGTAAAGATTCCTTTTTTCATCTCACCCGCATACTCCGTTCCCAAAATCACCATCGTGTTTGTTTTGAAGTTTACGTCCACACTTGCGTCAGACGTCATCCCTTCGGTATAGGTGTTGGCCGGGAATTTACCCGCGTTGTATACCACAAAATCGGGTTCGCCAAACTCAGCCAGTTCTTCCTGAGTCGGGCGGATCAGCATGTTGTGCATAAAAAGCCCGTGATAGGGGCGTTCGGCAATAATCCGCACTTTTAAACGGTAGTTGGGATCCCATCCGGCAAAGCCGTCAATAACATATAGCCGTTCTCTCGTATTTAAATAGTCAATCGCTCGTCGATGGTTGATTTTATAGGTGTGTTCATCCAGCGGGATGTTGATGTCTCCCCACCAGAGATTCTCCTCAATGCCATCCGTTTTAACCACACGTTTATCGGCAGGGCTGCGGCCGGTACGTTTACCTGATCGCACAACGAGCGCTCCGTTGTCGGTAATCACAGATCCGGGATCGTATTTGATGGCATCTTCATAAAATTTACCGGGAGCCGGATTCCGGATGATCGTCTCTACAGTGATGTCGTGTCTCTTTAGGTTGAATAGTTCTCTTTCCATAATGTGTAAGCTTTAGTTGATCTGTTATGTAAGCCTACTATTAAATACTAAAGTAACATGAAGGAATGATTAAGGACTCTCTCTAAGTTGTTGGAATATTTGGGATTATGTAGTTAAAGATTGGAAAATCGCTTACATGAATAAAAATAAATTTCTCTTTTGTTTCCGTTTCGGTTCAGAAATATGACAATTCCATTATTTGGTTGTAGATTTATAGACACTGTTAACCAAAAAAGAATAAAGGAGAGTTTATGAAAGTCGTTGGAATTGCGCTTGTTCTGTCGGGGCTGTTTTTTACTTTGTACACATTTTTTTCAGAACCGGGTACAGCTTCGCCAAGTGTGAGCTGGGCGCCGTGGGTTGGAGTACTTGTATTTATTACAGGAGCTGTCACCTTCTTCATGGCCCGAAATGAAGAGTGATAATAAGGTACAGCTGTTACGAAACCGGAGCAGGTTTATTGAGGCAACTTCTCCGGTCTAAATGTGTTATCAGTTAGTTGTGGGTGTTATAAATAAACATTCCATCATCACCAAAAATTACAGACTGATAGGTGTTTTCTACGGGGATGTCCATGCCCGGTGAGTTTGGCGGCATCCCGGGCACCGATACCCCTATCACAGCCGGACGCTCGGCCAGCAATCTCCGAATGTCATGAATCGGTACGTGCCCTTCGATAATATAGCCGTCGGCTACTGCTGTATGGCAAGAGCTGAGCTGCCCGGGAACACCTTTCTCTCGTTTAACTTCATGAAGGTCCTCCACCAGCTCAGAGGTTACACTCACTCCATTCTCTTCAAGATAGTTAGCCCACTCCACACAACATTCACACCCTTCGGCATGATACATCGTCAGTTCAAAAGATCCGTCAAAATAGTCGGGTTCATCCGGCTGTGAAGGCTCGGATTGAAACATGTAATTCCAGAAAACGAGTGAGCCGATTAAGAGCAGCGCGGAGATAGCATAAAAGAGTATATTTTTCATACGGACTGTATAACTTTTGTGAGCATCTCTTTAACCTGAGCTGCAATGGATTTAAGATTATCATTGTCTACAACCTGCATGGAGGCCAGTGGATCTACGGCAGATACTTCAACGGTGCCGTCATCATGCTCTTCCACAATCACATTACAAGGCAACATGGTTCCGATTTTATCTTCGGTTGTGAGCGCTTTATGCGCCATAGTTGGATTACAGGCACCCAGAATACGGTATTTTTTAAAATCCACATCCAGCTTCTTTTTCAGGGTCTCTTTAACATCAATTTCGGTGAGTACGCCAAAGCCCTCTTTTTTTAGCTCTTCCGTTGTTTTTTGAATGGCCTCATCAAACGTGCCCTTAAAGGTGGTTGATATGTAGTAGCTCATGGTTGTCGGGTTTGGTTTAGTTTCATCTAAAGATGTCAGATGAATGTGTAGTTGGTATAAATTACGGTTATTTTTAACAATGCATTATTCAGCCGGTTAAACATCCCGTATATCGTATAAATCGGGTATCTCAGCCTTCCACCCCAACACATCGTTAATCTTGACACGGAGCGTGTCAAGGGCCTGAGGTTCACCGTGTACCAGGAAAAACGATTCAGGTTTCTGTTCAATCTCAGACAGCCATTCAATCAGCTCGTCCCGGTCGGCATGGGCAGAAAGCCCGTCAAGGATATCAATACGAGCTTTAACCGGAATATATTTTCCATAGAATTTAATTTCATCGGCTCCGTCCAATAATTGTCGGCCCCGCGTTCCCTCCGCCTGAAAACCGGCCAGTAAAACCGTGGTGTTCTCTTTACTAAGATATTTCTGCAGGTAGGTGAGAACCCGGCCTCCGGTTACCATCCCGCTGCCGGCCACAACAATTTTTGGAGAGGGATTGTCAATAATTTCCCAGGTTTCCTTAAACGACTGTACAATATGAAAACGCTCCGACATCCGGATAGTGTCGTCATCAGAAAGAGTGTGCCAGTCGTGGTGTTTACGAAAAACGGCCAGGGCATCTGTGCCCATCGGGCTGTCCAGAATAACAGGAAGGGATTTTGGAATTCGATTCTGCTCGGTAAGCTGCCAGATCATATACATCAGAAGCTGAGCACGCTCCACCGCAAAGCTTGGGATGATGAGCGTTCCGTACTTCTCCAGTGTCTGATGGATCACCGATTCCAGTTTATCCATCATGTCCTCCTTGGGATGGAGGCGATCCCCGTATGTGCTTTCTAAAAACAGAATGTCTGCCCGGTCAGGCTTTTCCGGATCTCTGAGAAGCAGATCACCTTTACGGCCCACATCACCGGAGAAGACAAACCGCTTGCCGTGTGCGTCCAGCTCAATAAACGTGGCGCCTAAAATGTGCCCCGCATAACGGAATCGAACCTTGATGGAATCTGCAATCTGAATCCACTCACCATGTTTTTTAGAACTGAAATTTTGGATGGTTTTTTCTGCATCCAACAAATTGTAGAGTGGCTTGGCCGGGCTATGTTTTGTGAAGCCGTCTTTGTTGGCACGTTCGGCATCCTCCTCCTGGATTTTTGCGCTGTCGCGAAGGATAATTTCAGCAATGTCGAGTGTGGGTGCGGTACCCCAGATTTCGCCGGTGTACCCCATGTTTACTAGGCGCGGCAGGAACCCGGTGTGGTCCAGGTGACCATGCGTAAGCAGAACCAGGTCAATATCTGAGACATCAACCGGGAGCTGCTGCCAGTTGAGCTCACGAAGTTTTTTGATTCCCTGAAACAGCCCACAATCAATCAGAATATTATTGTCGGAGAATTTCAGCAGGTATTTGGAGCCGGTAACGGTGCCGGATGCTCCCAAAAAATGAATCTCAACGTGTCGGTTCATCATGGTTCTCCCGGTGGTTGCAGATTTCAACCGCCTCTTTTGCAATTTTATTAATGTTGCGAGGGTTGATGCCCACTTCTCTTAATCTGTTTTTATCCTCACAAATTTGTCTGCAAAAAACAATGTCATGTTTCAGCATGCGGCTTTTCTCATCTTTTGTGAGGGATGACAGACAGGTGACGGGATGCAGATTCAACCGCGCGACCTGATCCTTGATCCCATTTTTTTTCGGGTAGTCCCAGCTCAGTAGTTTTAGCCCAACGCAGTTCCCATACTTTTCTGCATCGGAGGTAAACCGCGTATTGGTAACAACCCACCCTTTGTGTGTTTTACTCTTGTGGCCGGGCAGACTGCTCCAATTACGTTTCACATCCTGAAATCGAGACTGAATGTAGAGCGGAACCTTGACATTACATCGATTCTCATTCCGATTGTGGAATTTACACTCAACCAGCAGATAGGAACTATCCGTTTGAGCGATGACATCAATTTCATGCGAAACACAATCTCCTTTTACCACAACACCAATTTCTGTTTTGTACCCAAGCCGACTCAAAAGCTCAGCCACAAATCGCTCAAAAGGATATCCGGAGGGGCCGAGTTCAAACAGTGCCTCTTTTAATTTATAGCGGCCGGCCGATTGCTGCGACTCCGACTTGAGAAGGCGAAAGGCATCTTTGTAAATTTTTTGGGTAGAAATGCCCTCATGTAATGTTTTCCGAATTTCCTGTGCAATGTGATCGATCAGTAACGGATCAGCTCCGGCGCTGTTGAGCGATTTGCGTAGTTTGGATTCATCGTACTCTTCCGTTTCTCCGGAGTATTTCGTTACATGAACCGTTGCCATAGCCGACTGGATTTTAGCAGGTTAACTCTCTTATTCAATATACAACGAAATTGATTTCAAGACCTGACAGGTTTTTGAAATCTGTCAGGTCTGGGTGCGATCTTTAATACCTAAGGCTGTAAACGAGAAGGAATAATCAATGCCTGAATCTATCAAGGTTGCAGCGGGCGCACCTGGATGTCTGTATAATGAAAGTTTTTTGGGCATTTGAGCATGTGGATCACAGACGCCGCAAGATCCTCCGGAAGCAGTTTATTTTTCTTTGATTGTGAAAATCCGGTCTCCACTGATCCCGGCGAAAGACAGCTTACCTTTATACCGAAATTGCGCAATTCCTGGTGGAGTGATTGCGTGATGCCATTCACGGCGAACTTGGTTCCGCAGTAACAGCTCATCTCGGCAATTCCGTTTGTACCCGCTCCCGACCCGATATTGATGATGTGCCCACGTTTCTCAACCTTCATCTGAGGGATGACCTGTTTTGAGGTATAAAACAGGCCGTGAACATTCAGATCAAAGAGCCGGCGCCACTGCTCACTCGGCATCTCATCCGTTGGCCCGCGGTATCCCATACCCGCATTGTTGATGAGTATCGGGATAGAACTCCCAACTCTATTCACGGTTTCATCAAATGCGATGCGGACTGAATCCTCTTTGGTGAGATCTGTTTTGATGTGATAAAACTGTTTGTGAGAAAAGGATTCAGGCGGCGTCCGGCTCCATCCGGCAACGGTCACTCCTTCACGAATCAGTGCTTTAGAAATTGCCAAACCAATACCACGGCTTGCGCCGGTTACAATAGCTGTTCTTCCTTGAATTTCCATAGGGTTAAGATTAGTCTTAAAATTATCTGTTCTGTTTCGATCTATAGTTTATGAACGAGGCTCAATCATAACTACTGCTATTGACGCACATTTCGAATTTGTAACTCTTCATCCAGTTCCACAATTGCCATCCCGATACCTCCCGGTGATTCCTGTTCGGGGTTAACGTAACGAAGGTCACGAATGATCACCCTCCAACCATCTTCCATTTCCCGTACTTCATAAGCCGGAAACCGGATCCAGTTTTTGAGCCCGCGCAGTTCGGGTGAGCTGAATGCGGCTTCAACAATGTTGTTTGGCTCAGTAATTGGGATGGGTTCACCATCAAGCTGAAAACTTTCGGGGCGCATCCAGTTGATGGTGAATCGGTAGTAGTGGGAATCTGAAGCTGCCACACCGCCTCGAAGCAGCGGTCGTGCCGGAAGCGGATTGGCCATTATCCGCTCTATTTCAGCTCCCTGATCATTTAGATGAGATTTTGCATAATTAGCGGTTAAAGTTGATCCGGTAAACATAAAAGCGATATAGAGCACCAGGGTGATGAGCAGTGTCAGTGCGATGGGTTGGGTTGCTTCGTGATGTCGACCTGACCAGCGAACAAATACAATTGCAGCAAGCCCCATCAACCAGAGTGCTTTCAGGGCGAATGGAACCATGTCAGCGGTGGTAATCAGAGCCGTGACTGCCGAGCCCAGAACCAGCCATCCCGTCATTCCAATCCACGATCTCGACCTTGCCAGTGCTACACCCGCTCCGGCCAGCAGCCAGAACCATGGATCGATGATAAAAAGTGTATCGCCATAAAACCAGGTTTCGCTGAAGGGCATCAGCAGGCGGACTCCATACGTGTTTAGTAAATCCAGCAAGGGATGGCTCCAGACGGCGATAAATGAAATGCCCAGCAGTGCAGCAGGTTTCATCGGCGGGCCCTCCAGCATTTTAATTCGATTTTTCAATCGTTTCTTTATGAGGCGATCGATCCCGAGCATGAGGCCGGTTAGGATAAATGGCCAGAGAATGAGTGCCAGAATTCCGTGAGTCCACCCCCGGCGCGCGAAGAGTGCAAAATCGGAACTGATAAACATGGCGGCTGCATCCACATCAGGAATATTAGCCCCGATGATTAAGGTGGCGGTAGCCAGGGCTGTTTTCTGTTTCAGGCCGGCTTCGGCCATCGAAGCCCCGAAGAGAGTATGCGCAAGTGGATCCATGAGTATATGCGGGTTGTGCTAAAGTTGATGAATGAGTTAAGGCTGATCGATAATAGGAATAGTGATCAGCTTATGAAACAGGCCGGTTGTTTTTCTATAGAAACATTTGGCTGTTATGTGTCTGCTGATTCGTTTTCAATATGGGTTGGTAACGTTGATCTGATTGTATTACATTTCTTTCTGAGCTTCATATTTGACCGGTCATTTCGCAATTTCTAAGTGACCCCAGATCTTAACAAAACAGAGAGGGAGGTCTGATTGAAAACGTTAGAACTCAATTTGATTCCCGCCGTGATGTAGTTCGTACTGTAATCAGGTTGTGCCGGAATGCAGATGCTAAAAAACATTATGCACAGGAATTTTTTGCTGAAGTCATCTTTTTTTAGGTGAAGGTCCTAATCTGAAATAAGCTGCAAATTGATAACCTGTAGAGCATTAAAAAGGCAAACTCTCAAAACATAATAGGAGACTCATGAAAAGTTTAATCACTTGTTTTGTCATTTTACTTGCTGTTGCATCAGCCTATGCACAGGATCGCGAGCCAATCATCGATGTTCACCTCCACGCTTATATTGGCTTACCGCCCGGTGAGAGTGCATCATAGGCCGGTGAGTCCGAAGCCCGAGCTCTTGTTGGTGCTGCAGATGCCGGTGAGCATTTAAAGTCCACACTCGCTGAAATGGATAGGTACAATATCGTACTCGCAGTTGTCAGCGGGCCTGAAATCGCCATCAGAACCTGGCAGGAAAATGCACCGGGACGATTTATCGGGGGAGTTTTTCTCGGTGATGAAGGTCTGCCTGAACACAGCCCGAATCAACTGACAGGTCTTGTAGAAGATGGAGTGATGGGTGCTTTTGGAGAGCTTGGCTTGCAATATTACGGAATTGAACCGGATGACCCCCGAATGCATGAGTATTATGAAACTGCTGAACGTCTGGGAATTCCAGTGGCACTTCATACCGGTTTGGGACCTCCGCGCGGTCCTCATACGTTTGCCCCTGAGTTCCGCACGACGCTTGGGCGGCCGTCACTCTTTGAACCGGTTTTGGTTCGCCATCCGAACCTGAAAGCGTACCTGATGCATGCGGGTTGGCCCTACATCAGCGAGACCATCGCTCTGATGTATGTTTATCCCGACCTCTATGCCGATGTCGGAGTCCTCTCATGGGCCCTTCCCCGTGAAGCATTTCATGAGGCTCTTCGATCTCTGATCAACGCCGGTTTCGGTGATCGGCTGCTGTTTGGTACGGATCAGATGTTCTGGCCCGGAGCCATAGGTCTGGCCATCGAAACTCTCGAAAATGTACCGTTTCTGTCGGATGAGCAGAAGCGCGATATCTTCTACAATAACGCTGCACGGTTTCTGCAGTTAAGTGAGGAAGAGATAGCCCGGCATCATGGAAAGTAAATAAAGGAGCCTGTTGTAGTCTTAAAATGATTTAAATCAAACCGAAACAATATCCAGAAAATCAGTAAAATATATCACACCATATATTTAACCCACATCATATGTCTCTAAAAATTATCAGGGCGTTAAAAATTACCGGGTTGGTGATTGCTCTCCTCGCTGCCATCATCCTGGCCGCCACGTTCACTTTGGATACGGAATTTTCGGTTGAACGGTCAGTCGTTATCGATCAACCCAAAGAGGTGGTATTTGACTATATCCGGTATCTCGAAAACCAGAATTCCTATAGCGTATGGGTTGCCAGGGACCCGGGTATCCGGCTGGAGTATCGCGGAACCGACGGCACTGTTGGGGCCGTATCGGCATGGAATGGAAGCGAGGAATCTGGAAGCGGGGAACAGGAAATTACCGGCATTGCCGAAGGCGAGCGAGTCGATTTTGAACTCAGGTTTTTTGAACCATTTGAATCAACCTCATATGCCTATAAGAGCACCGAATCAGTTTCAGAAAACCAGACACTTGTCACTTGGGGGATGTATGGTTCGTTCCCCCGGCCCATGAATCTAATGCTTCTCTTTTTTGATCTGGAAGAGGCGATCGGCGATGATTATGAAACCGGCCTTGAGAACCTGAAACAGATTCTGGAAAATCAATGAACGTATTGTTGGGGTTAACTCAATGTCCGGAAACATTGAAAACTGCATAAACCGGAAAGAACATATTCTGCTTGGAATGTGGTACAATGCAATTTTTTAGGATTCACTCATCTTCAAAAACCGCGCATTCACAGCCACAATTACGGTACTCAGCGACATCAATATCGCTCCAACGGCGGGGCTCAAAATCACACCCCACGCGTACATCGCTCCGGCAGCAAGGGGAATCGCCCCGATGTTGTAACCTGACGCCCACCACAGGTTCTGCACCATTTTCCGGTAGGTGGATTTGGATAATTTAACCAGAGCGGTTACATCTTCCGGATTGTTTTTCACCAGCACAATATCCCCGGTTTCCACCGCCACATCCGAGCCCGCCCCGATGGCGATTCCGACATCGGCCTGTGCTAATGCCGGAGCGTCGTTCACGCCGTCACCGGTCATGGCAACGAGCTTGCCCTGTCCCTGAACTTCCTTCACCTTATCCGCTTTTTCATCGGGCAGTACCTCAGCAAACACCTGGTCAATACCGAGTTCTTTAGCCACATATTCGGCAGTTTGCCGGTTATCGCCGGTAAGCATGATACATTCAATGCCCATATCATGCATCGCTATGATGGCGTTTTTGGAAGATTCACGGATCTCGTCGCCAAGCGCAATGGCCCCGGCCAATTCATCTTCCAGAATCACAAACACGACGGTTTTTCCTTGTGATGAGATTTCTTCCACGTCCTCTTCCGGATAATCCAGCTCTTGCTCCCGCACGTAACCGGGGCTCACCACTTTCACCGATTTCCCGTTCACTTTCCCCTTAATGCCTTTCCCGGTGATGGAATCAAATTCATCCGGCTCCCATGTTTCGTCTGCTTTTTCTAAAATGCCTTTTGCGAGAGGGTGCTCGGAATTTTGCTCCAATGAGGCTGCATATTTCAGGATCTCTTCATCAGAATATTGATCGTTAAAATTTAGAATGTCGGTCACGGTAAACGTGCCTTCAGTAAGCGTTCCGGTTTTGTCGAATATGACGGCATCCAGGTTGCGGGCCTGTTCGAAAGCAGCCCGGTCGCGGATCAGAAACCCGTTGGTGGCGGCAATGCTGGTGGATCGGGAAACGACGAGTGGAATTGCCAGCCCCAGTGCATGCGGACAGGTGATGACCATTACGGCTACGGTCCGGTTCATGGCAAAATCAAAACTCTCACCGGTAAAGAATACCCATGCGCCGAATGTGATCAGCCCGGCTGTGATGGCTACGATCGTAAGCCAGAAAGCGGCACGGTTGGCCAGGTCCTGTGTGCGGGATTTACTCTGCTGCGCTTCTTCCACCAGCTTCATCACCTGTGAGAGGAAGGAATCATCGCCGGTTTTGGAAATTTCAATGGTCAGCGATCCCTTTTCATTTACGGATCCGCCGATCACCTCATCGCCTTTGGACTTGCTCACCGGCTTCGATTCACCGGTAAGCATCGCTTCATTCACGCTCGATTCCCCTTTTACAACGTTTCCATCAGCGGGTATTTTCTCTCCCGGTTTGATGAGGACGTTATCGCCTTGTTTCAGTTCTTCTACGGGAACATCCTCAGTTGAGCCATCATCTTTAACGAGATGTGCCTTGCCCGGCAGTAACGCAGCCAACTCTTCCAAAGCCGAGGACGCACTCATCACTGAGCGCATTTCAATCCAATGGCCCAGCAGCATTATACCTACCAATGTGGAAAGCTCCCAATACAGCAGATCGCCTTCAAAGCCAAATACCACTGCGGTGCTGTAGAGGTAGGCGATGGAGATAGCCAGCCCGATGAGGGTCATCATGCCGGGCTGTTTCTTTTTGACTTCATCCACAAGGCCGGAAAGAAATGGCCAGCCCCCGAAGAAGAACACGACCGATGATAGGGCAGCCAGGATCCATTCATCGCCGGTGAACCGCCAGTCCACATCCAGAAAATGCTGGATCATCGGGGAAAGGGCGAGGATCGGGATAGTCAGGGCCAATACCCACCAGAATCGGAATTTAAAATCCTCCACCATCTGCTTGTGGTGTTCGTGATGGGAGTGTCCTTCATGTTCATTGTGATCGTGATCGTGGTGACCATGATCTTCTGGATTGTGGTTATGATGATGCTCCTCATGGTTGTGATTGTGGTTCTCCATGGCGCAAATTCTGTTAAGTTATATTTATTATAAACTACTGAATGTCATTAGGTTATGCGGAACTTTAAAGATTAATTAATGTGTAAAATATTTGTTTCTTCAATTAGTACTAAATTCTATAAGCCGGATTTTAACCGTTCCCGAGCCTTTTAATGCAATTCCGGTCTGCCCCGGTTCCAGTTCATCATTATGGGTGTGAAGAATGGTTTGCTGATCTTGATATCCGTAGTAGTGTGGCCCTGATGCCGTAACTCTGAATGTACTCCATCTCTCTTCTTCAATCTGTCCGGTTCCGAGGATATTATCAGACCCATTTAACATCTGACCCTGCTGAAGCTCCGATCCCGTTATCCGGATATATTGATAGTTTTCGGTATCGGTATAGTGATGAATCAGCATAAATTCACCATCAAAATCTTCGAGATTTATTTCAGCCCGGCCGTCAATAACACTCAGGTCTCCACCTGTTATCATGAATAATTCTTCTTCGGGACCGGTAATTTCTAAGTGAGTGCGTCCGTCTTCCCGTTCGGTGGAGGCTTGAAAATTATCGGCTCCCTCGATGCTGAATGATTCTGTCAGTGCCTGGTCTGCACCGGCACTGATTCGCCACGTCCATGAGCCATCTTCGCGAATGTCCGGCGCTGCATCCTCACGGAATTCGGCCAGACGCTGTTCAAGGCTTTCTATCTGTTCGTTGAGACGGTCTATCTCACCCACGGCTACACCGTGTTTATACACTAGTTTGGCTCCCTGTTCGCCTGTGTACCAGAGCATTCCGGTGCCAATCAAGGCTGGAATAATGAGTGCGGGAAATACCCATCCTTTTTCAAGATCTTTCCACCAGGTATAGAGACGTAAGGCGGTAAAAAGCCCAAAAAAGATCAAGGTGTAGAGTGCCCAGTCTTCATGAGATGTGACAACTGGCACGGCTTCTCCCAGAACGGTGACCGTTTCCACAGCCTGACGGCCGGAGAAAAAAGCAGCAATCAAACCAATAGACCCGATTGAGTAGAGTGCAATGACTGTATTCTGCAACCAGTTCAGTTGATTGAACCGGAGACGAATCAAATCAAACAGAACGGCTGTGACCAGCAGAGCAATAGGAAAATGAACAATGAGCGGGTGAATGTTAGGTATCCAATCGGGGAGCATAATTTCAGTTTACAGTTTTTACAGGTTACAGTGTGTCAGTGATTTATTATAGTCGCAGATATCAATTTGAGGAACCCGGCACGTTGTTGCTATCATATATCATCACCAAAAGGCAAATCGATAAGATAATCCGGCCGGTTATGGTGTTAAACACGTTCAATGACTGAAGCGAGCAGTTCACGAACTTTTGTGGCAATGGTTTTTAATTCTTCGTTTTCTATCGCCTGCATCGAAACGAGCGGGTCAACCGCTGAAATTTCAACCGTGCCATCTTCATGCTCTTCTACGATAACATTGCAGGGAAGCATGGTTCCGATTTTATCCTCTGATTGTAGTGCCTGATAAGCCATGCCGGGATTACAAGCTCCAAGAATTCGGTACTTTTTGAAATCGACATCCAGTTTCTTTTTAAGAGTTTCTTTGATGTCAATGTCGGTCAAAACTCCAAACCCTTCGTTCTTCAGTTCAGCAGTAACTGTTTCAATCGCTTCTTCGAAGGTTCCGTTGTATGTAGTTGTGATGTGGTAGCTCATAATAACTCCATTTAAATGTTAATGTTTATATTTGTATCTGTTTTAGTTAGGGTCGGATGACCAGTGTACTGCCGCAATTCTCCAGGTGTTCTCGGTTTTTTTCAGGACTATCAGTTCCATACTGTTCAGGCTTAGATCACGATCGTTATACACTCCCGACAGGTGAGATTTTGATGTAACCCACGCGGTATTTCCATTCACAAAAACATCTTGTGAAATGACTTCGCGGTCCATGGCAGAAAGAAAACGTCCATCCGAGTAGAAATGGTGAGACAGATACTCTTCTTTGTTTTCGATTTGACTGCCTTCAACAATTCGTGCTTGTGTATCAAGCAGATTTTCAGCTTTCATTGAATCACTATCAATAATAGCTGTTTCAAAATCATGCAATGTTTTCAAGATTTCAGATTTATCCCGGTCGGTTTGCGCTAATACTGTAAAACTTAAAGTTGTCAGAATTATGGTAATAAATATGCTTTTCATAGGCTGTTATTTAGCGGATTACTACTAATGGTTTATAGTTAATGATGATTTTTTGAGGGTTACCAGGAAACTGAGTGCCGGATCTCTGAAATTGGCTTTTCTAAAATAATCCCAATGCTTCTCAATGTACTTGTTTAAGTAATTGATCACATGGTGCAGTGAAACAAACTTCGAAACAAACGATTTTTTTTGAGTAGGCGCCTTACCACCGAAAACAACGGATTTCAAAAAATGACCGGAAGGAAGTTCTACTTTACCCGAAAGGATAAATGCATCATAGAGGTCAGGAAACTCCTCGGGTGTACAGCAACCGAAACGGGTTAAAACAGATTTTAAGGCATCTTTTTGGAACATATTTCGATTCTCTTTGGCATAACCTTCTTTCACTTCAGCTATTAACATATCGGGCTGATGACCATCAATATTTAGAATTTTATCCCGGACATGGATATTCTTTTCTTTATGCAGAGATTGAGTTGATGAAACTATACTGCCCGCATGAGCAAAGCGAAAAGCGAGGATATCGATATCAGTCACTGTCCTCATCTTTTTCTGTTCATCAAGCTCCACCAACGGGTATTCAGTCACAACAAAATATCCATTGAGTTGTAAATAAGCGCGAACGAGAGAGACGGCATTGTCCATAATTTTACCTTATGAATTAGATTGGGTGTGAAATCTGTTTGCCAGATAAATGCTCAATGCCGGCAGAAATGTTATCTGTAAAACAGGTGAAAGGCCAACTTCATGATTAAACATTGTAACTACCGGCATGGCAGCGGTATATTGCCATAAATCAAGATATATGGCTATCCACTCGAGGAAAATACTTGCAATAAAACTCAGAATAAGCAAAGTCAGATATCCCTTACGTCTGGGAGATTTAAATTGGACAGACGGAAACAGTAAGGTTGTTCCTTTCCAAAGTCCCAGAACGATCAGGATATCTCCAAAAATCGCTGCCCACATCCACAACGTCCCTTTCAGAAAAGGCCAGTCCCACATATCGTACAAAAACATACATTGTACAAATTCCCAGATCGTATGCAGAATAAAGGCCCACAGGATGATTCTTTTGGTATGCTTTCTGAACAAGTTCAACTTAGCATGAGGTTTTGCCATCTTTACACTGAATGGATGGACACGCTACAGAACCATAACTGCAATAAACGCAGCAGTCGCCCTTTTTAGGTTTCAGAACCGTTTTGCAGTTTTCACATTCATAGAAAAACTGACAAGCATCCACGGGCATCACTTCAGTTTTTTTATGACCACAAATCGGACATGTAATTACTGATTTTTTGATTGCATTCATGCAGTATGTTGATCTGATCCAATGTTATAAATTGCCGCTACTAACGCTCCCGTCAGCCATCCCAGAATAAATGTCTGAACAATTCCCATCAGGGCTTCCCACCAGGGAATATCCATCCGGATTACTGCTGAGGTATCGAACCCATGCAGGAGTGTATTAAAAAAGGCAACGGTTCCTTCCTGGCCTACACTGAGCATTAAAAGAACACACCCCAGATATAGTAACGAAGCTGTTGAACCGAAAGCCAATCCGAGTTTTTTTACGTTCAATTTTTTCATGATATCTCCGCTATGATTTGTGTTGGTTTAACTTATTTGCATCATGACCGTGATGCTTCGCCATCAGCAGATGGGAGGCGAACATGGCTATGATGAAAATGAAAATGGTGATATTGCTGCTCAGTCCGATAACAGGTGCCAGAAAAAGCAGTAGAAGTGGAAGCCCGCATCCGATAATCATCCAAAACGTGTGTTTACTCATGATTTTACTCCCTAAACAAATCGCTGTCTGATACCCAGCGACTGGTTTGTTTTATCAATCGATTTTTGGGGGTCGGATTCAATTTCCGTTAATGCACGAATGGCATCGATGGTTTCAGGAACAACGATGGCTTGATTGTCTACCAGATATGCGTAGTACAGCTCATCTCCCTCCACTTTGAGCATGTCTTTCCAAATGGCCACTTCATACATATCGCCGTGGGGGCGGCCCAAATCCAGCATCAGTTCCTTCACCGCATTGTTGGATGAAAGTTCATCGCTCATTTTTATGAATGCGGTTCTGGTAGAGTTGCCAAACACTTCCAGTATTTCCTCTTTGGTTGCTTCTCGGGTCAATTGCACAGTCCAGTAGTGGAGGTGGGAAAGTGTTTGCGGTACTTTAACGGCAGCGGTTACCACATCCAGTTCAGGATCCACACTTTGCGCATCCGGCCCCTGGTGGCTGGGAATTTCCGGTTCGGGCACCATTGTATTCATGATGCCATTTTTGTGACTCTCCCATGGATCAGTGGCTCGTCGTAGTAGTGTGCCGCGCGCTTTTTTCAATAAATCCGCACGTTTTAACGCACTAAGTGTTCGCACGATGGAGGTTGTGTTGCAGGAAACAACACGTGTCGACTCTCTCCCCAGAGCCGATCTATAGTTAGACTCGGCGGTAAAGGAGTGGCCTGTTGTTTGATGTTTTTCTCCGCCCTGTACAATAAATTTCACTCCTGCTTGCCGATATTTTATGGCATTTTCCGCACCGAATTTTTTTGGAGCACAGTCCACAACCACATCGGCACCATCAATCAGATCATTAAGATCACCGGCTACCGGAATATCCTTCTGAGCCATTGCATTGTGGCCTTCTTCTGTATTAGCAAATACACTATATTTTTGGGCTGCTACTTTTATCCGCCAGTCGTTAGCCACATCCCCAATACCAATCAATTCCATATCGTCTTGCAGATCAATAGCTTCAGCGATCCTTTTCCCAATCACTCCGTACCCGTTTATTGCTACGTTTATTTTTTTCATAATCTTAGCTTGATATATTCATTTTTTGCTCATTCTCCTTTCATATTCTTCCCTTGTAATCTGTCCGTTCCGGTACCGGCGTTCAAGAATCAGTTTTGCTGCCTTGTCTATATCCAGTTGGGCTTTTCTTTTACTTGCCCACGCCCAGATGACCAGGGCAATCCCGGCACTGATGATAAAAAGAACCGGGTACCAGTTGGTTAAGATTTCGTTTAAGAGTTTCATAGGATTAGACTTGAATTAGACCTGACAGATTTCCGAAAACCTGTCAGGTCTTTCAGTTAATTAGTGATGCTCTTCATGATTATCGGAATCAGTGTCGCCACCGTCCATATCATCTCCGTTCATCATCTGCATGCACATCATATGCATACTCATCATCTCTGAGTCCTGCATCATCTCCATCATTTGGGAGTGATCCATCTCTTCTCCTTCCATCATGGATTGCATCATCTGCATGTGTTTTTGCATGCGCTGCATCATAGCGGATCGGTCCATTCCTTCCATATTGCCCATCATCTGTTTTCTCATATGGGTCATCATTTCCCGGCGCATCTCCGGGTTCTGTGCCATATGCTCCATCATCATGGCGCGCATGGTGGAATCCTGCATCATTTCCATCATTTGTTCTTGTTTTTCCTGATGATTCTGATCCTGTGCAGACAGAGAGCCTGTAAAGAATATCATCAGTGCGGTTGTTGTGAGTGTTATGATTAATTTTTTCATGATTTACTCTCGTTTTTTGGTTTAATTTATTATTTCTATTCAAGACCTGTCAAGTTTTGGAAACCTGACAGGTCTTCTCCGTTCATTTATTTTCCATCTTTAAAAACTTCGCATTGATCGCTACAATCACGGTACTCAGCGACATCAGTACTGCACCCATAGCCGGGCTCAGAATGATGCCCCACGCAAACAGCACACCGGCTGCCAGAGGAATGGCAAAGACGTTGTATCCGGTTGCCCACCAGAGATTCTGAACCATTTTACTATAAGTGGCTTTTGATAGCTGTATCACGTGACCGACATCCATCGGGTTGTTGCGTACCAGGACGATGTCCCCGGTCTCTACGGCAACATCCGATCCTGCCCCAATGGCAATCCCCACATCCGCGCTGGCGAGGGCGGGAGCGTCGTTTACCCCGTCGCCGGTCATGGCTACTTTTTTTCCCTGGCTTTGTACCTCTTTCACCTTATCGGCTTTTTCATCGGGGAGCACCTCCGCGAAAACCTGGTCAATACCCAGCTCGTTGGCTACATATTCAGCGGTTTGGCGGTTATCGCCGGTCAGCATAATACATTCAATTTCCATTTCGTGAAGACGGTCGATCGCCTGACGGGATTCCGGACGTATCTTATCACCCAGCGCGATGGCTCCTTCCAGTTTGTCGTCAAGAATGACAAATACAACTGTTTTTCCCTGAGAGGAGATCTCTTCAACCTGCTGCTGCGGATACTCCATCTTCTCATCCCGTATATAACCGGGGCTGACAACTTTTACAGATATACCGTTTACTTTTCCTTCCACTCCTTTCCCGGTAATAGAATTGAACTCTTCCACTTTCCAGGGGTCACCCGCTTTTTCAAGGATGCCTCTGGCAATCGGATGCTCCGAATTAACCTCCACCGCTGCTGCGTATTTCAGAAGTTCATCATCACTGATCGTTTCGTTGAAATTCAGAATATCGGTTACGGTAAAGGTCCCTTCTGTCAGCGTTCCGGTTTTGTCAAAGATAACGGCATCCAGATTTCGGGCTTCTTCAAAAGCGGTCCGGTTGCGGATCAGGAACCCATTTGTGGCTGCAAGCGATGTTGAAACAGCTACCACCAGTGGAATGGCCAAACCAAGGGCGTGTGGACAGGCGATCACCATAACGGTTACCGTTCGATTTATGGCAAAACTGAGATCCTGCCCGGTAAAGAGCGACCATGCAAAGAATGTTATAAGACCACCGGAAATAGCTACAATCGTAAGCCAGAATGCGGCTCTGTTAGCCAGATCCTGTGTACGGGATTTGCTGTCCTGTGCCTGTCGAACCAGATCAATAACCTGAGAAAGGAAGGACTCATCGCCGGTTTTATGGATTTTTACCGTGATGGATCCTTCTTCATTGATCGAACCTCCGATCACTTCATCATCCGTCCCTTTTTCCACCGGCAGAGACTCACCTGTGAGCATCGCTTCATTGACGTTGGTTTTTCCCTCAACGACGATCCCATCAGCCGGGATTTTCTCCCCGGGTTTGATCAGAATGTGATCGCCAACCTGCAACTCTTCAACCGGCACATCTTCGGTTGAGCCGTCCTCTTTAACGCGATGTGCGTTACCCGGCAGCAGTTCGGCCAGTTTCTCCAGGGCGGCCGAGGCACTCATCACTGAACGCATTTCGATCCAGTGACCCAAAAGCATAATGCCTACCAGCGTTG
Organism: Rhodohalobacter halophilus; assembly: GCF_001715195.1. GTDB lineage: Bacteria > Bacteroidota > Rhodothermia > Balneolales > Balneolaceae > Rhodohalobacter > Rhodohalobacter halophilus. The sequence goes on from NZ_MDWE01000035.1 coordinate 19,946, forward strand.
AGAGCTCCCAGAACAGAAGATGACCTTCCAGACCGAACACTACAAACAGACTGTAGATATAGGCAACGGAGATCGCCAGCCCGATCAGAGTCATCATACCCGGCTGTTTTTTCTTCAGCTCATCCACCAGCCCGGTTAAAAATGGCCAGCCGCCAAAGAAAAAGACAACGGTAGAAAGGGCAGCCAGGATCCATGTATCACCGGCAAAGCGCCAATCAACACCCAGGAACTCCTGGATCATCGGCGAAAGGGCCAGAATTGGAATAGTTAAAGCAAGTACCCACCAGAATCGAAATTTAAAATCTTCCACCATCTGCTTGTGGTGTTCATGGTGGTCGTGGCCGGAATGATCATCATGCTCGCGCTGCTCATGACCGGAGTGGTCATGTTCATGGTCATCACGAGAGGGATGATGGTGATCTTGATTATTCATGTCTTATCTCCTTGTAATAATTATGATTAACCGCTTTTAATGCAAGTTACTTATGCGCAACGGTTTTACCGTTATTGAAATTCATGAGACTTGTGTAAATATTTTGGATTGACACCTAAGCTACACTGCCGCTTCACCTTCTTCTCCGGTTCTGATACTGATCGCTTTGTCAATCGTTGAACTGAATATAATCCCGTCTCCCTGGTGATGAGTGCAGGCCTTCTGCTGGATGATGCCGACAACTTCATCCTCATCTTCGTCGGCAACAACAATCTCTATTTTGACCACCTTAGAATGCAAAAATGGAAATTCCAGGCTTGCATTCAGTTTGTCAGGATCTCCCCGGCGGCCGATGCCCTCACCGTGATAGACAGTCAGACAGCAGTATCCCTTGGACCTCAATTCTCTGTAAACTTCTTCAAATTTTTCGGGCCGAATCATCGCTTTGATCTCTTTCATAATTGCCTCGCTTTTTTTCTGTTATAGTTGAGTTTATAA